>CAYTGC010001042.1:0-1500 GCA_964437195.1 uncultured Myxococcales bacterium | reverse complement strand
GCCGGGAAGATGAAGTCGGCAAACTGGATCTCGGCGACCGGGCGCAGGCCATAAAGCGACATACCAATCGCCGTGCCGATGATGCCAGCCTCGGCAAGCGGGGTGTCCATGACCCTTTCCTTGCCAAACTCTTCTTGCAGGCCGCTCGTCGCGCGGAAGACGCCGCCGAAGTTCCCGACGTCTTCACCGAGCACAACGATGTTGGGGTTTTTGCGCATCTCGATGCGCAGGGCGTCGTTGACCGCTTGGATGATGTTGTATACGGGCATGTCGAAGAAAGCTCCTCAAGAATCGGCGGTCTAACCGTGTCCTAGCTTCTGACGGGGCAGCGTAAGCAGCTCGGCGAGCTGTTCGCGCAGGTGGTCCGTCGGCTGGGCGTACACATCTTCAATCAGCGACATGAGCGGCGGCGTACCGACGTGCTCGATGTGGGCCAGGGCCGCGCTGATCTCTTGTGTGATCTCGTCGCGGTACTGCGCATCGATCGCCGGGGTCAGGATGCCGCGCCGCTCCAGATAGCGGCTAAAGCGAGCCACTGGATCGCGCCGCTCCCACTCTTTGATCTCGTCGTCTTTGCCCTTGCGGTAGACCGACGGATCGTCCGAAGACGAGTGCGCCGCGCGGCGGTAGGTCAGCGCTTCGATGAGCGTCGCGCCTTCACCCGCCCGCGCCCGCTTGGCCGCAATCCGCGTCGCCGCGATCATCGCCAGGATGTCGTTGCCATCGACGAGCAGGCCGGGGAAGCCGTAGCCGAGCGCCTTGTGGGCGATGCTCGGCGAGGCGGTCTGCACCGAAATCGGCGTCGAGATCGCCCAGCCGTTGTTGCGGCAGACGAAGATCACCGGCGCTTTCCACACCCCGGCGAAGTTTAGGCCGACGTGGAAGTCCCCCGGCGAGGTCGTCCCTTCGCCGAAGAACACCGCCGTCACCGTGTCGTGCTTCAGGATCTGGGCGGCGCGGGCCGTTCCCACCGCTTGCGGAATCTGCGTCCCGACCGGCGAGGAAATCGACACGAAGTTGCCGGCGCGGAAGCTGTGGTGGACCGGCATCTGCCGACCCTTGATCGGGTCCTCGGCGTTGCCAAACAGCTGGTTGGTAAAGTCGCCGATCGAGTAGCCACGGAAAAAGGCGATGCCGGGCTCGCGATACGACGGGTAGATCCAGTCGGACTGGCGCAGCGCATAGGCGACGCCAAGCTGGGTCGCTTCCTCGCCGGTCGACTGCATGTAAAAGCCGAGCCGCCCCTGACGCTGGAGCTTCAGGTAGCGATCATCGACGAGGCGAAGCTTGATAAATTCCCGATACAGACGCAGGCAGTCGGCGTCGGAAATGTCAGGAACCAAGCTGGGATCTGCATCGGGCCGAAGGTTTCCTTCGTAGTCGAGCAGCGAGAACGGCGGCGGCGCCTTTTCGGCGACAATCGCGCCGGGGGGCAGTGCGGGCTGTGTCATGGACAGTGGATTCCCCATGAAAGGACTGCGGCCTTTTTAGCCCTGTCTC
>CAYTGC010001041.1:0-1502 GCA_964437195.1 uncultured Myxococcales bacterium | reverse complement strand
AGCCCGATAAAGTCTCTCCCGTCGAGAAATACCCATCGAACTTCCTGTCCGTGAGGACCAACAGATCGGAAGAGCTTGCCCGAAGCCAGACCCTTGCCTGTCCCAAACCCAGACACGCTGGTGTCCTGTCCGTTTCGCCAGGTGCGCTTCGCGGCTCACATCGGACCGCTTGGGCCCGTGCTAATTTGATTCCTGGCCGCGAGTCGGTTCACTGGATGCGGCTGGGCGTGCGACGGCTGCGGCGTGGGGTGGACTGACGGTATCTGGCTTTCCGAGCGCGATGGCTTCTTGGACGCTCGCCGCACAACGGAACCCGAAGTGGTGGGGATTTACGGGCGGAACGGGACGCCGATAGTAGGTGGTGGCCTGCGCGGGCCCCCAGAACCAGGAACCGCCGCGAACAATGTGCAGCTTGTGTCCTGGGCAGGGATCTTCACCCTGACAGGGGCCCTTCGGATCGACTCCCTGACAGTCTTTGCCGCAGTCCGCGTAGCTCGGTGAATACCAATCGAGCACCCAGGCCCAGCTGTTTCCGGACATGTCGTAAAGTCCATAGACCCCCGGAGGCCGGGAGCCCACATCCCAAGGCTTGCCTTTGTCTGCCTCTCGACCGCGCTGCTTGACTCCGCAGCTGCGCCCCTGTTGATCGAAAAAGATCGCCCGCTTGCAGGTGATCGGTTCATTGCCCCAGGGATATGTTCGTCCGTCGGTCCCACGGGCGGCCTTTTCCCACTGCGCTTCCGTCGGAAGGTGCTTTCCGTGCACCATGCAGTAGTTCAGCGCATCGAAGTAACTGACTTTGGTCATCGGCTGGTGTGGATGATTGAAGTCAGGATAGGTCGGCCTCGCGGGCTTGCACCTTCCCTCTTTCACGCATGTTTGATACTGCGAGTAGGTCACATGGAATTTGTCCATGTAAAAGGTCTGTAGCCAAACATGATCAGCGGGGCGGGCGTTGCTGCTGCGATGGTTGATGCCGCGAATGAACTCGCCTCCAGGAATGCAGGCCATGTCCGCAGGAAGCTCACCGCAAGGAACAGGGTCTGGATGGACAATCGGGACAACTGCAGCCGGTCCTTTTTCCCCTTCTTTCTCCTTGGGAATCGCTTTTTCCTTGGGAATCGCGGCCACAGATCGTCGAGAAGAACGGCCAAAAGAGTCACTCTGCTGGCTTAGCAACAGAGTCAACAGAACCACGTAAAAATGAGCCGCTCGCATGGTGTAAAAAATCACTACGGCAGACCAATATAGGACAAGCCCACGACGGGAGGATTCGGGGCTTTGGCGTCTTTCATGGCCTGCTCTGCGCTTCGGTAAAAGGGCTTCTCCATCTTGCTGACAAAGTCCTTGGCGCTCTGGACCGAGAAGTGCCAGAAGTCGTCTCTCGGGTGTGGCAGCGCTTTGGACTCGATTGTCCGCAAGATGATGCTGTGCTCGTCGAATGGAAGGGCCGCCATGTTGCGACGGAATTCCTTGTTGTACTGAAACCACGCCTCTGCATT
>CAYTGC010001040.1:0-1507 GCA_964437195.1 uncultured Myxococcales bacterium | reverse complement strand
GGGATCCCTTCACCTCGTCAGTACGTGAGCTTGCAGGTGCCGCTGCTACATGACAACTTCGGGGCGGCGCAGTCGGCGAGGCACTCGGGACCGGAACAATGGCTGCGTGCGGCTGTATAGTCGCTGTGGTACCGGACGGCGTCGGTGCGGTTGATGGCGGCGTTGCCACAGGAGCAGCCGCAGACGCTGCCGACCGTGACCGCCATACAGTCCGCATCGGTAGCGCAGCTTGTATTGTAGTCGGTAAGTGACACGGTCGTGTTACCACAGCCAGCGACAAGCAGCACAACGACCAAAGCCGGGACGGGTCGGAATCCAGAGCCGATGGAAAGGCGCATGGGGTTTTTTACTTCGTAAAGCGTTGCGTTGCCAGCAACTTCTGAAGTGAGAGGCTCCGCCGAGTCGGCACTCTCAGGTACTTTCGATTGCACTCGGAAGGCAGCGGCATCAGCTCGGATGCAGAAAGCTGTTCGGTGACACGCAGAAGGAATTCGCGGGAGTTGTTGCCGGTATTCCGCAGTCCTGCGTTTGGTCACCCCTCCCAATACCCTCGGTCCGGTCCCATTCCTTGCGGTCGGGGGGGCCTTGGACGTTGGTCTGCACGGTGGAATCGGGAACGGCTTGATCGATGCAGCAGGCGTGGTTGCGGGGGGGTCTTGGAGCTGAAGTTGCTCGGGGCTCAGGTCGGCCTCTTGGTCTGGGCGGTCGAGGACACAGCCAGGAAAGGCACCACCCTAAGCTGCTCTGCATCGACGAAGTTGGGTATCTCAGTTACGACGCACGCGCTGCTGACCTTTTGTTCGAGGTCATCACCCGCAGATACCAGCGCGTATCCACGATCGTCACCACCAACAAGCCGTTTACGGAGTGGCACGAAATCTTTCAAAGTGCTACGTCCGTCGTCACTCTCCTCGACAGACTCACACACAACGCCGAGATCGTGCAGATCGAAGGCGAGTCCTATCGCCTCAAGGAATCCCGCGAACGCCCCGACACCCGCCAGTACCGCCGCGCCTCCCTCAAACGCAAAAAGCCCTGCCCCGCAGCTCGCCCCCATCAGCACTTCCCGCCCTGCGGCGATAGCGCTGCCCCTTCACAAACCAGCGATTTCTCTACACTTTCTGACCAGCGGCGACAGGACCGGAATTCACGGTCACTTTGGGCCGGAATGCGCGCTGAAGCTGTCTTGCGCAACCAACGCAGTGTTCGGACGCCGAAAGAAGACGATCGCGAAGCTGACGCAATGGTGGGAATCGTACGTTAGAACTGCACCTTCAGCTTTACTGCGGACTTGCTTTTCTTGACCTTCTGCTGTTTCTCGTTCTGTTCTCCCGTCACAGGATTTAGGAAGCCGAAGGTATGGGATCCCACGGAGAGTCGAAGATCCTCCGTAGGACATGTCTGTCCGGTGTCGATGCCGTCCACCAGGATGCGCAGCGAGTGCTCGGTCTTGCACTCCACATTCACAACTGCGGGGCCGCGGACTTCCTCTGGAAGTTCTGAGCGA
>CAYTGC010001039.1:0-1507 GCA_964437195.1 uncultured Myxococcales bacterium | reverse complement strand
GGTGGCACCGTCGTCTTCCATTTTTCGAAGGACCGTCCGATGAGAGCGACTGTTGCACGTTTTGGCATCGGTGCTGGCTTGCTTTTGGCAGGCTGCACCATCCAACCGCCCACACTCCCGAGCGGACTGCCGAGAGTTCCGCGCTACACGAACTCGATTCAGCTCGATCACATGCTCAGCAGCTACCGAGCGATGGCGGAAAAGGCTGCAACGTCGCCTGATTCGGCGCAGCTTCTCGATGAATCGTGCCTCGGATGGGAACGCGCGGTGTTCGACCTGTACGGCGCGCGGCATTATCCAAGCATCCTTCGTCAAGCCCCCGAGACGCTCATGCTTGAGCGAGTGTGGCAGGATCTTCCTGCTGCCGTGCAGAAACATCCTCGACCGACGGTCTGCGACAATATCAAGGTTCCAGTCTCGACGACGGGAATGCCCAAAGAAGTGACCTTGGGCGTGGTCGCCGCCAGCTCACCAACCGGCGTCGCCGCGGATCAAGCGACACAAGCTGCGGCCCCATCGACGAGTCCCATCGCACCGCCTCCGGCTGAAGGAACAGGCATCATGCCGCCACCTTCGGCGATTCCAGTGACCGGGCTGCCGCTGCCGAAAAGCAGCGAACCGCAGACGGCCGCGGCCCGCGAGCGTGTGGCACTTCAGCGACTGCGAATGGCGCTTTCCATGCCGATGAATCCGCCCGCCAACCAAGCAAGCTCGGCGTTCGACCCAACGCTTCCCATCAGTCCGCCAAGTGCCGTAGATCTCCCGGTGCTGCGTGAGCTAGCGGAGAGTGACATCCCGACGGTGAGGTTGCGTGCGCGCTACCACCTGCTCGGACTTTGTACGCTGGCGGTCGAAGCTGCGGATTTTGGCCGCGTGGCGGTCAGCAGCCCGAATCAGGCCCAGGTCCTGCCGACCGATCCTGTGATTTGTGGCGCGATGGCCTCAACCGAATCGCTGCGCCTCGCTCAACGTCGACTGCTGCGGTCACTGCTTATGGCATGGCGGGCTCGCTACACCGAGCCGATGGCCGATTTTGTGAGCAGCCTCGCCAGCTTCGTGTCTCGCGACAACCCCGTTCTCGATGGACCACGCACTTCCCGCTGACATGCATCACGCGGCAGTTCGGTGGCGAAAATGCCCAATTCCGTGTTAAGGTGCGTATCCGGTTTCCCTTGCCAGCGTGCGTGATCGGGCGTGCCCGAGTCGAGTAGCCGCAGCGCAAAGCGGAGCCAAGGAATCAAAACCAGCAACACGAGCAACAATTTACCGAACTGCCGTTTGGGCAAAATACTTCGCGAACTTTCCGATTCGGCAACGAAGGAGCCTCTTCTCCCATGCGCAAGCCGCCGCTCCGCAGTCCCAGGGACTATCTCGCTCAGCCCGAGACCCAACATCGCTACCTCGGCATGGAACCCGCTCGCGGTCGCACCGCAGTTGCAGGTGGTGAGTCTTTTGCCGAGCTTTTTGAGGCATCGCTCCGTTCCGAGAAGCGCGCCGTCGCCAAGCG
>CAYTGC010001038.1:0-1517 GCA_964437195.1 uncultured Myxococcales bacterium | reverse complement strand
TCGTTCATGTCCACGACGAACTCGTCAATCGAGTTGGTGAAGAAGTTGAACACCATAACCGCCGGGATTGCGACGAGCAGACCGAACGCGGTCGTCACCAGTGCTTCACCGATACCACCAGCGACTGCGGCAATGCCACCAGCGCCCTTGGTCGACATGGTTGCAAAGACGGTGATGATGCCGACGACGGTTCCGAGCAGACCGACGAACGGAGCAGCCGAAGCGATGGTCGCCAGCGCACCGAGGCCCTTCTTCAAATCGGCCACTTCACGCTCTTTCACACGGTCGATTGCGCGGTTTACAGCGTCGAGGAGGTCAAAGTCGCCAATCTCATCAGGTCCGAGCGACTTCAGCGCATGAAGGCCATCGATGTACTCGTGAAGTGCGGCTTCGATGACGATCGCGATCGGCCCTTGCGGCTTCACCTGCGCGAGGCTCAGTGCGCCTTTGATGTCACGGTCGGCCAGCTTCTTCTGAAGCGCGAACACGAACTGCAGCGACCGCTGCTTGGCGCGCGAGAAGGTGATCCAGCGCTCGATGGCGACGGCCAACATGTAGATGCCCATGATGGCCAGCACGATGATAACCGCCTTGCCGGCGATGGACGTCGAGTCCCAGATTGCCTTCGGGCTAAAACTAATTCCCTGTTCCATTTTGTTCCTCGTCTTCGCGGGTAACCGAAAATCCCTGCTGACATCGGCCTGATGACTCGCGTCACCCCTGCGAGCACCACTTTGCGCCGACGCAGCTCGTTATCTGTTTTTCTCCAGCCGACTCACTCGAACACGAACTGCAAGTTCTGAATGAAGCAGACCGGGATCTGCTGCGGCTTGTAGCGCCACGTTCGCAGCACTTCGACGATGGAGTCATCTGCGCCCGCGATGCTGGTCACCACGTCGACATCAGAGATCGAGCCATCGAGTCCAATGCACATCTTGTATGCGCCCATCACCATACCGCTGCCACGACGCTGGGCCTTGACGACGGCGGGAAGGTGCGGATCTTCGCCCGACAGCTTCTCGCTGCGAATGCGAATGGCGGGCACCACTTTGGGCTTGGGTGGTGGCTTCGGCTCTTCCTTCGGTGGTGGCGGCGGCGGCGGCGCTCCAACGACACCACCGGCCACACCACCTTCGACACCACCAGGCACACCATCCGACGAACCGCCCGTGTCTTTCTCCTCGGGAGGATCTGGCTCGAGCTTCGGCTGAATGAACTTCGGCACCTCCGTCGGCTGCACAACCGGCTTGACCACTTTGGGCGGCGTCTTCGGCTTGCTCGAAGCCTTGGGCGGCGGCGGCGGCGGCGGTGGCGGCGTCGACGTCGCGAAGAACTGCACCGTCAGTGGCGGCGGCTGGACTTCCTCGACGTGGATGAGCGAGTAGATGATAAAGAAAATCAGTACTCCAGCCTCAATCGTCGTCGATACAACGAAGGCTGCGTAGAGCAGTGGGCGCTTGCGCCGTTTGTCTTGTACGTAGCGATCAAACATCACTGCTTCTCCGGCGCAGACGGAC
>CAYTGC010001037.1:0-1521 GCA_964437195.1 uncultured Myxococcales bacterium | reverse complement strand
AAGCGATTCTGCTTCTCGCGAGTGGCGTACCGATTACCACCGAGGCGCAGCGCCTAGTGCTCGCGGGCTATACCGGCTGGGGCGGGCTGTCGATTGAACGGGTCGCCGACCGGATTCCGCGCGGATGGCAGCCAAGCTCCGAGGCGCTGATTCACGAGTACTACACACCGCCGCTGCTGTGCTTCGAGGTGGCGCGGGTGATGCGTCCCCTTGTGGCGCGTCTCGGTGGCAAGGAAATCCGGGCGCTCGAACCGTCGGCGGGAATCGGGCGCTTTGTGCATGCGCTGTCGCTGGAAGGCTTCGAGCGGGTGCGCTGGACGGCCGTCGAGTATTCCCATGTGTCGGCGCAGATCCTTCGTCACCTACGGCCCGACTGTCAGGTGGTCCAGGGGTCGTTTGAGTCGTTTGTCCAGCGAGAGGAAGCGGCGCTCTCGGGCAAGCTGCACCTCGTCGTAACGAATCCGCCGTATGGCGAGCGTGGCGCGACGATGGCCGAGGACAAAAGCCCCGCGTACCGTCTGCGCGACGCCTATCCCTACTTTGTGTTCCGCAGCGCCGATCTGCTCGCGCCGCTTGGCTATGGCGCGTTTGTGATTCCCTACGGGTTCCTGTCAGGTCGCAATCCAGAGCTCTCTGGCTATCGGAAGCGACTCCTTTCACGGCATCATCTGCTTGCTGCCTTTCGGCTTCCCTCGTCTCTGTTTCCGGGCGCCAGCATCGTCACGGATCTGCTGCTCATCCAAAGTCGCGGACAGGTGCTGGCAGAGATTCCCAGTGAAGACCTTCCGCTTGTCGAAGGGCGATATTTCGAGCTGTTCCCGAATCACATCTTGGGCAAGGAAGTACGGACGGGCGAGGAGGATGGATCGAAGTTTGTGCGGTTTGGCTATCAAGTACAGGGGACATTCACACGGCTTCCCGACTTCACCGTGCGGCCTCTCTGTTCCGATTGCAGCGTCGAAGCGGCCCCCGCAGCACGGGCCACGACACCACGTAGCAAGGGGCCGTCTGAGCTGCCGATCTTTCTGCTTCCAGAAGAGATCCAGACCGCGATTGCGCTCGGCGATCGGGTCAGCAAATACCTCGGACTCCTTTCGTCCAGCAGTGCCGATGCACTAGAAAAAGCGACGCGCCAGCATCCTGAGCTGCTGGAAGCGCTGGAGTCCTATCGCAAGCTTGTGGGCGGACCCCCGAGACAAAGTCGCGCACTGATTGAGCACAGATTCCGTCCGCAAGTCGTGTCTCTGCTCTCGGCGTTTGATGATTCGGGGGAAGTCGTGAAGCAGCTGCGAGCGGCCCCTGCGTATAGGCCCAGTCTCTCTGCGGACGAGAAGGGAGTCGCGGGACACGCCTCCTTCCTGTACCGAACCGAGCGCGCGGTCTCGCTGGAAAGACTCGCGAGCTTCCGTCGAGCCATGGGACAGACAGACAATGATCTCGCAACGCTGCGCACCGCGCTTGTGGCAGCAAAGTGGTGCGTGGATGGGCGAGAGTGGCTGCCGGAAGACGACTACTATTCGG
>CAYTGC010001036.1:0-1522 GCA_964437195.1 uncultured Myxococcales bacterium | reverse complement strand
GCCTGTCTTGGGCTGGCAAGTCCCCATCATACACCAGGGTCTGCCGCGACGGCACTCGCTGCGACAAGTCGCGTCCGAGCCGATGACCCGCAAACTTATTCTGAACAAAGCACAGTGCGCTCGCTGGGCCACTCATCAGCTCCACATCCTCAAGCAGAGTCTGTGCTGCGACTCTGCTGGGAAATGGATTCACACAGAGCACAAAGCGCTGAAGGGAGTCCTCCTTACTGGCATTCCGAATCAGGTTGGGAACCTCGATGGCTGATACTTCGGACGCCTCAGTCGATCCGCCATCGTCGACGTGATGAAAGTCCCTTGGACTCCGCCCGACAAGCTGCGCAGCGAAGGCGGTAGCGTCCGCGAGTGTCGCCGAGGCCAGGAACAAGCCAGGCCGCCCCTTTCTGTGTAGCTCCAGCGAAGCATGTAGACGGTTCAGCATGGCGCGAACGTTGGCTCCCACTGCTCCCTGCCAGACATGGGCTTCGTCCAGCGCCAGCGCTGTCAGTCTGGATAGGAAGTAGGCGTGCTCTTCCTTCATCAGGCTCCAGTGGACTTTGTCCACGGTGGTGAGCCGAATCCGAGCCTGCCGGAAGGAGTCACTCTTTTCATGGCGAGCCATGATGACGGAGTCGCTGACACCATGCCAAGCCGTCCACGAAAGCGTATCCCGACCTAACCGAACCGTTCCCGCATAACACTGCCCCTGATGCTCAACCAACGAGTCTGGCTCTGAAGCCCGCCGGAGCCGCTCAACCTGTCCCCACAGCAAAGCCTGAGTAGGAAAGCACGCCAGGGCTGTGGAATCGTTTCGCGCCGTGATGGCCTGCACCAAGAATCCCCACAGCGCCAGACTCTTGCCAGAGCCGGTCGCAGAGGTCAGCAGCGTATCGTGCATCTCTCCCGTGCTGAGTGGACGCAGGACCTCTGCTTGATGCTCGTACAAGCCCAATTGTGCGGCGGCTGGATCGAACTGCTCAATGAACCTACGGACCACCACGGGCAGACCGACATCCATCAGCGCGATGCGCTTTGGAACAGAGGTGCGGAGGCAGACAGCCTTCTCACAGATCTGTTTCCCAAACCGCGCGATCAGGGCAGCCGCCACACGCTCTGCTGACACCCCTATCGCCTGCTCGACCGCGTTCCCACGGACTGGGGCATCGCGATGAACACCCTTTCGGATTCCCTTTCCCTCCGTCGATTTGCGCGGGCTCATTCTGGCCTCGGCAGAGTGGCGCCTGTCGAATGTTCATCTTTGGATTTGCAGCAGAGCTTGTACTTCTTGGTACTCCCACATGGACAAGGCCGGTTCTTACCGGGCTTAGGAGCCGGTTCTACAGACGGCGCAGAGGACATTCCGCCAGGCTGAAGTGAGCCGTGTGAATCACTCATCAGGAGTCGCTCTGCATGTGCCAGCACGCCGTCTTCACCGAAGATTCTGTCCAGTCGCTCGGAGTCTTCCTCTCTACCGAGTGTTTCATAGAGCAGAGCCAATCGATTGACGGCCAGCTTGAAATGGTCG
>CAYTGC010001035.1:0-1526 GCA_964437195.1 uncultured Myxococcales bacterium | reverse complement strand
TCGGCCAACATCATCGACAAAAAGACCGGCTTGCCCGTCGCGTGGCCGAACATCTATCCGTCGCGGATTGTCCACCTAGCCGGCATTCCGATCGGACTTGTGGGCGCGGTCACCGAAGACACGCCACGGACAACCAACATCTTGAACCTGCGAGATGTGCAGATCGCCAGCATCATCCCGGCGGTCAGAGCCCAGGCCGAGCAGCTTCGAAGAAGCGGTGTCGCGGCAGTCGTGCTCACCATCCACGAAGGCGCAAACTGCAGCGACTTCCACAACGCCAAGGATCTGCGCCCATGTGAAAACGAAGACGGTCGGGTGCTTCCGATTGCACGAGCGCTTCACGATGTCGTCGACGCGGTGGTAGCGGGTCACTCGCACGCCGGAATGGCGCATTTTGTCGACGGAATTCCAGTGATCCAGGCGTTTGCGTACGGCCAGGCCTTTGCGCGTGCTGATCTGGTCTTCCGCAACACCAAATCCGGCTTTGTCCTCGACAAGCCCAAGACCGTTGTCCACAGGCCGCAAGAGCTGTGCTCGGTCCAAGTGCCGATCACCGACGAGCCGATGCCACCCGCCCCCGACAAACCGAACGGCGATGGAGCCGGAAATCGCGGCGTGCCTCCCCAGCGGGTCTGGCACTGCGACAGCAAGGTCCTCGCAGGAAAAGAGCCAAAGCCTGCCACGTACGAAGGTCAGCCGGTGGTTCCGTCAGAGCCAGTGCGGCTCGCGCTCGCGCCGCACATCGGCAAAGCAGCAGAAAAGCGAAACACGCCCCTTGGGGTCACGATGACGATGCGGCTGCCGCGCCACTTCAAGGCCGAGTCGCCGCTCGGACAGTTTTTGGCCGATCTGACCCGGGGAGCCGCCGCGCATTCCACCGGGCAGCCCGTCGATTTGGCCCTGCAAAATGGCGGAGGCATCCGCAACGAGCTGCCGGCCGGCAAGCTGACTTATGGCGATGTGTTCGAGGTCATGCCATTTGACAATCGCCTCGCCGTGGTTCGCATGCCTGGGCACGCGCTCGTCGAGCTATTCCGCAAAAACATCCAAGGAAGCCACGGCGTCCTGGTGCCAAGCGGCGGCTTTCGACTCGAATCGCGCTGCGATGGCAGTGAGCTGAGAGTGGAGATGTTCGGCCCCGACGGCAAGCCCATCGATCCAAACAAAGTCTATGCGGTGGCGGTCAGCGACTTCCTGGCGCTCGGTGGTGACAACTTCGGAACGATCGTCCCGAAGCTCGGCACGGGTGCGGTCCAGGTCTTTGAAGACACGATGCTGCGGGAAGCTGTGGTCGAGGAGCTTCAGCGCTACCAAGGCCCGTTCCTATCGGGCAGTTTGCCGCCGAGCCGGATGAGCTTGCCGACGCCGCGCCCGGTCCGCTGCCCCCCGTCCACGAACTAGAGCGGAAGGACGCGACAGGCGCGGGTCGGCCTCTACAGGAGATCGAGTCGGCTTCTACAGTCGCTCGATTCGGCAGAGGATCGCAGTGATGTTGTCGGTGCCACCCGCGTCGTTGGCGGCCCGAA
>CAYTGC010001034.1:0-1526 GCA_964437195.1 uncultured Myxococcales bacterium | reverse complement strand
GCCGCCTGGGCCACAACCGACGCAACGCGCGATTCCCAGTCGAAGCGATGCAGCTTGCTCGGGTCGAGGCAGTCATCCCAAATCCGAATTCTTTCGCCATCAGCCAGCGGAGAGGATTCCGCAAACACCTCATCCGACGGAGCGACGGCCAGCAGGACGACTTCACCAAGCGACTTGGCGACGGAAACTGCACGCGAGCTATGAGCAGAAACCACGACCAGGATCTTCATGGCTGCTCCTCCCGTTTTTCGCTGGCGACAGGCGCACTTGCGGCATTTTCTGACGTGGCGGTGCCATCGATCGGCTCGGTGTCCATGCCTTCCAGAACAGCGTCGGGTACCGCTTCGTCCTCTCCAATCGAGGCTGATGGATCATCCCACATTGCACTATCAGCCCCGGAAACACGAGGGAAGCCTGACGCTGACTCCTCAGACGCCGACACAACCAAAGCCGGTGCCGCTGCGCTGGGAGCCGGATCCGCTGCGACCCGCGGTTCCGTATCGCCCGTCGAAATATCGGATCCATCCCACGATCGACCAACCGACATGGCTGGTTCTTCGTCCGACAGATCCTCAAATGGTTGCAGTCCCGTGAACGAAGGCTCGACAGCTTTCTCGCGCGGCTTCGACAGAGCCAGCTCAATGGACGCCCGAATTCCGCCCTGCGCCGACTCGGCCACCGGCAGCGCCAGATGAACGTCGTTGCGGTCGGCCGATTGACCGCCGACGCCAATGGAGGTGTGCGCAAGCCGCCTGTCGAACGGGGACTCGTCTTCCACCACCACAAACAGCGGCGGGATTGTCTCGTCAGAAACCGAATCAGGCTGACGCAGCCAAAGCTGCTGCGCCCAGGCGAGTGGCACACACCCTTCCTCGGAAAAACCGCCACCTGGAACCGGGGTCCGCTCCGACGCGGCATCTTCGTCGAGCGCCGCCACAAATCGCACCGGCACCGCCGTGCTCCCCCGAGACATCGCATACCGGCCACCCGGCAATGTCACGATCACGGGCACCATCAGTGGCGCGAGCAGATCATCCGCGTCGGGGTCATCCATCACCTTGACAAGCTGACCGTCGGCGTCAAAGAGCCGGTACGAGCCGTTTTCACAGACCGGCTCCCCGTGGGCCAAGTAGATTCCGCCGAGCCGGGCCGCCAGCCGAGGTGCAATGTCTCGCGCGGCTGGGGTGTCCGCCATCAAAAACAGCTTCGGCGGAAGATCGTCGCAGGCTTGCAGCAGCGCCCTCGCATACGGCGCAAACCGCAGCTCGCTTTCTGCTCGCGGCGAATCCGACGTGAGCATCACCACGCTGTCCGCCCCGTAGAAACCGAGGAGCTGACCGATCTGCGCACGCTTCGTCGGTGCGATCGACTGCATTGGCAAAAGCGCGTACACGGTTAGTCCAAGTGCACTGCCCAGACGGCGAGCCTGTCCAAGCGCTTCGAGCGACGCACAGAGCGGCTCACTGTCGAAGAATTCGAGCATGACCAGGACATTCGCCACGGGCTAATACCTATCTGCCGCTCCG
>CAYTGC010001033.1:0-1526 GCA_964437195.1 uncultured Myxococcales bacterium | reverse complement strand
AAGAACTCCGGACCCTTGAGGTGCGTGTCTCGCTCCTCCACGCCAGTCGTGATCAAGGGGACGCGAATCGTCGCGCTGATTTTTGAATTGGCTGGATTTTCTTCGTCGAGAAAGACGCTTCCGGAAGGCTGCGCAAACATCCCGCGCACCTTGCTAAAGACATGCTTACAGACAAACTCCGCAGAGGAGTTTTCCGGGTCCAGTTCCCACTTTGAAACGTGGGGAACAGAGGGAATGGGAATCGAAGTGGGAGTGGAACTCGGCGTGGCCAGCGTGGCCGTCTCTGTGGTGGCCACAACTGGTGGGGGCGCAGTGACCCGCGAGTTGCAGGCGCAAAAGCCCAAGGAAAAAAGGAGACAGATAACCTTAGCATGGACTCTGCAAACCATCGTCGATCCTCCGAAAAAATTCGGCTCCGATGAGGGCTCCCTCCATTGGGAATACCGGCCCCCCATAAGCAGGTGATTCGTCTGACACTCTATGGCAATAGCGCGGCTTTGCAGCGGTCAGCCCTTCTGTCCGCGCAGGACATCCAGCTCATGCTGGGCTTCATCAAGAGCCTTTTGCAATATCCCTCGAATGCGGGCATCCGCTGCGCGGGCGACGGCCTTTTGCAGCGCGAGCACCCGTGTGTGCGCAAGTGCCTGTGCTGCCGGAATCTCGATGTCGGGCTTTACACCGACGCCCTCCCAGTTGGTCTTGGTGATCGGGTTTATCGCCCGCCCCGCTGGGACGACCACTCCGAAGTGATCGGAAATACGCCGCAGCATCGTAGGATGTGCACCTCCCCCGGTCACCTCGCCTATCAGCGTGGCACGGTGCAGCACCTTGAGGTTGTTGGCGAACTCCTCACCGCCAGAGAACGTGTCGTGGCTGGTGAGCACATACACATCCTTGCCGGCAAGACGCGGTCCCGGTACATAGGGCAGCGTCCAGAACTGCTGGGTGGAGTCGTCGGGCCGCCAGTAGATGTCGTTGAGGTGCACCGGCTCGCCTGCGAAAAGGTAGCTGGTCAAAAACGCTATCATGGCCGGCTCGCCACCGATGTTGCGCCTGAGATCGATGATGAGCGCATCGCTGTTACCAAGCAGAGACATCGCCGCTGCAGCCGTGGTCCCACCCAAGTCCGGATCGTCGAAAAAGCGCAGATCCAGGTAGCCGATGTTTCCCGGCAAGCGTTCGACACGCTCGAAGCCAAAGTTCTGATATCGACTGCGTGCGAGGTGTTCGGCGCGCTCCGCCGGAGACTCGGGACCGTTGCCGCGGTCCTTGGGAAGGGGGCGCTCACTGTACAGGACACGGAGGTGACGGTCCTTGCTGACGGCCCGCAGGTCTTCCGTCAATTGCAGGCACAGTGCGTCGGCGGTGCGAAGTGCAGCGTAGGCCCCGCTGCGTTGTTTCTCGCGTACTGCGGTCGCCATGCGCCCGGCGACTTCGGGATAGACGTAGGATTCCTGTAGATGGCGCAGGGCCCCGTCGACCACTTGTTCACGCTCAGCGGGCGTGACCTCTGCCTGTGCAGCGCT
>CAYTGC010001032.1:0-1532 GCA_964437195.1 uncultured Myxococcales bacterium | reverse complement strand
GACGTACTTCGCGCGCTTGATCCTTCAGCGCCTGTGCAAGCGGGGCGATGGTTCCCTGCGAATCGAGTTCCCCCAGGAGGATCGTTGCGATTTCTCTTGTTGCAGCACTGTCGCTACCCAGCGCCGAGCGCGCCCACGATAGGCTCTGTTCTGCAATCTGTCCTTTTTCGCCCGCAGCAAGTTCCAAAATCGCTCCTGCCACCAGAAGGCGGAGCGTCGCAGATATTCCGCGCTCACCCAGCATCTTGGTCAGGGAGGCAACTGCGTCCAGTTCTGTAAGGTCCGCAAGTCCATCGACAGCAATCGAGCGCTCGGCTTCCGTTTTTTGTCCGCTGCGAGCGGTATCAAGCAGCAGTGCGTAGCCTCGGCTGTCTCCGAGCCCCGCCAGCAGTCTTGCGGCCAGGAGTTGCGACGGCCCAGCCTTTTGGGCCAGTTCCTCCAGCTGGATGCGTGCGTCGCGATCCCCAATCCTTGCCAGCGCAAAGGACAGCTTGGGACCCTGCGGACTTCCGGCCAAACCGACTCGCTGTTCGGTCAGTTTCTGTTTGGCTTCGACATCACCAGCTTTGGCCAGCGCCGACAGAATTGCCAAAACACGCGCATCGGAAGCACTGGCCCTGGCGACGATTCGATGGAGATGCGGAGCGCCCGATAGATCGCCAAACTCCAGAAGGCTGACCGCAGCTTCCAGCTTCGCGGCATCGCTCCCCTGATCGAGCAGTTCCTTCAGAGTCTTCTGCCCACTGGGGCTGGAAAGCCGCGCCAATGAATGGGCTGCCGAGAGCCGCACCGTTACATTTTGCGATTCCAAAAGTGGCATCAGTGCGCGCGTTGCATCGAGTGCGCCAATGTCTCCCAATGCTCTTGCAGCCGCTTCCTTTACATTCGGGCTATCCGAAGACAGAAAGGGAAAGACTTGACCACGAAGGCTGCTGTCTTTGCTTTCTGCGATGGCGAGGAGGGCCGCTACGCGCAGGGAGGAATCTGGGGCTTGCAGTCCCGCCGTCACCACTTCCAGGGCTCTGCTTCGTGCTTCGGCCAGCGTGGGAGGGCGCAAGATCCGAATTCCGACTAGTACCACCAACAGCAGCAGCAGTGCCACCGCACTCCCAAGCAGCGCGATCTTGGGAAGCGTCATTTCGGTGCGAGAAGATCTCTTTTGGAGATAGCCTGCAAGCGTCTTTTCAACCTCTGGCATCGACGGTCGCTGCGTCGATTCCAGGCTCATCATGCGCTGCACCATTTCCGACAGACCTGCTGGCAAGTCAGAACGAATGCTGCTCAAGAGCGGTGCTGGCTTGCCTAGAAGTGAAAGCGCAGATCCCTGGAAGGGAGGCTTTCCAGCGAGTAGCTCATGCAAAATGACGCCAAATGAAAATACATCGGCACGTCCATCAACTTCCTCGGCGCGTCCATGCTGCTCAGGGGACATGTACAGAGGCGTTCCCATAAACGATCCGACCTGAGTGCGCTCATTAGCACTTGGTGTGGACCTGCGCGCCAGCTTAGCGATTCCGAAGTCGAGAACTTTT
>CAYTGC010001031.1:0-1533 GCA_964437195.1 uncultured Myxococcales bacterium | reverse complement strand
TCAGCGCTTCCTGCGCAGACAGCGGCCCCGCAAACTTGCCGTCAAAGTTCTCTGGACTGTAGGCCCCAAAAGAAAGCTGGCTGTCTTTGAGCATCGTTTGGGGATGCAGGACGCCCTGGTCGATGGCCAGCGCATAGATGAACGGCTTGAGCGTCGACCCCGGCGACCGTTTGGCAAGCGTGCCGTTCACTTGACCCAAGATTCGCTCGTTGAAATATCCGGCGCTTCCGACGACGGCTCGGACCGACATGTCGCGGGTATCCACGAGCATCGCAGCGGCATTTTCGATTCCGATCCGCTTCTGCCGTTCGACATAGCTGTGGATCTGACGCTCCACAATGTTCTGGAGCGGCAAGTCAATCTCCGTCGCAATGTGCGATCCGCTGGGCTTGCCCCAAAGCACGCTGTCAACGAGGTGTGGAGCGCGAAAGGGCAGATCATGCGGCCCACGCAGTGACAGCTTCAGCTTGATGAGGTCTGCGTCCCGCTGTGCCGCCGGATGCGCTCGAAGCCACTTCTGAAACAGCGCCTGACGGGCCGTCGTGAGCGCGTCGCTGTCTTCCTTGGTCGGAGATCGTTTCGCCGGGCTCTGCGGAATCACCGCCAGCGTCAGGGCTTCGGCGAGCTGAAGCTTGCTCGGTGGTTTGCCAAAATAGACAAAGCTGGCCGCTCCGACTCCCTGGATGTTTTTCCCGACGGGAACAAGGTTCAGATAGGCTTCCAGAATCTCGGCTTTGCTGTGCCGAAGTTCGAGCCATACGGCGCGCACGATTTGCCGAAGCTTCCCCGTCGCACTGCGTGAATACAGGTGGAACTTCATCCGTGCCACCTGCATTGAGATCGTCGACCCACCGACGCGGCGTTCCCGGCTAATATAGGTCGACCACAGCGCTCGTCCGAGCGACACCGGATTGACCGCGAAGTGGCGATAGAAGTGACGGTCTTCGTGGAGCAGAACCGCCTCGATGAGCTGCGGCGAGATCTCCTGGAGAGGCACCCACAGCCGATACTGTTCGTCGGACGCGAGCGTGAGCCGCAACAGCCGTTTGTCTCGATCGTAGACCGCCGTCGACAGCGGTAGGCCTTCCGAAAGTGGTCTTTTGGGCAAAAGACGCAGCAGCAGTCCGCCGAGCACAATCACCAAAACGAAAGCGAGCAGCCACCTCAGGGCTCTGGGCAAGCGCGGCAGATGGGTCAGACGAGGCAGGCGCACGACCCCATGGTAGCGCGAGGTCGGCTCCTTCGCAGAAGCGAAGCGAAGCGGTTTTTGCGGCGGTCCTTACTTGCGATAAAGCAGCGTCGTTCCGGCGACCAGGCGGCGGTTTACCGACGTGGACTGGACATAGACGGAAAATCCCGCATGGTCACCCGGCCTGACCTTGATGCGCGCGCCGATTGGCAGCCCAAGCAGCGTTCGTGCATCGTCGCCCACATAGATCTTCCCGGTGGCTTTCTCGACGATGGCGACCTCTTTGTATTCCTGCACCAGCTCGGGCTTGTTTAGCTCGTAGTAGCCGTTGCCTTTTTTGAAGC
>CAYTGC010001030.1:0-1544 GCA_964437195.1 uncultured Myxococcales bacterium | reverse complement strand
GATGGCGGCGAGCAGTAGCACTCCCACGATGAGTCCAGAGACGAACATCAGAATCTCTCCACGTTCGCTGGAGCAAGCCAGCGTTCTTGCCAAGGGTTCACTTCGTGTTCCGCTGCCGAACCTGATCCGATTGGTGCCGAACTCGATCCCGACTCTGCTGCGGCGTAGGCCACTGCAAGTCCGCGATTGACCTCGACCACGTCTTCGTTAAATTCGCGGTGGTGCTCGGTGACGAGCGGCAGCCTATCGACGGCATCGGCGCTATCGACAATCGTCCCATGCGGAACAAAGCGACCATCGGGAATCTCGACTCCGATGACGATTGCGCCAATTCCGATGTAGCAACCGGAACCGACGATCGAGTCATGAACAACCGCTTTGAAGCCAACGAACGTCCGGTCGCCGATGTAGGTGGGACCGTGAATCAGCGCGTTGTGCGCGACAGAGACTCCTTCGCCAATGTAGATGGCCCACTCTTCCCCAGCAACCTCCACGTACTTTTCTTTCAGCGCGTGAAGGATGACTCCGTCTTGGAGGTTGGAGTTTGCGCCCACAAAGAACGGAGAACCTTCGTCGGCCCGGATGGACGTATCGGCAGCGACGTGAACATGGTCCCCAAGCACCACCTTCCCAATCACCGACCCCTCTGGGTGTACGTACGCAGTCGGCGCACGCACCGCACTGTGCCGGATGTGACGGAGCCAGCGATGATGGGCAGGGGACGGATCGCTGTGCTTCATGACTCTGGCTTGCGCGTGCGTTGCCCCTAGGCTTGCCCGCACTCCACGCAGTTTGTCTTCAGGACTCACGAGCGGTCTCGTCGCTGGAGCGCGGTGCAGATACAGATTGAGCGCATGAAGAACCCCACCCAGCACAAGTCCGCTCAAAAGGTGTCCGCTCACCGTTCCCAGTGCAGTGGCGACAAACGCGGCAGCTTCAAGTCTCTCCGTCTTGGCCAGTGCGACCAGCGTGCGCCACTCGATCAAACGGAATCCGACCACGCACAGAAGTCCCGCCAGCGCTGCCAGCGGAATGCTGCTGATCACCGGAGCCAGGGTGAGGACAAGTCCTGCCAGCAGCAGACCGTGTAACAGCGCAGACAGACGATTGGTTGCGCCGCTCTGTACGTTCACTCCCGAACGGACCACCACGCCGGTGACCGGCATTCCTTGAAACAGACCAACCGCCAAGTTTGCGAGTCCCTGGCCAAACAACTCCAGGTTTGGTTCATGCGGACGAAGGTCTTTGCTCATCCGATCCAGAACCTGCGCCGATAGCAGCGACTCGAGCGCGGCCAGCAGACCGAGCGGAAGGGTCGCCAGGATCAGATCCAGCCACTGCTCATCCTCTACCAACGGAATCGACATCGCCGGAAACCGGGACGGAACCGATCCGATGTCGCCAATCCGTTCGACCTTCCAGCCGACATACACCGAAACAAACGTCACCAACGCCACCGCGATTGCAGCCGCCGGAACACGCCTGTATTTGGCCCATCCCACAAGCGAGAACGCAACCAGAACCCCCGAAACCACCGCAACCCA
>CAYTGC010001029.1:0-1547 GCA_964437195.1 uncultured Myxococcales bacterium | reverse complement strand
CTCGATACGCTGTCGTGGGCGCGCAAAGGTGCGAATGTGGTCGGAGTGGATTTTTCCGCGAAAGCCATTGGTCTTGCCAAGCAGCTGGCGGCGGATGTCGGACTCTCGGATCGGGCGCAGTTTGTCGAGTGCAACGTCTACGATACGCGGCAGCACGTTGCGGCTACTTTTGATCGCGTGTTTTCGTCGTTTGGCGTCATCGGCTGGCTTCCTGACTTGCGTCCATGGGCGCGGGTGATTCACGACAGCCTCAAGCCAGGCGGACAGTTCTTCCTCATCGAGTTTCATCCCTATGTCTGGATGTCGCAGGTGGGCCCCGATCTGTCGATTCGCTACAGCTACTTTAACGCCGGGCCTATCACCGAGATGGGAAGCGGAACGTACGCAGAAAGGGAAGCGAAGATCACCTATCGCGAGCACGGCTGGAATCATCCCTTGGCGGATGTGATGTCTGCGCTGCTCGCGGCGGGGCTGCGGATCGAGCACTTTGCCGAGCATGACTACTCGCCGTTTGACATCTGGCCGAACTTGGTCGAGCGAAAGGGAAGTCCCCCCGGCTTCTGGTTTCGGGACCACCCCGGCATGATTCCGCTCATGTTCTCGCTGCGCGTTTGTCGTCCGCGCTGACGTTTTTTGTGCAATCGGTTTCGCGCCGAAGCCTCTAACCTCTTGGTTGTGTGTTGCCCGCGCAGACAAACTGCGGGTCAAGGCATGTGGGGAGAGTGCTGATGCGTATTCGCGAACCGGTCCGGATCGGTCTTGTGCTGCTGCTGAGCGTGGGGGTTGTGTCGTCGGCGCACGCGGCGGAGTCCGGGGTCACGGTCACGGTTCCGGCACAGAGCCCGAACACTGAGCCTGAACCGATGAGCGGGGACGACTACGCTCGGCGGGCCCAGGTGCTGTTCAAGGAACAGCGGTTTGCGGATGCGGCAGAGTCTCTCAAGCTGGCGTACGCACAATCGCCCAATCCGTTGTTCTTGTTTAACGCCGGGCAGGCATACCGAAAAGCACTGCGGCCGCTTGATGCCAAGGAAATGTACGAGCGCTTTGTCTCGGTGGCGCCCGCAAGTCCGCTTGTTCCCGAGGCCAAGGGCTACGTGCAGACGCTCGATATCCTGATTCGTGAGCAGCAGGCCAAGCAGCAAGCCGAGCTGACGCTGCAGCAAGAACAGCAGGCCAAGCAGCGTGCCGAAGAGAATCTGTCGCAGAAGGAAACCGAGCTCGCCGAGCAGATCCGCAGGCGAGAAGAAGCGCAGCGTCAGCTCGATCGGGTCAAAAATGCGCCGATCTACAAAAAGCCGTGGTTTTGGGGGATGACCAGCGGCGTGGTGGTCGGCGGCGCGGCGATAGCGATTGGTGTTGGACTGGGTCTAACACTCTTTCAGACCGATGGCGGCAAGGTCGTTTTGCAGTACTAACACGAGGGGAAAGCAATGGCGGTCAGGCTGGGTGATGCGCTGTGCGGGTTGGCTGTGTGTGCTGGTCTTGCGACGGGATGTGCGCCCGACATGCGGCTTATTTTGCTTAACATTCCGGACAAGGCCGAG
>CAYTGC010001028.1:0-1549 GCA_964437195.1 uncultured Myxococcales bacterium | reverse complement strand
AACGTCGTCACGACGAAGAACACGATCAGCAAAAACAGCACGAACAGCACGACGCCGCCCGAGCTAAGGACAAGCTGAAACAGGTCCAGCTCTTTGCCACCGGGCGAAGGATTGGAAACCGCGAGGGCCGACAAAAGCAGCATGTGCCGCGAGCGTAAATCGACCGCTTGGTCAGGGTCAATCGCTGTGGCGGGCGACAGTTTCGCGATCCGGGCCCAGTCGCGGCGTCTGTGTCACTGGTGAGTGCCAGTTGTCGTCGGGAAGTGCCCAAAAATGCTCCAGCTCTGCCAGGCGCTGCGTGGGGTCTTGGGACAACAGGGCCAGGTGGCTCACCAGCTCGGGACTGGGATTCCCTGCGCCCGCGCGCAGCCGCGACAAGTAACCCTGCGAAAGACCCAGCAGCTGCTCGAGCCGACGCTGCGAGATGTGCTCGGCAAGCAGGTCGATCGCCAACCGAATCCTCACCCGCAACGCATCCAGATATGCGGCTTGGAGCTGCGGCTGGAGCGCGAGCGCCGATTCCTCGTCGAGATACTCACTGTGGCAGCGTCCGCAGGCTGGAATCACCACATCTTGCGGGATGGCCAGCGTTGGCATCGTTCGGTAGCGCGTGGTGCGACCGGGACCAGTACGCGGCTTCACCGCTTTTGCGCCGCATCGGGCACATCTCTTGGGCGGAACAGATGCGTGGGCCGCAGCTTCCGTCTGGACGGACTTTGGCTGGGCGTTTTTACGCTGCGCGGACCGAGGTGGTGTCGAAGTGGCTTTTGACATCGCGGATACACCCGAACGACGAGGCAGGTTTCGGACGATCCGCCCAAGGTGTCAAGGATTGTGTGTGTAGGATTACAAAATGAAAATATGGATAAAAAACATCCGCTAGGCAACCTGCGGACACTCCAACGGAAAGTTGAACTGCGGATGGGAAAATACTTCCCAATTTAGCCAATCTGAGCCAGATCAATTGGACTCAGTCCAACAAAACGAGGAGATCTTGTCGAGATGGTGGTCAAAAGGTCACCGTTGAGGTCGCTTAACGAGCTGCAAGCGGTGGCCAAAGATCACCTCGTGGTGCAGCCCGCCGAGGAAGCCTGGCCGCTTCTGCGGGCGCTTGGGATCGATCACAAGTCGCTCACCATGAGTGAGTGTCATCAGAGAATTCAGCGCGCCGCCCTCACCCTGACGGACGCACTGTTTGTGGGCTGTGTCCGCTTCGGGCAAGAACTGTACGACGCGTACCAAATTGCAGAGCGCGACCTGCTGTGTCTAAGCCTCGAGAGCTTTAGACCAAACGAAACGTTGGTGCTGGCCCGCCATCACTCCTTGCGAAGCGAAATATCGACCCCGCCATCCAGGCGTGCGCCAAGGCGGATTGGACACCGCCCTCATCGCTGACCCGAAGCCACTTCCTTTCTGCCCGGCAGTGGTTCAAAATCGCCGTCCAGGGACTGCCGAAGAAGGCACAATCTCTACGACAAGGAGCGATCGCGATGGCTATCGAATACACGCTGGCGATGGTCAAGCCGGATGCCGTGAGCAAAGGCCACAC
>CAYTGC010001027.1:0-1550 GCA_964437195.1 uncultured Myxococcales bacterium | reverse complement strand
CTATCCACACTGGGATTGCACGCCCGCGCGTTAGCGGGTAGTTTGGGTGCCCTTATGTCGCTGCTCAAAATTGTTCGCTTCCCGTCGCCGTTTCTGCGTCAGCAGACCCAAGAGGTCAAGTCGATCGACAAAGAGATCCGCACACTCGTCGAAGACATGATGGAGACGATGTGCGACGTAAACGGTGCAGGTCTGGCCGCAATCCAAGTCGGCTCTCTGCATCGCATCTTCATCATCGAAGCGCTCGCTGCGGGCGGAGAGCGCACGGACCCACCCAGGGTCTTTATCAACCCGGTGATCGAAGAGCTTTCGCCGGACACCGATGTTCGCGATGAAGGCTGCCTGTCATTTCCAGGCATCTTCATTTCGGTCAAACGCTCGCTCAAAGCCAAGGTGTCGGCACTCGATCTCGATGGAAAGCCGTTCTCTGTCGATGCCGAGGAGTTCTTTGCCCGCGCCATCCAGCACGAGCACGACCACCTGGTCAACAAGCTGCTTTACGACCACGCAGGACCTATCAAAAAGCAGATGATCAAGCGCAAGCTCGACAAGATGACCGACGACGAAGCCATGGATCTCCTGCGTCAGTACGGCGAGTAGCTGATCTGGTCTCACATCCAGTGAGATCAAATACAAAAAAACACAGAAACGGCTTTGAACAAAGCCCAGTGCATGCCGTCTGTTTGCTACGGTAAACGCAGCATAGGAGCGTGCAAAGTGGCTCGAACTGTTTCAGTGATGTGGATTGGCAAGGTTGCCGGTGTGGTGGCGTCCTGTCTGCTTGGAACGGCCGCGCAGGCCCAGACTGCCCAGAAGGTCGACGCCGAAGTCTTCATCGGTGCCCACAAAGCGGGGGGCGCTGCTGCGGCGGCGTATAACGGCAAGCTGCTCGAGGTCTCGAACCTCAAGGTAAATGGCTTCTTTCCGGTCAGCGATGCGCTTGGGCGACGCCATCCCGCGCTCGACCTGCGCACGTCCAAGTACTTCGACTACATCGCTTGTGAAATGACGGTCGCAAGCTCTCCCGAATTGGCCAAGCTGGCGATTGGGCAGACGCTGATCGTGACGGGCGTTGCAGCGGTCGGGACCTATACGCTGCGGCTGACCGGCTGCCAGATCACCAAGCTGCTCGATCCCATCAAGCCGCCGACGGTGAGCCTTGCGGACCCGGGCGACAAAGTCCAGGCCGCAGACGTACTCACCGACTACCTGCGCAACTCGGTGGCGGCGACGCTCAAGTACAAGGGCAAGACCCTCGCCCTCAGCGGGCGACTCAGCGACGTGAATGGAACCCGGGTGAAGATTCGCGGCACCGAATACAACTCCGTGATGTGTCCGATCTCTGGTCCGGTGGTGTCGTTCCTGCAGGGCTTGCCGTCGAGCCAAATCCTCACGCTCAAAGCGACCGTCGAGGAAATGGACGCCATGGATCTGAAGGTCAAGGACTGCTCCGTGATCGATCCGGTACCTCCCGCCGCGCCGCCCGCGGCCCCCGCAAGCCAGACCGCCCCACAAAACACGGCTTCAGCCCCGCAAAACAGTGCCTCCGC
>CAYTGC010001026.1:0-1553 GCA_964437195.1 uncultured Myxococcales bacterium | reverse complement strand
AACCAGCCAACATCTTGCTTGTCGAGACACCGCTCGCTGGCTTCCGTTTCCGAGTGATTGACGCAGGGAAGTTCCCCTGGATTGGCGACAAGCGGCCCATGGGCGCCCACGGGCATGAATCAGTCCGGCCTCGGTCGGTTGCCAGCTGTGCCGCTTTGATTGCCACGGGTCGCTGACGGTGGTTCGTGGCTGCGCCGGCTAGGCACATTCTGTGCTATGGAGGGGGCTCGGTACATGGAGCGTCTGATGAGCGTCCGAATTCCTTGCCCAACCGTCCCAGTTCTCCAGATGAAAACCGTTGCGATTGCTTCGAGTCCACACAAGACAGATCGATGCCTTTCACCGAGCTTCGACAGGGGTCCGCAAAGGACGTCGTGGTGGGTATCAGGGTTGTTTGCCGTCTCGCTTCTCAATCAGGGGGCCTGTGGTCCGCCTCGGCCCTACTACGCTGGCTACATGTTCAATGCGCCGCTGATCGAGGAGACGGATCGCAGCTATCTGGTGCGCTATCTCGACCGGGCGCTGCGCACTGGAAAGGCAAAGCGAATCGACATTCAGATGCCCGACGCAGGCATCAAGTCACTGTTTCAGAGCGACGCAGATACGGCCAACACCGACTGGCTGCCACTTCCGGTTCTGTATGCGGCGGAGTTTGTTCTCAGCACAAAGCGACAAGGGCTGGAACTGGATCTGATGGCTCGCATGGGTCCAGAGGAGTTTATTCCCGTTACCGCCCGCTACGAGGTCGATGGGCGTGTGTGGCTGATCATGGGCAAGACGCTGTCCTCGTTGACTCCCAAGCCAGAGGAACTTCCGAGTCAAGAACAGCTGAAGACGCAGTACGGAATCGCAGCGATCCGTGATGGGAACCGGGCCTGGAAACCGTATGAACTGCATGCACTCGAGCGCTCTCTTTCGCTGCTTTCGAAAGACGAACGGAATGTCATTCAAGGCGTTCATTTTGTGCGCGAAGCGCGGGCCAAGAAGGGGGCGAAGGGGTTGAAGCTCAATGAGATCTGGGGTCAATACCATGGCCCCGGTCGGCTTCAAGAGCCGCGTACAATCAACCTCTTCGATGTGGAACCAGGCACGGATACCGCGCAGTTTATCGGGGAGCCAGATCATCCACATCCGCTTCCGAGCATGTGCATTCTTCACGAGATTGGTCATGCGATTGCAGACCATCCACGCGCGAAGATGAACGAGGAATGTCATCAGCAGATCGAGGAGGCAAAGAAGCTCATCGAACAATGGAACGCGCTAAAGAGCGCGGGACAGACGGAGAGTCCAGAAGGACTGGTGCTTGGGAACAAGCTCATTGAGCTGAAACAGAAGCGGGAGGAGCACGACCTGCGACACGAGCGCTTGCGTGCCTCTTATCGTCGCAGTGAAGGGCCCGTCCACGCGGCTTTCCTTGCTGTGCGCGGCCCAGACAAGGGCCCAACCAAATACGGACGAACCGATGTAGAGGAATCGTTTGCAGAGTCGTTTTCACTCTACAAAGCGGATCCTGAAGCGCTGCGGCGCATCTACCCCGACGTGCTCGATTGGTT
>CAYTGC010001025.1:0-1555 GCA_964437195.1 uncultured Myxococcales bacterium | reverse complement strand
CGCAGCGAATCGACGTGAAAGCGCCAAAGCGTTTCGCCATTCCGGCGGAACAAGTCAGCGTCGTTACGCAGCTCGCAGCGTAAGGAGTCCGTATCATGGCTACCACAGGTTTACCTGGACCCCTTACGGGTCGCGTCGTCCACAGCATCAACTTTCAACCGGCGGTTGAGGCGTTCAAGTTCGGAATCGAGCACGCGCCGCCGCTCACCTTCTACGCGGGCTTTGCAGGCCCCATCGGCATCGCTCGCGGTCAGGCTGCGTTTCTGGTCAACCTGCAATTTGCGACCCCGGCGGCAAAGAGCCAGTTTGTGCTGTTGGAAATGATGCAGGCGCAGAACGATCCTGGCTACGAGGGCTTTGTCTACGATTGGTGGGAGGGCGAGCCTGGGCTTGGCACTCACTGGATGCTGACCGGCTGCTTCTTTGGGTCGTTCAAGCAGGACAACGACCCCAAGGCGGGCACAAACGAGCGCAGCGTGCAAATCATGGGCGCAAAGCTCAAGAAACTGTCGTAAGGTCGCACCATGCAACTCGGTTCAATCCTGCAAGAGCAGACCGGCACTCCCTGCGTCTCGCATCCGGTCGAGTTTTCGCTTCTCAAGATGACCGCAAACGGCAAAATGCGGTTCCGCGTCAAGGCGCTGATGTTTCCGGTCACGGAAGCAGATCGGCTGACGAGCGAGCGCGCGGCGATGACGTTCCTTCGTCAGCAAGCGGAATACGCCAAGAAGGACACCGGGGAACAGCCTCCGATCCCGTCCGATGTGATTCTGCATGAGCGCGTGCTCAAGTTCTTGCAAGCGTCCCTGCACTGCGAAGATGACCCCCTGTGTCGATTGATCGCAGAGGAGGATTACCGGACGTTCCGCGCGGGAATCATCCACGATCAGGTGGATTGGCTGTGGGAGCAGTACAAGGGATTCATCGCGCGGGAGTACCAAGAACTTGCGCCGATGGGTGAACTTGTCGAGGAAGCCTTGGGAAACTCCAAGGCCGACCTTTCCGCGCTCGGCAACTCCTAGACGCAACCGCGTCAGAGTGGTTTGGTCGGCCTATCAGACAGATCCATCCCGCAGACTATGCGCGCTGGCTCGCCTGTCGAGCAGCGGCAGAAAAGGTGTTAGAATCGCTTGGATAAGCGCGTCGAAATAGAGCTTGGCGCAAAGGGCGCGGACAAAGCCGCGTCCGAGGTTGATAAAGTCGGCGATGCCGTCGATAAGATCAACAAAAAGTCTCAACAGGGCACTGCGTCTGCGCAACAGATGGGAAGTGCCATTGGGGACTTTGCCAAGCGAGCGGCACCGGCTGCACTTGCGGCTGCGGCTGTCGCGGACGTGCTCGGGGCGGGCTTCAAGATCGCAAAGGAGTGGAACGAAGCCGGGCGGGACATGCGCCCGATCAACTTCGGGAAAGCCGCCGACGACTTTCGTGCTTATGACGACCGAGTTACTCGCTTTGCCGTGTCTGTCGGTGCGAATGCCGAGACGTTGCGGACGAAGTTTGAGCGGGTCGGTGCGCAAGTCGGCGTCATGCCGTCCAAGCTTGCCGAGACTGC
>CAYTGC010001024.1:0-1559 GCA_964437195.1 uncultured Myxococcales bacterium | reverse complement strand
GCATACGGCCCAGCCTTGTCTGTTTCCCCGGCGCTGCTGAAGTGATAAGTAAGTGCTTCAGGGTCGGTGCTTTTCGTCTTCTCCAACGCTTGCGCCAGGCGTTGATGGCATTCCTGTCGGCCTTCCGGTGGCAGTCTTTCACTGACGAGTTCGCGGATGCGATCGTGATACGGCTCCACCGCGCGGATGTCCCGCGCGCCCGAGTCTGGTTCATGGCCGGAAAGTGATGCACGGAGCAGATTGGCTGCCCGCAGTTGGATGAGTGCACGCTCGACTTCTTCGGGTAGGAGAGAGCTGGCCTGCGTCGCGACGTCCACCGGCAGAGGACTACCCATGACCGCGCAGAGCCGCAGCAGGCGCTGCGCAGGCTCGGCAAGCTCGCCTATGCGGGCCCAAATTGTGTCATCCAGCCTAGGCGGTTCTTCTGTGCCGTGGCTCAAGGTGTGACGTACGAGCTCTTGGATGAAGAGCGGGTGACCCCGAGCTTCTTCAACGAGGCGTTGCAAGCGACGATGCTCACCGCTGCTGGATGGCCCCGCAAGGGCTTGTGCCAAGATGAGCGCTTCCGAATGCGGCAGTTGGTCGATCCGGATATGATGCACAGCACTCTCTGCTCGCTCGATATCCAACCATGTCCCCCGCAGCACATGGGTGCCCAACCGTACCGTGGCAACCAGCATCAGCGGAGGTTCATCTGGAGGGCTCATGAGGTTCGCCAAAAGCGCGAGGCTGTCTCCGTCCGTCCATTGCAGGTCATCAATCATGATCAGGAGCGGTTGGCGCTCCGCCAGACGACCGAGCAACTCGCGCAATGCAGCAAACACTCGCAGACGCTGTTCATGGGGGTCCGCTGCCGGAGCAAAGCGTCCCGACGGGGCTTCTGCCAGCGTCGGGACCATCCCGAGCACCGGAAAGGCCTGAAGCAGTGCAGACACTCGTCGGGGCAAAATCGAGGCGACCCGAGCCTCGGGCCATTTCCGCAGCAAACGGGCCAGGTTGTCGATCAACCCATCGATGGCCTTGAATGGTACGGACTCGTGTTCGTAACAGCGGCCTGTGAGCACAACGAGACCCGCAGACTGCGTTGTCGCCAGGTGAGCGAAATGCCGCATCAGCGCGCTTTTTCCAACTCCAGATTCTCCGTGAAGCAGGATCGTACGCGCCTGCCCCCTGCGCGTTTCTGCGAGAGCCTGTGATAGCTTCTCCAATTCGGCGCTGCGGCCGACAAAGCAGCGACCTGACACCTCGATCTCTGTTTGCACGAGCAAAGACGGCTGGAGACGGCGTAGAATTTCAGGATAATCTGGACGCTTGCCCGGTTCGGTGCGCAGTAAGTCCATGCAGAGTGCATCAAGATCCTGCGGTAACTGCCGTGCTATCTGGGAAGGACGTGGCGGTATCCGACTCTGCTTGTCGGCCAGAACCTCAAGTGCCTTTCCCATGAACGGAGGGCGGCCGACCAGCGCTTCGTAGAGGAGCACGCCCATGCTGTACCAATCAGCCGAAGCACCAACTGGACGCCCTGCCGCTTGCTCTGGCGCCATGTAGGCAATTGTTCC
>CAYTGC010001023.1:0-1559 GCA_964437195.1 uncultured Myxococcales bacterium | reverse complement strand
CAGGAGCTGCTCGAGTTCCTCGCCAGCCAGTGCACCGAAAACAAGACCAAGGGCTGGAAGACCAACCCCGAGTTCCTGAACAAGATCAAGGACACCTGCATCGCCGAGGCGACGGGCGAAGTGCCGACCAAGACCCCGGCGACCTTCAAGGCGACCTTCAACAAGTTCGGCGCCGACTACGATCGCTTGAGCCAGGCGTGGGGAACCTGCATGCGCAAGATGAGCAAAGAGTCGAAGAAGGACGACCTCGAGCAGTTCGACAAGGCCTGGGTTGAATCGGTCAACGCCAGCACCAAGCTTCGCAAGGTCGCCAAAGACAACCTGCCCGAAGAATAACGGTCCGCCCACCGGCGCTCCGTCCGTTCCCCCATCACATCACCCATTGCCAAGCCAAGGCGTGCGCGGCACCATCTGGCCCGCGTGGCACGACTTCGGCTTCCCATCTGGCTCACGCCTGAGCATGTGTTCCCACCGGTCAGTCAGGCCAGTCGAGAAGGGCTGCTCGCCGTCGGTGGAGATCTCGCACTGCCTCGTCTTCTGCTCGCCTATTCGTCGGGCATCTTTCCCTGGCCAAGCGACGGTATGCCACTTTTGTGGTTTGCGCCGCCAGAGCGCGCCGTCGTAGGGCCAAATGCGCTCCACGTCGGAAGGAGCCTGCGCAAAGTGGTCCAGCGCGGACCTTTCGAGGTCAAGATGGACACCGACTTTCATTCGGTCATCAAGAACTGCGCCAAGATTCCTCGTCGGCACGAGTCAGGAACGTGGATTCTGCCCGACATGATTGCCGCGTACTGCCAGCTTCACGACGCCGGCTTTGCGCACTCGGTCGAGACCTACCTCGATGGTGTTCTCGTCGGAGGACTGTACGGCATCTCGCTTGGTGGCATGTTTTTCGGCGAGTCGATGTTCGCCAAAGCGGACGATGCCAGCAAAGTCGCAATGGTGCGCCTGGCCGAACAGCTTTCGGCCTGGAACTTCGATCTTATCGACGGACAGGTGATGAATCACCACCTAGAACGGCTCGGCTTTGGACTGATTCCGCGCGCCGAGTACATGGCGAAGCTTCAGCAATCGATCGAAAAACCGACGCGACGGGGCAAGTGGACGTTTTCGGAAAGCGAGGAGAGCCAGCGAGGGACCAAGAAGGGCGTTACGTGAGCGGATCGACAGAAGATCGCACCGTCACTTGGTCATGATGCCGAGGGTTTTTACGCCCGCGCCACGGCAGATATCCATGGCCTTCACCACGTCTCCATAGGGCGCCGCATCGTCGGGATTGAAGAAGATGATCTTCTTGCTGCGGTTCTGAATCAGCGTCCGAACCTTGTCGGCCAGACCATCGATCGGAATCGCTTCGCCGTTGATGGCCACGCGACCGTCTTCAGCCACTGTCGCCACGAGCTGATCCGACGACGGCGGCGGCTCGTTCATATTGGTCGGCGGAGCCTTCGGAGGCACGTCGATCTGCGTCTGATTTAGAAGCTTCGGCACCATGACCATGAATACGATCAGGAGCACGAGCACGACGTCGATGAGCGGCGTGACGTTGATGTCTGAGC
>CAYTGC010001022.1:0-1560 GCA_964437195.1 uncultured Myxococcales bacterium | reverse complement strand
GGCAAACGCGAGCTGACATGCCAGTGTCAACAAAGCTGAGCAGCCAAGTATGCGCAGTGTCATTTCAGCTCCTTCTGCCGTCTCCGCCGATGAGGTGCACGCGAACGTGAGCGCCGAAAGATGCACAACATGTCGGCTCCGCGGGCGTAGTCAAAATGCGCAATGTACTGCCATCCCTCGTCGCTCAAGCAGCGTTGCAGTCCCTCAATGTCATATCGCTTGGAATAACCAACGGAAAACTGTTTGCTCGCTCCGTCGTTGGTCATCACCGTAGCCTGCATCTCAATCGCGTAGCTGCCGGGGATTGCGCACGAGCGAAGATCGAGCTTCGGCTCAACCGTGATTTTCTTGATGTCTTCGATCCCTCTCCGAATCGGGCCGGTCAAAAACTGCTCCACCATTTTGAACCATTCCGGCGTGCGCTTCGTGGCGAGAGCGGGGTCTGCCTTCGTAATCTTGTCCGGTTCGTTGGATGGAGCAAGTGCGGTCATGACATCAAGGAGCAAGAAGTCGCCATCAGACAACCAAGACAAACTATCACGAAGGAAACGAAGCTCGTTCTCAAGGTTGCCGAAGGTGTAGCCGAACATTGTGACGATCCGCTGGCGAGGACCGTGAGCATCGAGATGCTTTGCAAGCAGTGGGAGTTGATGAAAATTTCCAAGAATGCCCAGCGTGGGAACAAATCTGGTTCGATGCACACGGTTTTGGACGTTGGTGCTCGCTTCGCTGAGAAGCGGCTGACTCACGTCGAGCAGAAGCAAGCGAAGATCCGCGATATTTGGGAGAGCCGCAACCAAGTCAAGCTCGTGTTCGGCTGTTCCGACCCCAAGACCCAGCAAATCCACAGGCCCAGACGCAAGCAGCGGTGCCAGATGATCACCCGCCTGTGAAATGGGTACCGCTGTCGCGACACTTGCGAAGTCGGGCTGGCGCAGCAAGGCGCACCATTGCGAGGCTCCGATCGAGTCAAGGTACTTGTAGGTATCGTCGATCCTGCCGCACTGCCCCCGCAGGGTTTCTGCCAACGCTTCTTGCAGTCGGACTGGCGCAAAGCCTGGTGCAACGATTTCCTGAAACATCGGAACGTCCTCACCGTACCCGAATGCGAACCAACGAGGATCGACGCCGAGCGCCTTCGCGATCTTCTCGACAGTATCCACACCCGGAACCGACTTTCCCGTTTCAATGGTGTGAACGGCGCCAGCGGTTACACCTGCTCGCCGAGCCACTTCTGCGACGGTCATCGAGCGTGCCAACCGGACGCAGCGCAAGCGATCTCGGATTGCCCTGTGGAGAGGTAAACGACTTGGCATGGCCTGCCTTCTAACACGAACGAGCGGCGAAAGGACGTAGGCAGGTTTGTGAATGCGGTATAGCAGATTTTGCCGTCGAGAAATTCTTTTTATTGTAGAGTTTGACGTTACGTCGGGCAGAATAGTTCCCATCGAACTAGCCCCATAAAAAAATAGACCGTCGGTTTCCCGACGGCCCAACCGTGACCGAGCCCAGCCTCTCACAGCAACGCTCGGCACACCAGCGAGGCAAGCATGCCGGAAA
>CAYTGC010001021.1:0-1561 GCA_964437195.1 uncultured Myxococcales bacterium | reverse complement strand
TGCAAGGCCCTGCTCAGGTGTTGTACCCGATGGAGCCGACAAATGTCCGGTGCCAACGCGGACTGAATAGGCGCCGTTCATCTGCCCCACGATGCTAACGAATGCCGAAGCCCAGAGACAGAACCAGCGTGTGCAGCCAGTTGTAGGTGTATCCGTCTCCACCCAGGTTGTCTGATCCCTTGGAAGAGGTGCCATTTCCTCCCCCACCGAGATAGCGCAGGTTCACAAACGCATCGAGAAAGGAAGTCAGAGTCATACCGGCTCGCAGCGAGGCATCCCAGATCGCGCCTTCGACATCACTGCGTCCGCCATTTAGTACGCTGACGTTGGCGTAAAAGCCATCCGCCTCCAGGCCCATCCAGACTCCATTTGCGAAGGTGTAGCGACCCCGCAGCCGAAGCAAGGGCACAAAGCCGAGGTCATCGCTGATGCTGCGCTGGCGGCCATCAACCGAGCTAAAGACGATCTTGGCGTTGCGGAGCTGTCCGCCGAGTCCGAAGGCCAGCTCGTACCGCGGGCTCTTAAAGATGTCGAACTGATAAGTGAGTCGGTAGAAGTCGAAACCATAGCGGATATCCATCGGCGTGCCGGTGGCGAAGGTAATTTGATCGAAGCGAACGTCTCGACCAGCCACAGCCTCGGTGCGCACATCGATCGGCTGGTACACAAAGATGAAGGAGTGCCGTTTCCACAGATTCAGCTCGGCAGACAGACGCAAGAACAGAAACATCGTCGATTGGTTGCCCTCCGTCTTGAGGTCGAACAGAGTTCCGTCTTTGCCACTTTGAAAGGTGTGGTGAACAAAGCCGAGCGCGCCGACCTCGGCATATGCAAACAGAGCGACGTTCCCAGCTGGGTTGTTGATCCGAAAGTTCGTTGGGAAGACCGCAACATCCTCGTTGGGAGCGATCTGCCGGGGCGGCACAAGCTGCGGAGGCGGCACGAACTGGTACGGAGTAGCTGGCGCAGCGCCTGGGGTAAGGACTGTCTCTGCAGGTCGAGCGTCGAGTGGAGCGATCTGTGGCGCCGCACGGGCCGGACCGGAGAACGCCAAGACAGCGGAACATACAGCCAAGGGAAGTCGTGCACTAAAACGGTTTTTCATACTCGCTATAGATGCCGTGGCGGTCCAAGTTGCAAGCAGAGAGATTGGAAATCTCGCAGGTGGGAGGTTGAAGCGCGTGGCAGGTATCGCGGAACGTAGGCATTAGGATGAGATCGGCGTGTGGGCAATCTCGAAACGCTCGATCAGTTCAGGCCGCAGTGCTTCGCCCGAAGCTGGAACCACGCACGGGGTTCCTTCCTGAAATGGCTCGACCACTTCCCAGTGCCGGGGAACGCTGCGCAGACCAATCGCGTAGATGACGAGCTTCTCCGGTTTGACTTCGATCCGTAGGAAGTTCTTGAAGCCTTCGATTCGCAGCGCGGCAAAGGCATCATTGGCATGCCGACCATACCGGCTGAGTGCAATCTGTAGGTAGGCCCAGAATACGATGGCAGACAGCAGGCTACACAAGACCGCGATCGACATCGCGATGAGGTTGCTGCGCACGGAATGACC
>CAYTGC010001020.1:0-1561 GCA_964437195.1 uncultured Myxococcales bacterium | reverse complement strand
TGTCTCTCGATCGTATTGGTCCATATCAAGTCGTCCGCAAGCTCGGCGAAGGTGGAATGGGAGCGGTCTACGAGGCCGTCCAAGACCCCATTGGCCGTCGGGTTGCCATCAAGATTCTCCACCCGAAATACGCCCAAGATCCGGGCATCTGTGCGCGTTTCTTTAACGAGGCACGGGCGGTCAATCTCATCGATCATCCTGGCGTCGTGCAGATCTCGGACTATGGGCAGCTTCCCGACGGGACCGCATATCTCGTCATGGAGTACCTCAAGGGCGAGACGCTCAGTCAGCGGCAGAAGTCCAAAGGGATGCCGCCGCTGCCGGAGATCATGCGGCTGGCGAGACAGATTGCGGCGGCACTCTCTGCGGCACACGAAAAGAGCGTCTATCACCGCGACCTAAAGCCCGACAACATCATGCTGGTGCCGGATCATGACTCGGAAGTACCGGGTCGCGAGCGAGTGAAACTGCTCGACTTCGGCATCGCGAAAGTGGCGCAGAGCGACGAGCCAGGCTCGCCTCACTCGGCGCAGCCCAAGACGTCGACGGACGTTGTCATGGGCACACCACGATACATGGCCCCAGAGCAGTGCAAAGGCGGCGTCCAGATCGACGACAAAGCCGACGTGTACTCCCTCGGGGTCATGCTATACGAAATGGTTGCAGGGCGTCCGCCGTTCGTCGGTGGCTCGGGAGAAGTGCTGGCAATGCACATCTACGAACCGCCGCAGCCTCTCAAAGAACTGGCGCCGCACTGCCCAGAAGAGATTGCGCAGCTTGTCCATCTGCTTTTGTCGAAAAAGCGCGAAGAGCGACCGTCGATGAAGCAGGTGGTGGTTCGACTCGAAGAGCTGGGACAGCGGCATCCGACGTCGATGCTCCCGGCCATTTCCATGGCGGCGCTCCTGCCGCCGTCGTCAACCCCGCCGGGAAGCAATCCGCTGCAAACGCCCGCGGCCGGGATCTCTGGCGCATCGACGACAGGACTGTCCGGACAAGCGACGCCAGCCGGGCGCTCGCCGAAGATGCTACTGCTCGGACTTCTCGGGGGTGGCACGGCGCTGCTCGGTGTGCTTGCGTTCTTGCTGGTTCGTCCCCAACAGCCACAGCCGGTGGTGCTCGCGCCGGTGAAGACGGTTCTTCCGGATCTCGCGACACCACCACCGCCGCCGCCGACCAAACCGAAGCAGATTCACTGGTCGCTGGTTTCGACGCCGCCCGGTGCGCAAGTGATCCGGGTGAGCGACGGTCAGATCCTCGGTGGCACACCGATGGAACTGGACATGCCTGTCGGCGACGGAAGCTGCGACGTGAAACTTAGGCTGCCAGGATTCGCAGAAAAAGTGCTCAAGCTCAGCCTCTCGGAAAGCGAGAGCCGCAAGGAGATGCTCGACAAGGCGCCAGGCGGCCGCGTCGGCAAGCTGCGAGTGGGCCCAGGCACGGGTGGCAAGCCGATATCGACGCCTATTCCAACGAAGGGCCCTGATGAACAACCTCGCATCGTGGACTAGACGACTTCTGCTCGGCGCTGTACTGACCGCAGCTGTGCCCAATGTGGCGG
>CAYTGC010001019.1:0-1565 GCA_964437195.1 uncultured Myxococcales bacterium | reverse complement strand
GTAGATCATGCAGCCAGACATTCTGCAAAGTACAGAGTGCTTTTGCCGACGAAAAAAACACAAGCATTCTGCGTGTTTGGGAACTCGCGCGTCCGCCAAACCAATCGGGAATCGCGGTCAGGAAGCGCTTTCCAGGCCGAGGTTTCGTCCAAGATCGGGGTTTTCGCGACCCCGCCAGATCCAGCCGTCCAGAAGGTAGTGCGTGACCTGCGGCAGCGCCAAGAGCGGTGAAAGGAATGCCAAGATCCCGCTCGATAGCTCGACCTCGGAAAATGGATAGATCGCGGAGTGATCGTGCCACACCAGGCGATCCCACAGACCTTCCTCGAAGAAAGCCACGAGAGCAAGCGGCGCGTAAAACACAAGCAGCGCGCCGAGCATTCCCAACCCTTGCAGAGTCTTCCTTTGTTCGCCTTGGCGATAGCGGAAGACCAGCAGCACATACGGAATGCCGTGGCTTAGCACGTTGGTCAGCGTAAAGGCGACATCCGAGTCGAGAGCGATGATTCCGACATACCAAGTCGCCCAAGTTCCCATCATGACGAAGAGCTTGCTCGGATTCAGTCCTTCCCCAAGTACGACGCGCTGAAGCTGTCGCAAAAGCCACAGGGCAGCCACCGCCACATACAGCGGCCACAGCAAACGGGAACCCCCTGGCGGCAGCCAGCGCACAAAGTCTCCGTCGACAAACCAGCTTATGCGGCGCGGCAAATGTGAATGCCAGTGCACAATCGGATACAGCGTTCCAACGTAGATAGCCAAAAGATCCAGTCCGCGATCCAGGCGACGAAGATGCGGCAAGACCGACTCATCGCGGCGATGGCTCAGCTTGATCCAGCCGACCTGCTGGCGAACAAAGTGCCAGACCGCCAGATAGGCCAGCGTCCGCCAAAAGACAAGCGCGGACACGGAATGAAGCAGGACTCCGCCCAGGTAGCAGCCAATCGGCACGGCGGAATACAGGAAGGGACGGCGGCGCAGCTCTGCAGGATTGAGGTAGACGCGATACGCAGTGGCATACACATGCGCCGCATCGACAAAGACCACCGCAAGCAGCCAGCCAAGCGGACCCAAAGGCTGCGACAAACCGCCCCGCAACACGAGCAGCGCGCAGAGAAGCAAGGACACAAGCGGCGGTACAAGAAATCCGCCCAGATCAAATGCCGGAGAAAAAAGCCAGGGTGTAAAGACACGACGGGCCATCACAGCGCCTCGTATTTTTGGCCACGCTCGTCGAGGATTGCTTGGGCGGCGCGGACTCCGGCATGCTGCGCTTCTTCGAACAGGGCCATGCCTGCCAGGTCGGTGTGGGCAAAATGAATCGGACCCATCGGCAGCGCGGCCTGCGCGAGCGCCGGACCGGAAAACAGCCCAGGAGTCGGCCTGACCATCGCATGACCAAAGCGAAAGATGTCGATTCGCTCGACGCGCTGCTCGAGGTCAGGATCGGCACGGCCCAAGTCGTCGAGGATGGTCCGGCACCAAGTCGACCACGGTGTCTTGAAAAGTCGCTCCCGCGCCGCGACAGGTGGCTCACTGCCCAGCGGCAGATAGTAGGTGTAGAC
>CAYTGC010001018.1:0-1569 GCA_964437195.1 uncultured Myxococcales bacterium | reverse complement strand
TGCCACAGCTTCGACTCGAAGCCCAGGTCCGATCCAGAATCGCCACGAGGGGTCGGCTTCGGCGTCTTTTGCGATGGGGACGGCTGGCTGGTCTTTGCGGGCTTTTGCGATGGGGGCGGCGGCGGCGGACTTGCCGAATCGGACGGCGCGAGGTTGAGGCTGCCCTGTTCCGGCTCACGACCGAGGATGCGCGCGACAATCGACGCCTTTTCCTTGCCGTGATCTGGAAGCCCCAGCTCGCGACAGATTTCCTTGAGCCGCTCGCGCGGCAGCCCGCCCAGAACCTGCTCGATAGACACCCGGTGCGACAGCCCAGCCGCTTCGACCAGATGTTCCCGCACCCGACGGTCCCCCACCAACAGCTCAAAGGTACTGGCGAGGTCCTGTAGTTCCGTCAGTTTCAGGGTATCAAGGATCTGTCGTTTCGTCGGCATGGCTTCCTGCAGCCGCGCATATTACGAAAGCCCAGCCAAACGCAAGCAGGTTCGCCAAAGCCCACGGCCTAGGCTTCGTCACGGTGGCAAACGATCGTGTTGTTTTCTTTTGTGATTCCGCTCAGTAGTATCGCGGTTCCCGCGCAGTCGTTTCGTCCGCATCAGAAAGGAAACGCCATGACCCGCCGACCTCTCCTCATCGCTGCCGCGTCGCTTACGATTGGAATCATCCTGGGTGGACTGTGGAACAGTCGCGCAGTTGCCCAAGGCCCAGGTTTCCGGCGGTACGAATACAACTGCCAGCCAGGGATCGAGCGACCATGGAAGCCCGATGGCGCCATGAAGCTCAACACCATGGGGGCGCAGGGGTGGGAACTGGTCATGCAGCTTCCCTCAAACTCGGACGTGTTCTGCTTCCGACGCTCCTTGTACTAGGACCCGAATCGCAACATCGTTTGTCTCGCCCCCACGGAGGACGTTTGCCATGACTGCATCAAAGACCGCCGCGTTCGCTCTGCTTGCTCTTCTTTCCGCCTGTGGTCGTCCCGATGATCCGCTTGGAGATCTCGATCCACTCGCCCGCAATCCTGCCGGTAGCTGCATCGGCGGCTGTCAGTCTGGATTTAAGTGCTCGGTTGGCAGGTGCGCTCTCGACCCATCGGCGCTCTGGCGTCTGACGGTGACCAGCGGAAAGATTTCCACCAAGACCCCGGGCGGCGATAGCTGGGATGCCTTTGGTGGAGCACCCGACCCTTACGTCTGCCTGACCATCGGTTCAAACAGAACCTGCACAAGTACGGTCCAGGACTCCTTTACCCCTGTGTGGAACGAGATCTTCCCCGCTGCCACAACGACCGCGCTGCTTGGCGGAGTGACTGTCTCCATTGTCGATGAAGACATTTCGAACAACGATCCGATCTGTGCCACGACGCTGGTGCCGGTCACAGAATCGAACTTCTTGCTAGGCCTTTGGAAACCCTCATGCACGACCGGGGAGTTTACGGCGACGCTATCTGCCCAGTGATAGGAAGGGCAACCGTCCCGTAAGCAAAGAAGGCTGCGCCAGGACGGACCAAACTTCCATCGACGAGTGCGTCAAAGTCCTATGCGCCGACTAACGCGCCTCACCTCGCTC
>CAYTGC010001017.1:0-1572 GCA_964437195.1 uncultured Myxococcales bacterium | reverse complement strand
AGGCCGTCGTGGACAAGATCATGGCCAAGCCGGAGCACTCCTGGTATCAGGGCGGAAGCGACGCGCAGTACGAAGAGATCAAGAAGCAGATGGAACAGCGCTACGGATCGAAGTAACGGTCCGCCTTCTCTTGCACCACTCCCCTTTTCCTCGCCTCGGCTGACTCCTTCGTTTCTCCCTCCGCGTGTTGCTCGACTCCCCGTTTGGGGAGCCGTGGGCTACTTTACCGCCCCGACCTGATGCTGCGTGAGCAGCGGCTTCAGAAAGCGATTGGCCAGCGCGAGCGCAGAGGGAATTCTCTTCACAATCCTCTGTTTGAGGCGCTGCGAAGGTTGGCTCAGATCCAGGATCACGCCGTCAATGTGGTGCTCTGTGAAGGTCCGCTGGAGGAGTCTCCGTAGCTCGAACAGAGCGAGCAGGCGGATGTCGTCATAACGGACGCCGCGCAGCCAGTAGACGACCCCGCTCATCCATGATCTGGGCAGAAAACCGAGTCCAAAGATCTGGACGTGCCACATCAAGGGCGAGACTGTGGTCTGAGGGGCGATGTCCTAGCTGATGTAGGACCTGTTCAATCTGGTAGAGCCGCGTTTCCCCACGCTGACGGGTTCGCAAGCTCGTGATTCACATAGCGTTCAAACAGATCCTTGCGCAGAGACTCAGCCCCGTACCACTGGCGCACCAGCTGTTCGAAGTCATGGTGCGGAAAGGACTCGAGCAGAAGGTGTGCTCCGTTTGCCTCGCGGCTGCCCGTCTCCAGAGGCAAAAGATCAATGATTCCCTGGATCACTGGGTACGACTTCTGGCAACCAAGGCAGCGCGCCTGCGTCGAGGAGAGCGACACCGGACTTGTCTGGCAAGCCGGACAAGCAAGGCAGAGCCACTTCAGGCCAGCAGGGTCCGCATGATTCACCGCGCCAAGCTTTCGTGCCGCGTCCGCCATGGCGAGAACCTATCGCCGATTTGCAGGCCACTCAAGCGGTCGGTTTCTCGTGCATCCCCGCGCGGCTTCCATTCGTGCTTCGGTGGCCTGTTTCAGCTTTCGTATTGCTGGGATATCAGCCGTTCGGGTGGACAGTCCTCCGTCAAGCGTGGGTCACTGGGCGACAAGCACGCAACTTCTTTTGCCAGACGACGAAGATCGGGACAACCCAGTATTGGGAGTACCAAAATGAAGTTCGTTCATCCCGTTCACAAGAAGCCTGATCTGCATTCCGAAAAGCCGAAGGGTCCAGGTCCAGGTGGAGATTGGAAAAAATTCCATCAGCCGCCCGTTGATCTCCTTCCTCCCATCGGACACGGAATATCGCGCGACAAGCCCGGGGATCGCACCGACTTTGGCCCAGGTCCAGGACCGGGCGGTGACATCGACAAGCATCACCATGTTCCCGACGGACTTTTGTCTGGAATTGGGGACCACAGCATCAAGAAAGACAAGCCGCACGTCGGCACGGATGACTCGATCTCGAGCTGGTCTGAATACCAGCAAGAGCACGGTCCTCTGTCGCACTACAACGACTAGCTCATGCAGCTTGGCGCAATCGGGTCGCAGGGGTGCTGCCGCGATAGTTC
>CAYTGC010001016.1:0-1572 GCA_964437195.1 uncultured Myxococcales bacterium | reverse complement strand
GTCGCCTGCTGGAGCTGATTGACCCGGTTCCGCTGAGTGTGATTGAGCCCGATCCACGCCTCAACTGGGTGCCGCTTGCGGTGCAGAGAACGTGGCTGACGGCGTTCACGGGAGTCGAGACGCCGGAGCTGGAGCGCCGCAACCACCATGTCATTCCCAAACGGATGGCGCTCGTCGACCTGGCGCATCGGGGGCTTTCGCCCGAGCTTGTGGTCGCGATCGGATTTTTGAACTTCGACTATGCCCTGTTTCGGATTCCCAATGCGCCGCGCGAGATCGATACCGCAACCGGAAAAGAGGAGTCCGAGAGCAGTTCCCAAAATCGGGCGCGGGTGAGCTACGAGAAGCAAGCGAACGAGCACTTCCGCGCCTTCCTGCGCGAGAATCCTGCCGACGGAGAGCTGGTCACCGAAGCCTACAACCGCGCATTCCGGGGCTGGGTCGAGCCGAGCTACCGGAACTTTGTGATGCCCGCGCGCTGGGGAAGCAGAATCGAACTGCGCGCCCACCAAAAGGCCGGCGCGGCGCGGCTTCTGTATCACCTGGGCGGGCTGCTTGCATTTGACGTGGGCGTCGGAAAGACGTTTACCGGACTCGCCACGCTTGCGCGCCTGCGCGAAGAAGGAAAAGCCAAGCGGCCGGTAGTAGTCGTTCCCAACTCGATTGTCTGGCAGTGGTACAAAGCGGCGCAGAGTGCGGTTCCTGGTGCGCGCGTCCTCGTCGTGGGGGCCGAGCGCTACATCGGTCGGAGCGGCACGCTGGTTTCACGCACCGACAAGCCGGAAGAGCGGGCGCTCAAGTGGCGACTGTTTCAAGCGGGTGCTGCGGATCTGGTGATCTGCACGTACACCACGTTTGCCAAAGCTGCGACACGGCCCGAGAGTCGCGAAGCATTTGCGTGGAACTCGCCGCCCCTTCTGCGGCTCCTCGGACTGGAAGCGCGCGATGCAGAACTTGATGCCACGGAAAAGGATGACGACAAGAAAAAGAAGCCGAAGCGGAAAGCGAGCAAGGCCAAGATCGTCAAGCAGTTTGGCGAGTCGATGGGCCTGTCTGCCGAGGAGATTGAGAAGGCAGCAGAGACGGCCGCGCTCAACCTCGAACGCGAACGGGAGGCTGAGCGCGAGCGGATTCGCAAGCTGATTGCCAGTCTGTCGACCTACAGCGAGCGCGAGCGGGCGATTCTGCAACACCGGATTGCGCGCTGGGCAAGCCTCACCGCAGAGCGGGAAGATGCGGACCCCGGAATCTACTGGGAGGACTTGGGAATCGACGCGCTGTTCGTCGATGAAGCGCAGAACTTCAAGAACCTGTGGCCGGTGATTCTGCGTCCGAACCAAGAGATGCCGAAGTATCTGGGCGGCATCGACCGAGCGAGCCAGCGCGCGATGGAAATGGCAGTGCGCGCGTTTCTGGTGCGGCAGAAGAACGGCGGCTCCGGCGTGTATCTGCTGTCGGCCACGCCTGCGAAAAACAGCCCGCTCGAGTACTTTTCCTTGCTGAGCTATGTCGATGGCGAAGCGTGGGCGCGGCTCGGAATCACCGACTCTGCGATGTTCATCTCGCGCTACC
>CAYTGC010001015.1:0-1573 GCA_964437195.1 uncultured Myxococcales bacterium | reverse complement strand
ATCGCACAATGCGACGGCCAGGCGCGGCACAGCTCGTCATGTTTTCACCTCTTTTTGGGCGATACCACAGACGATGTGAGCTGGTAAAGCGGCTCGCAGAGCCAAAGCGGAGCTTAGGTAGGCGGCGGCAGGACAGGCTGCGTCGGAACTGGATGCGGTTTGCTCGGGTCGGTCTTCCCTGCAGCGGGCGCGACGAGCGCGCGCCGAGGAGCCGGAAAGACGCGCTTAGGACCCGGCTTTAGATCGAACGAGATCTTGGGAATCATGACCTCGCCATGCGCTTCAGCGTGATACTTGGTGGGTGATTTTCCATAGAGTGTCGACGGCAGATTGGGGCCTTTGGACACTGCGACGCAGACTGTCAGATCGGCCCCCCAGCGGCTGAAGACCTCGATGAACATGTGACCGTCGTCGGTCAGCTTGGCGCTATCAAGGATGTGGGCGTTGGGGGACAGGCAGTCCGAGTCCTGCGCAACGTGGACGAACGCTTGTTCACCCGGGGCGAGCTTGGGGAGCTTGAACTCACCAAACATCTCCACCTCGCACGTCGGAGGATGAGCCACCGCGCCGACCGGCACACTCGTGGCTGGACTTGGCATTGGAACTGCGGTCGCCGGGGTCGACGGCGCAGGGACCTTGCCAGCCGCAGCCGGAGCAACCTTGGCAGCGGGTGCCGGTGGTTCAGCCGAGGCAGGACCGAGCAAGCCCAAAAGCAACAGGGATGAAACCCAGCAGGGAACAGCAGTTCGCATCATGAGACCTATCGTAGCGGTTAGGCGGTGGCGTCGGGAGGTCGCTTCTCTGCAACGATGAGAAGCTGCCGCGATTCGGTGCCGTAGAAACGGTTGCGCAGCTCGAAGCTTCCGGACACTTCGAGGACGCGGAAGCCCGCATGGTGCAGGATTTTGCCGATCTCGTGAAGGCTGTAGAGCCGAATCGAGATGTCTTGAACGAGCTGTCGACCGTCCTCGAGGATGATCTGGCGCTGGATCTCGAGTCGCGACGTGAAGTAGTTGAAGTCGACTTCCTCGAGGACAACGCAGCCGTGGCCTTGCCACCAAACGCGGGTCGGCAGATCGCCAATCAGGCAGTCGCGGTTGATCAGCTCGAGGACGAAACGACCACCGGGCTTGAGCGATCGACAGATCCCAGCCGCAACGCGCCGGTTGGTTTCGTCGTCGAAGTAGCCGTAGGTGGTAAAGAAGCAGTAGGCGCCGTCGAACTCACTGTCGAACGTCATGTCGCGCATGTCGCCATGCACAAAGTCGACGTTCACGCCGACGCGACGGGCAGCATCCGTCGCTCGAATGAGCAGAGGCAGTGAAAGGTCAAGGCCCACGGTGCGGTAGCCGCGCGCAGCCAGCTCCATTGCGTGCCGACCATAGCCGCAGCCAATGTCGAGGAGCCTTGTACCAGAAGGCATGTCGAGCGCACTGAGGAGAAAATCGACCTCGCGCTCGGTCTGCTGCGGGGTCAAAAATGGCAGCGTGTGGAGGTAATCCTCGTCGAAAATTTCCTCGAACCACTGCTTGCTGCGCTTCTTCTTCTTGAGCTTGCTGTCTTCCCCAAAGTT
>CAYTGC010001014.1:0-1578 GCA_964437195.1 uncultured Myxococcales bacterium | reverse complement strand
AAGCCCGGTCAATGAAGCGGCATGCGATTTCCGAGGAAGACCGGGTTTTTTCTGGATGACTGGGGCGTTCGACGGTCCGCTACTTCCGAAACAGATCGCTCTCCGGCACGACGGAGATGTCCGTCTGACTCATCGGCCGCGGCATCGGAAGCGGCGTAAGCTCGGGCATGGGTTCGTGATGAAGCGCTGCCGCCACAGAGCCGAGGTGCGCAGGTGGGTGACCCGGCGTGTGCGGCTTTTCGCCACCGCCGAACTTGCGCGACACCCAGGTCCCCAAGCTATCGAGGTAGGTGTAGACCACCGGAACGACCACAAGGGTCAGTACCGTCGATGAGATCAGACCGCCGATCACAGCGCGAGCCATGGGCGAACGAAACTCCGATCCTTCGCCGAGAGCAAGCGCGAGCGGCAGCATGCCGAAGATCATGGCCAGCGTCGTCATCAAGATCGGTCGCAGACGAATCTCACCAGCCGTGATCAGTGCTTCTTCCCGACCCATGCCCTCAGCCCGTCGCTGGTTCGCATTGTCGATGAGCAAGATTGCGTTCTTCGTCACCAGGCCCATCAGCATGATGAGACCGATCATGCTCATCATGTTCATCGTTCCGCGCGACACCAGCATCGCCAAGAAGACACCGATCAGCGACAAGGGTAGCGACAACATGATCGCGAGCGGCTGCAGGAAGCTCTCGAACTGCGACGCCAGCACCAAGTAGATGAACACGATCGCCAAAAACAGCGTCTCGACGAAGTATCCGACCGTCTCTTTTAGGTCTTTGCTCTGGCCACCCAGGTCGACGACGTAGCCCGGCGGAAGCTCCAGCTTCGCCACGGCGGCCTTGATGTCACCCGAGACGTCACCAAGTGGTCGACCCTCGACGCCACCGGTGATGCGCACTTCACGAGCCAGATCGATCCGGTTGATCTTCGACGGACCGACGCCACGGCTCAGATTGGCCACCTGATCCAGCGCAACCAGCGACCGACCACCCTCGGGACGCATCGCACCAGGTACAAACAGCCGCGCAATGTCCTTCTGGCTGGTCCGTCCGGTCGACGGAAGGCGAACCCGAATGTTGTACGTCTCGGCGTTCTTGTCTTCAAAGTTACCAGCCAAGTCACCGGCGACGAGCACACGCAGCGTCGTCGCGATCTCAGCAACGGAGACACCCAAGTCCGCCGCGCGCTGCCGGTCGATCGCAAGTCGCAGCTCAGGTTTGGTGTTTTCCTGGCTGATCTGGACGTCGACCGCTCCCGGCGTGGACTGAACCGTCGCCAGAACTTGCTTCGACACTGCCTCGAGCTGCGCGAGCTCTGGACCTTTGACGCTGATTTGAAGTGGCGACTGCGGGCCACCGATACCACCTGCGTCCACCACGGACGTCGATACGTCGACGAGCTGCGACACACGCTCACGCACTTCGGGACGGATCTTGAAGATGCTCCGACTGCGAATCCGCTTCGACTTGAGCTTGACGAACACCTGCCCTTCCGTCACCGTTCCCGTCGCTCCGGCGCCGATCGTGGTGTAGGTGTAGGCGATGTCTTTGTCCTCGTGGATACGCTGCAAGATCTCGC
>CAYTGC010001013.1:0-1578 GCA_964437195.1 uncultured Myxococcales bacterium | reverse complement strand
GGTCACAACCCTACGACGAATAGCACACAAATGTTGTGAGCTACACTTCTCAATCCTTGTGGGCACGCAAACGGCGTCGTCGCTGGGCTTCGAGCACAACCGGCTCGAACCCGTCGGGGCCGAGCTGACCCCGTAACGTAGCAAGCTGGCGATCCAAAAGATCGGCGACGCCATCCATGTGGCGACAGCGCAGCTCGGCGGCAGACTGGACGAGGACATCGTATCCTTCGCATGTCTCGTCGCTGGCCACCAGCGCCCCGCCCACAATCGAGATCAGCAAAAGGCACCATGCCGCGCTGGCATGACGACCGAGCAGCCAGGACAAGTTGCGCCGAAGCTCGATCGTCGTCGGCAGATCAAGGGGACAGCGGTTGCCGATGACGTTCACCACGTGGAACAGTCGTCCCACCGTTCCTTGATCGGGATCAATTGTCCCGTAGCGTCCTTTCGCCACATCGTCGAGCATCGCGCGCGCGAGCCGTCGATTTTCTGCCAACAAAAGACCGATCAGCAGAAGCCGCAGCAGCCGATCTTCTGCGCCCAGATCGGCACTTGCATGAAGCGCGACCTGAAGATGTCCGATCGCCAGATCGCTGCGCCCAACCCCAATCTCGATCGACGCGAGCAGCGTGCGGGCAACTACGGCCAGGCCACGCGGTAGTCGCTCTCCCGTCGCAACGATCTCAAGCTGGTTGCGTGCCGCGCCAACGTCAGACATTCGGAGAAGGCCCTCGGCAAATGCCAAAGCCGCACAGCCCATCGCGATCGGAGACCAATCTGGGCTCTCGATCGCCTCGCTGCTCAGCGCCGTGCCTAGTGCCTGGGTAAGCTGTGCGATTTCGTCTGGGTGTGGTGGCGAAAGCCAACAGGTCCGATACAGACTCGCTGCCAACCACAGCCGTCGTTCTTCGATGGTTCGAATCGGCTTACCCGCGGCGAGCATCGTCTCTGCGACACTTGCGTCGCCTCGGCTCAGGGCCGCCAGCGCGAGCAGGGCGCGGACTTTGACATCACTTCGCTGGGCTTCCCCAAAGCGGTGGCGACGCAGTTCTCGGCCGACCGATTCCGTCAGACCGAGATCGCGACAGGTCAGCAAGAGCGCGTCGTCGAGCTGTGCTGCTCGCTGGGGAGCGTGAACTGACACATCATGGGGTAGTGCAGCCGTATCCGACGACATCGTTCAGCTCCTCAGTAATCGGAGGTGCCTACTATCGCCAGAAGTCACGGCGACTTACAAGCCACAATGCACGACACGCACCGGAGTTCCGGTGACGGTGTCGATTGGAATGTGAAGGGGGAAGAGGGGAATTCGCGAGGCGGTGCCGCCAGACCGACGGCACCTGACCTGCTACTGGTGCGTGACGAGGAACTGCGTGCGGCGGTTCTTGTCGAAGCAAGCCGCGGTCTTCTCATTGCACAGCGGCTTGGTTGGGCCAAAGCCTTCCGACTTCAGACGCTCACCGGCGACGCCGTGATCGACCAGGTACTTGCGGACTGCCTCTGCACGGTTCTTCGACAGCTGGATGTTCCACTCCAGCTTGCCGCGGATGTCGGTGTGACCCTGGATGTCGACGGTCA
>CAYTGC010001012.1:0-1580 GCA_964437195.1 uncultured Myxococcales bacterium | reverse complement strand
CATCGGGCGGGAAGGACGTTGCAGAGGGGAGAGGTCGGGTTGGGCGCTGCCGCTCGCAGCTGCGCCGAGTGCACTAAGGACAATGAGTGGACGATACATCGCTAGACCTTTCGCGACCCTCGCTGGGCTGCGGTCTTCTTATCGGTGGGGGATGCCCGACGCTCAAAGAGACAGACCATGCTGCGGTTGTCGGCGTATGGCCAGTGATGGATGAACTGCCACTGAAGCTTCTTCATGCACTCTGTGAGTCCGTCCAGATCGTAGCGCTTGGTGTACCCAACCGAGAACTCCTTCTTACCCGCAGTCGATTCGACGACTGCTCGCATGTCGATCGCATAGCTACCAGGGACGGGCGAGGAGTGAAGATCGAGCGTCCGGTTGACTACCACGCTGCGGATTCCGGTGCCGTATCGCTGAATAGGCCCGGTCAGAAACTCCTCCACCTGGCTCAACCAACTCGGGGGACTTCCGGTACTGAGCGCGCGGTCGCGCTTGCGGATCAGGGCCGGGTCGGAGGCCGGAGCGATTGCACAGTCAACGTCGAGGAGGAGCAGATCACCAGGAGAGAGCCATGAGAGGCTGTTGCTGACGAAGCGGACTTCGTTTTCGAGATTCCCAAACGTGTACCCAAACATCGTCACCAAGTGCTTCCTCGGGCCGTCTGCTTCGAGAAACGAGTAAGACGGCAGCTGATGGAAGTTCCCCAAGATGCCGATGACCGGAATGTTCCTGCTGCGAGGGATATGCTTGATCGCATTCTGCGCAGCCTCGGCCAGGAGCGGCAAACTGACATCCAACAGTAGCAACCTCAAGTCCGGGAGTTTTGCCAGTTTCGTCGCGAGCTTGATCTCATGGTCACCTGTGCCAACTCCGAGTCCAAGGAGATCGCACGGCCCGTCCCCAAGCAGTGGTGTAATGGCGCTGGCGATCTCGCGGATGGGAACGGTGAAGACCTCATCCGCAAAATCCTGCTGCTGGTGAAGTTGCTGAAACTGCGCCGCTCCGATTGGGTCGAGGTATTTGTATGTGTCATCGATATGACCAGAGCGCCCGCCGAGGAGGGTGCGAAGCTCGGCCACCAGCTGGATTGGATGAAAATCCGGGGCGATGAGCGCCTGAAACGGATGCTGCTCAGGCTCGGGAGTGCCGAAGGTGAACCATCGCGGATCAACACCAAGAGCATCTGCAAGCTTCTCCACCGTATCGACCCCTGGAATCGTGCGCCCTGATTCGATCTGGGCGACCGTGGTGTGGGTGATGCCAGCTCGCTGAGCCAAGACGTTACATGTCAGGTGCCTGCCCTGTCGCACGAACCTCAATCGGTCACGGATACCACGATGCTGCGGATGTTTCGAGGACACGCTGGCTGGATAACACGAGCCCATTCCATGCGCAAACCATGTGTCTATAAACACATATCCGACGGCTGTTGAATTTATGCTTGCATCATGAATAACACGCGAATACATGATCCAAACTACACAATACCCAATGGTAAAAAAATAGGCCGTCGGTTTCCCGACGGCCCACCCGGAGACGAGTCCCAGCCCTAGGAAAGCAAGACCCGTCCCCAAGCGAGG
>CAYTGC010001011.1:0-1597 GCA_964437195.1 uncultured Myxococcales bacterium | reverse complement strand
TGGACATCTTGGGAAGCTTCACGCTCGACGGCAGAGAGCTGTTTACCGCCAAGATTGAGATCGGCAAGGAGTCCACACTGATCGGGACAACCATTGCGATGCTGGCAAACACCCACCGCGTGATGGTGCTGTCGCGCAAGTGTGAACAGACGCCAACTCACCTTGGACCCGCGCCGGATGAACAGCTTGCCGGAGGCGATGCCCTGGTCCTTCACGGCGAGCTAGATACCCTGCGCAGGTTGAGCCGCTTGGCAAGATAGGAAGAGATCTGATGCTGCTGTGGGCGATCCTCGGAATGGCGGCTGCGATCGTCGGTAACGATGCCGATGCGAAGCCGATTCACTGCGATGGCTGTGCTGCGTGGAATGCTCCGCACAAGCCATTCCGCCTGTTTGGGAATGCGTACTTTGTGGGCCCAGAAGGACTGGGCTCTGTCCTGATCACGTCAGACGCAGGCCATGTTCTCATCGACGGCGCACTGCCTCAATCGGCAGAGATTGTCGCGGACAATGTGCGTACCTTGGGATTCCGAATCGAAGATGTGAAGTGGATCCTAAGCTCGCACGCGCACTTCGATCATGCGGGAGGTATTGCGGCACTGGCCAAGCGAAGTGGTGCGGCAGTTGCAGCCAGCAAGCGGAGTGCGGAAATCCTCCGCCTTGGAACCGTGTCTTCCGACGATCCGCAGGTCGGTTACGGCGCAGCCATGGACTTTCCCAAAGTAAAGTCGGTTCGCGAGCTTTCCGACGGTGAAGAGCTGGTCCTAGGAACGCTGCGGATAAGGACTCACTACACCGCTGGACACACTCCGGGTGCAACCAGCTATGGCTGGGAGTCGTGTGAAGGAAAAAAGTGTCTGCGCATGGTCTATGCCGACAGCCTGAATCCGGTGTCTGCGCCTGGCTTTCGCTTTTCCCAGCATCCCCAGCTTGTCACCCAGTTTCGCACCAGCATCGCGACGATGAAAGCGCTTCCCTGTGATGTCATCGTGTCCGCGCATCCCGACCAATCAAGTCTGTTTGAGCGAGATGCCAAACGGAGCGCTCGCAAAGCGGCGGAAGAGGATCCGATCGTGGATCCGACCGGCTGCCAAAAGTACGCCACCGAGGCCGCGGCCCGACTCGACAAGCGACTGGCAGAAGAAGCGCGCGATGCCAAAACCAAAAAATGAATGATCCGGCAGCGTCTTGCGCCAGGTGGCGGCGTCGCCCGGTGGTTGTGGTAGTCTGGCGCGCAATGAAGACGCGACGCCTCCTTGGCTTCTTTTTCGCAGCCGTCCTGGCTGCATGCCCGCAGACCTCAGCACCTCCAGCGGCCACTTCTTCCGCAACGACACCTGCAACGTCTGCGCCGACGGAAGCGAAGGCCAAGGAAACGACTCCTTCCGCTTCTGCGCCCGCAGCACTTGCTATAGATACGCCATGTACGGGCGAAACGAAGCTGGTACCCGGAATTCCAGGCAGCCCCGGACATCTGATTCCGTCCGCGCTAAATCCCAATGGCGTAAGCGAGCTGGCGCAGCACATGCGGACCATGCAAGCAGCGCTCAAGGAAGCCCGGACTGCGATTGGCAAGGGAGAGAAGGTCGGTCCGCTGT
>CAYTGC010001010.1:0-1600 GCA_964437195.1 uncultured Myxococcales bacterium | reverse complement strand
CGTTCTGCACCGACAGGAGCGACTGCTTGGCGCTGTCCGCATCCTTCGCCGCAGCGTCGGAATCGGCCTGCAGCTCGGCAATCGAGCCTTCGAGCTGGTTCTTCTTCTGAATCAGCACCACCGAGAGATCATCCTGGTTGGTCTCGATCGCGGTGTTGAGGTCAGCGCTCACCTGCGCCAGCTCCTTCTGCTGACTCGCAAGCCGCTCGGCCAGTTCTTCGCGACGACGAATGATCGCAGCCGTCGCCCGCTTGAGCGCCGAGTACTTCTCAACCATCGAGTTGATCGCGTTCTCATACGCAATCTCGGGATGATCCTTCTCGACGTCGGAAATCCACAGGCTGATGAAACCCTTCCACAGGTTGGCGAGACGACCAAAGACTGACATTCCGCGTGCTCCTTGAAGTGTTGCCGCCTTGGGCGGCGTGATGAAAATGTTGTTCCGCCTTCGATTGACGAAGCTTACGTCGCTGGGTTTTGCCGCAGCTTGGCTGATAGCTTGGTTGCTTTCTCGACGGCTTCAGGCCCGAAAAAATCGAGCACGTCCTGTACCCGCCTTTTCCGCTGGTTGCAGGTAAGCTCCAGACCCTTTTGCAGAGACTGCTGCTCCAGCATCGACGAACGAATCCGCGACAGCTCCTTTTCTAGCTCCGCTATCCGCCGATTTCCCTGCTCGAGAAAAGCCTGGGTCTGTTTCTGGCCTTCGAGGGAGTGCCGCTCAAACGCACGATTCTGAAGCACCGCCGACTCGATGATCTGCTCGATCGGTATGCCGAACGCTTGGAGCGAGGCCCCGACGATCTGCCGCTTGATCTCCAGAGGTGTTTCCGCCGGCAGTGTGGCCAAAAGGCTCAGTGTCTTCTCGACCCGACTCTGCTCTTCATCGGTAAGACCGGCTTTTCGCAGGACGCCGACAAAGTCGACTTTGACTTCGGGTATTGGCTCCGCCGGAGTCGTCGAAACCGATCCAGAAGCAGCAGCCGGTACAGGATCCACAACGGGCGCTGCGGGCGGACGCGGTGGCCGGGTCGCAGGCCGTGCAGCCGACGCCGCCGGGTTGCTCGCCATGGCTCCGACCGGAGGTGCCGGCGGACGGCTTGGTGCCCGCTGTCCCATCGCAGTCCCACCACCGGCATACTTGGCGATCAGCTCTTCGACCGCTGGATCGCCCCCAGCCGTCGGCTTGGCCGGGGCTGCTTCTTCGTCGCCGCTGGTTCCATCTTCCCGAACCACAAACAGGCCAATGAGGGCATCCCCCAGACCTTTTTTCTTTTCGGCCAACGTATCCTCCGCCAACAGGCTACTTCCCTGTGCGCTTTGTCGTCAAGCGAGCGGCCCGACCGCCGCTGTCGCAGCAAACAAACAGCCAGCCCCATTTTGACATTCCCGAAGTGTGCCGATTGTGATGTAAAGTTCGCGCCTGTCGTCGGAAAACCAGTGTTGCGGAACTACTTCACCCAGCTTCCATTGTCACTGTTGTTTGTGTTCGTGATTGCATCGCCACCGATGGCCCAGGCGGCCGATCGCGCGACCCCCCTGCGTTTTCGCGTCCGGCTGCAAATGCTCTCAGGACTCTCTCCGTCGCTGGTTTCCGATGGAA
>CAYTGC010001009.1:0-1602 GCA_964437195.1 uncultured Myxococcales bacterium | reverse complement strand
GCCGTCGCAGAGAGGATCACCAGCGCGATAAACAGCTTCGCAAAAGGAGTGAGCTTCATCTTCCCTCAGGGTATCCGATTCCGAAAACCACGCGGTTTTGCGACCCGAGCGGGGACAAGAGCGGGACCTAGCGACGCGGCGTTCCGAGCACAGCAATCGAACGGATAAAGATCTGCTGCTCAGCCGCAGTGCGCGAAAATGTCAGCTTGAGATCCGACGACTGAAAGTTGGAACTCTGATCGGTCGGAATCGGAAAACCCATCGAGTAGGACAGGAAGTCCTTGGGGTTGCCACCGATGTTGCCAAGCGGCATCTCAGGCAGAAGTCCAGGCTTCACCGTAAAAGCCAGCGCCGTCGTGGGAGTCGAAAATCCAGCCACCTGAAAGTTCATCGCCACCGTCACGGAAGATGAACCGCCCAGGTCCACTCCCTTCCCACTGATGCTGGGCATACCCGTCAGAGCCAGACTGCACTCGGCCTTGCCTGGCAAGCTAACACTGCCGCCACCCTGCAATACCATCGGGGTTGTGCTCGACGATCCCCAGCAAGCCGCAGTGACAATGTCCCGGGTCATCGCCCACTCGGCGACCATGTTCCGGGTGGCTTCGTCGGTGAAGTCCCAACAAACTAGCTCAACCCCGGCGTAGGAATCGAAGTCTTTGCACTTTCGGACAACGGTGGTGGCCATGTCCTCCGGAAGGTTGGTGCTGCCGCCATCGTTCGACGCCGAACCAGTTGGTGGCGTCGGACCACTGGGAATACACCCCTCGCAGAGCGTCAGCGCCCCGAGGCTGCAAAGGACCAAGAGCGAGCGATTCCACTTCATGGCTGAACCTCGGGCAGAAACGAACAAGCCACAGGTGACGAGCCTGACTGGGCTTTCTGCTGATGCTGCACATGATCCACGACGACCGCAGCGGCACTTGCGCCAAGCGCAATGGTAAGCCCCGTTGCAGTCCAAAACGCCGAAGCCATCAAGTGCTCAGGCGACTGCCAGCTCGGATTTTCCGGCCAGGAAATCCGGTACGTTCGATCGGCGACGCCCAGACCAATCATCGTCGCGAGTCCGATGCCGGTGCCGATGATCGGGATCCAGCCCGGACCGCGCGAAAGCAGACTCTTATTGAGTGACGGACCAGAGCGCGTAACCGCCGCAGCCGCAAACGGGAAGGACCCAGGACACTGGGGAATCGAGGCCCGACAAAAGTCCGGTGTCTTGGGTTTGGCACTGGCGATCCTGGGTTCCAGCGGTGGCGGAATCGGAGCAACGGACGATCCGCCGTCCGGCAGCGGCAGCGCATCGAGCACTTCGATCGGGCCGCACGTCTCGCCGAGCTTCTGGATGTTGCCGTCAGTTCCGCGCCGAAACCAGGTTCCGCAGGTGCTGTTCTTCGCGTGAATGTGCGTCAGCAGCAGCAGCGGAGCCGCCGAGCTTTCCGTCGAAGGAACCGCACGCAGATACTCTGAGGCAGTCTCCACCGACGGAGCCGAGCCTTGCGCACTGAGCGCATTGGCCTTGCTCGATCGCCGCACAAGGTTGTGTTCGCTCGAAAAGCGCTTCTCCAGATGCTCGCGAGCGCTCTTGGCCGTGCCCATCTCGTT
>CAYTGC010001008.1:0-1605 GCA_964437195.1 uncultured Myxococcales bacterium | reverse complement strand
AAAAAATGGCGTCGAGAACGGCCTCGCTGACTTCTTCGCCGGTGATCTCGCCGAGTCGACTTTGGGCGATCCGAACTTCCGCAGCAGCCATTTCCACCGCTGCACCGGCAGAGATGACCTGCTCGGCTCGATTGAGCGCGTCAGCGGCTTTTTGAAGTGCGTCTGCTTGCCGTGCGCTGGTGACCAAAAGCTCGTCTTGGGCCTGAATGCTTCCCGCAAGCTTATCGAGCACCGCCCGTCGAAGTTCTCTGAGACCCCAGCCGCTCAGTGCGCTGACGCCGATGGCTCCAGCGGGAATCGGCATGCAATCGACCTGATCAATCTTGTTCCAGACCACGAGGTGGAGCACAGACGGTGGCAGAGCGCCAATCAACCGCTGCTCTTCTGCGCCAAGGCCGAGCTTTCCGTCGACGACAATCAAGGCTAGATCGGCCCCGCTGTAACGCTTTTGCCCAAGCCGCAGACCTTGTTCTTCGAGATCGGTCTTGTCATCGCGCTCGCCCGCCGTGTCGATGAGCGTAATCGGTACACCATCCCACTCGGCGCGCACTTCGACGTAATCTCTCGTCGTGCCAGGTGTCGCATCGACCAGAACGCGCTCGCTTTCCGACAGAGCGTTCACCAAGCTCGACTTGCCCGCGTTTGTTCGGCCCAGAAGCGCTATCTCCAGTCCTGACGACAGAGCTTTGCCTCCGCCGCGAAAACTTCGTCCCAGTGCAGACAGCCCGGCTGCCAGTGCCACAAGCCGCTGCCGGACTTTTGACAAAATGGCGTCGTCTTCTTCCAGATCCGGGAAATCGAGCAGTCCTTCCAGCTCTCCGAGAAGCTGGACGAGCTGCCGTCGCTGATCGCCAACCCGAAGGCCTAGCTCGCCGCTGAGCTGCCGCTGCGCTTGTCTGGCCGCTTGCACCGACTGTGCTGCGAGGAGCGATGCCACCGCCTCGGCTCGTGTCAGATCCAGCTTGCCAGCGAGGAATGCGCGACGAGTAAACTCGCCAGGTTCGGCAGCGCGAGCACCGGCCAAAATCGCAGCCTCGACAATTCGACGCAGCGTCACTGCGCCACCGTGACCGTGAATCTCGACGACATCCTCGCCTGTATACGAGCGAGGCGAACGCATCAGACAGAACAGCACTTGGTCGATGACTTCACGTCGTGGCGTGTTCCCATTCGCTGGGCTTGTCGTCGGCGGTGAGACAACTTGTCCGTAATAGAGTCGGTGACTCTCAACATCGACAGGCCATGGAGTCAGGATGCTCGCCGCTACCTGCGCTGCGGTGCTGCCACTTATGCGAATGATGCCGATGCCACCGCCGATTCCAGACGCGATGGCGCAGATGGTGGGGGAGGACACGCGAGCCTACTTGCTCTTGGGGGCGCTCTTCTTGGTCTTCTTGAGCTTGACCGGTCCATCGACCACTTCCACAGCTGGCGTCTGAGCCGCCGCAACCGCAGGGCCACCCTGTTTGTTCACTCGGTTGATGATCTCTTGCTGAACCATGCCAAGAAGCGTGTTGGTGAGGATGTAGAGCGTCAGGCCCGCTGGCAAGAAGATGCTGAACACGGTGAACATGATCGGCATCATCGTCGTGACCATCTTCATCT
>CAYTGC010001007.1:0-1614 GCA_964437195.1 uncultured Myxococcales bacterium | reverse complement strand
GGTGCGGCGCTCATCGGCGTGCTGATGCTGGTCTGTGGCAATGGCGCAGTCTGCTGGGCCGAACGCACCGTTCCATCGAGCCTGGCGTCGCTGCTGGTGGCCACCGTGCCGCTTTGGGCCGTTATCTTGTCCGCCGTTCTGCCCGGTGGATCGAAACCCGCCCCGCGTGTGGTCCTTGGAATTTTGTTCGGCCTGGGCGGTGTCTTTGTCCTCGTGCGACCGGACAAGTCAGGAGCCGTCGACCCCGCGGGAGCAGCAGCCCTGGTTCTCGCGTCAGCCTCGTGGGCCGCAGGTTCCGTGTTTTCCAAGCGCGTCCGGTTGCCCAGCTCTCCGATTGTGTCGACGGCCATGCAGATGATCTGCGGCGGCACCATTCTACTTTTCGCAGGCGCGATCCGCGGCGAGTGGCTGCTCATCCATCCCGAGGCCGTCACGCTCAAGTCCGTGCTATCGGTGGGCTACTTGATCGTGTTCGGATCGATCGTCGGCTTTACCGCGTTTGTGTGGCTGCTCCGCAACACCAGCGCGATCGTCGCCACGTCTTACGCGTATGTAAATCCACTCGTGGCCGTGCTGCTTGGCTGGGCGTTCAACGGCGAGACACCGAGTCCACGGACAGCCGTCGCGGGCGCTCTGGTGATTGGCGCGGTTGCGCTGATCACCACAGCGGGACCGCCCAAACCAACCCCACGATAGCCCCACACCTTCCATTTTTCCGACGTGATACGCTGCGCGTATGTCGCAAACCGAGCAGCCGAGTCCTTCGAGTTCCGCCCCACAAAGCCCCGGACGTCCCAGCCTGCCCAGCACCAGTCGAGCCGCAAGCGATGTGCTCGCCGAGATGCAGACGATGCGAAACCGAGATGCACGCTGGCGCGACGGACGCACCTTCAGCTTGGTCTATCACGATACCGACGAACACTTGCAGCTTCTGCGCGATGCGTATTCGCTGTTTCTGGCGGAAAACGCGCTCAATCCGATGGCGTTCCCTAGCCTGCGAAGGATGGAGAACGAGGTCGTCGCGATGTGCAGCGGACTGCTCAGTGGCGATGAGAATGTCGTCGGATCCATGACCTCGGGCGGTACTGAGAGTCTGTTCCTCGCCGTCAAAACCTACCGCGACAAAGCGCGCAAAGAACGCCCACACATTGCTGCACCGGAGATGGTGTTGCCGACGACCGCCCACCCGGCGCTGCTCAAGTCCGCACACTACCTGGGGGTAAAGCCGGTGCTCGTCCCGCCGGGGCCCGACTTTCGAGCGGACGTCGCGGCGATGGCCCAAGCAATCACCCCACAGACGATCTTCGTCGTCGGGTCCGCGCCAGCGTATCCGCACGGTGTCATCGATCCGATTCCCGAGCTTGCGGCGCTTGCGCAAGCGCACGGGCTGCCGCTGCATGTCGATGCCTGCGTCGGTGGGTTCCTACTTCCCTTTGTTCGCAAGCTGGGCCATCCGGTGCCGCCGTTTGACTTTGCCGTGCCGGGCGTCACCTCGATGTCGGCGGATCTGCACAAGTACGGCTTCGCGGCCAAGGGAGCCTCGACGGTGATGTACCGCTCGCCGGAGCTGCGACGACACCAGTTCTATGTCTACTCTGGCTGGCCAGGCGGACT
>CAYTGC010001006.1:0-1614 GCA_964437195.1 uncultured Myxococcales bacterium | reverse complement strand
ATCGACACATCGTCTTCGACCAAAAGGATCGTCTCGCTCATCGGTTTCTCAGACGAAAAGGTAGCCTACTGCTGAAGTGGCAAAAGGACGGTAAACGTCGCGCCGTGGCCGGGCTCGCTGTCGACAGTGACCGAGCCATCGTGTGCCGCGACGATGTGCTGAACCATCGATAGACCCAGGCCAGTGCCTGGAGGCTGGAGCGGCATCTCCGGACGGGTCAGACGATAGAACTTCTCGAACACGCGACGCTGCTCGTGCTTGGGAATCCCTGGCCCATTGTCCGATACGCTAATGGCAACCTGCGGCCCTCGCCGCTGCGCCCGCACAGTGATGATCTTGTCTTCGCCCGTGTAGTGGAACGCGTTCTGAAGCAGATTGAGCAGCGCTTCGCTCATTGCCGCCACGTCGACGCGCACCTTCGGCAAGTCATCGCCTAGCTGTTTTTCGAGACGAATCTTCCCCGGATCGTACGTGACGACCTGCGGCTCAAAGGCACGCAGCGCAGCGTCGATCACTTCGGACGGTGTCTGGTCGACAAGACGGTACTCACGACGGCCAGCTTCCATGCGCGCCCAGCCAAGCAGCCGCTCGACCATCTCAGATAGCCGCTTGGTTTCCGTCGCGATGATGTCGAGCACCTGCTGAATCTTCTCCGGGTCTTGCAACCGCTTGGCTTGCAGCGTTTCAACAAACAAGCGTATCGAGGTCAGCGGCGTGCGCAGGTCATGGGACACCTTGTTGACGAACTCGGTCTGAAGCTGCGCCACGCTCGATTCACGCCGAACATAGACAATCGTTAGCGCGACGCCGCCGAGCAGCGTAACGGTCAGGCTCAGCGTCATGACGCCAAAGACCACATCCTTGGTCGCGTGGCCAAACACCAAAATCAGCACGCCGATGGTGATGAGCAGCGCACTCGGTCCATAGGCAAAGATCGCCACCAGCGTCATGAGTCGCCGCAGCTTTCGACGCTGCACATCTACAAGCTGACCCGCCATCGTTTACATCCAGAACCGGACCTGCGCGCGTGGCCCGATGGTGAGGTAAAGGGGAATGTTGCCAAGGTCGGTGACAACGCCGTGGTACCGGAAGGCAAATCCGAAGGAAAACCGGCGATTCAGCAAGTAGTCTGCGCCGATGCCGATTGCCACTCCGGCCTGAAGTCCGCCGCTTGTGTCCTTGCCGACTTTGGTGTTCAGCGAGATCACACCTACCGCCGCTTCAAAGAACGGCTGGATGCGCACAATGTCGATGGCGTAGGAAACCCCAACGCTGGCGTGCCAAGCGAGCAGGCTTCCTTCGGCAAGCTTTTGGTCAGGATCAGCGGGCAGCGGATGATACGAAGCGCCACCGAACGCAAGAATGGAAACGGCGTCTGTGATTCCGAACTGGATGTGGCCCACCCCGCCGCCGCCATTGCCGGTTCGGTCTTGAAGATAACCAACGGCGTACATCGGCTGTACGCCCACGCTGACCTCGCGACGCTCGGCGTAGGCAATCCGAGCCGGGATAAGCAGCAGACAGACCAGTGCGAAGCGTCGCATGCTTTTCGCTCGTAGCACGACAGCAGCCCGAGGAGCAACTTGCGCTTTTTGTGAAGCTGGCCTTTATTGC
>CAYTGC010001005.1:0-1615 GCA_964437195.1 uncultured Myxococcales bacterium | reverse complement strand
TCATCGATCAGATACTCCACCGGCCACGGTTCGTAGTCGCGTGGTGCAGAGACAAGTCGCTTGGCCATCGGGCACTCCTTTTTGCTGACCGACCCGTGATGAATCGGCCTCGTCTTCCTTGGAGCCCAGTCTGGTTTGCTGGCCAAGTCCGTGCAACCATGGCTCCAATATTGATCTCTGTTGAGCCAATATTGCAGTCGCACAACGGATGTTGCAGACTGCCCGCATGACCCAGACAGCACTGCGCGAAGCGATGGAGCAGAAGGGGTTCGCGTCTTTCCGAAAGCTCGCAGACGCGCTGCACCGGTACAGGCCCAAGCCCAAGGATCTGCCAGAAGCGCACAGCCTTGCGACTTACCTAGGAAAACTCGACAAGGGGGATGTCGGCTGGTTTGAGAAGCGTGAGCAGATCTTCGACGCAATCTGCGCGCTTCTTGAGGTCGATCGCGAACGGCTTCTTCCCAAGCAGGCCGTGTCTCCGATCCTCCACACCTTCGACGCCTTCCCCGAACTGCGACCGCTCGATCTGCGCACGGAAGATCCCGTCAACTTGCTCGATCCGAGTCTCGGAAGCATCGGGCAGGTTTTCGGAATCCAGCCTCCGCCATGGACGTCGATTGTCGATTCCGATTCGGAAAACGCCCCACGAGCATCGTGGATCATCGCACCGCGCGGCACGGGAGCCCGGCTGTGGGCGGACGCTTGCGCCGCTCGTGGTCTGGCGGCCTGCGTGCGGGTCCAGTATCTTGCCGACGCACTAGAGCAACCGACCGAAGACAAACGACGCATCATCCTGGTTCGCGAAGCGCAAGCAGAGCGAGACATCGATGCCAGTGAGCGGCTTGCGCAAAGTCCCCAGACCACGGTGATTGCGCCGTTTGTTCATCCAGCTCTCTTGCAGTGGGAATCGAACAATGGCCCCGCCACGGATCGCGGACTCCAGACCCAGCCGATGCGGCTGACGACGTGGTTTGTGTGGACTTGGACGCTGCGAACGGACTGGCGGAAGCAGTTCCTCGATTGGATCGCGGCGCGTCTTCACGGTGTAGAAAGCCTGTTTGGTGCAGAGAAGATGCTTTCGTGGCTACAGAAAATCGATCCGCGTCACATTCTGTTCCCGACGCCACACGATCTATTGCCGCTCTGTGCGCGGCTGCATCGAGAAGGGCCGCGCAAGCTCACCCAGCTCACACCGGATCAGCTCGCGGATCATTTGTTTGCGGAGGCGATCCGGTCCTTTCCCAAAGAACGCGATGGTTCACTGTGGCTTTCGGCCCACGCGCAGGATCTGTTTCGGTCGATGGTCAACTGGAAGCTCCGCAATCTGGCAGTTCCGTTTCATGCTGGACTGCCCAAAGAAAAGTGGCTGCCCGCGATTCCTGCGGCACAGATTCCCACCCGCAGGACAGAGCCAGAGATGCAGCGCGCGCTCAAGCAGCTACGGGGCAAGAAGGCCAAAGACAGAGAGAAAGCAGAAGCCGAGTTGATTCAAAAGACCACGTCTCCCGACCCGCACGAGGCGCTGCAACTTCTGGCAGAGGCGGGCTTGCTCGGGACAGACGAACGGAGCGGACTCACCCTGCGTCCCGCGGTTTGCTTTGTCCACTGGGCACGT
>CAYTGC010001004.1:0-1639 GCA_964437195.1 uncultured Myxococcales bacterium | reverse complement strand
CCCGAGGCCCAGCCTGTCGCAGTGGCAAGACTTGGTGACAGAGCTAGACCTAGAGAAGTCCGCCGTGCCGGTGCCTAAGGAATCCGAAGCGCTGAAGAGCCGACGGAATCCCCAAACCGCTGGTGCAGCGGGATGGAAGCATCGGGCAGCGCAGAGCATTCTTGATGGGTTGGAGAACCAACCGGATCGCGCGCAGAGAGCCGAGTACGCACGGATGTTCGTGCGTTGGCTGCGGGCTGATAGAAAGAAGCAAGGCTTAGAAGCCGCGCCAGCCAAACGGGAGGTGGCCCAGTGAATACCAAACTGACGATCTTCACGGCCATCTTGGTGCAGGACAGTGCGCTGTCCATCTCTGGGCTTGATCGCGAGAGCACGTCGGATCAGCCGTTCACGGTAGTCGATGGCAAGCCGGTTCTGTCGGGACGTGGGCTCAAAGGCGCGGCGGTCGCGATGGCTCGGCGATTCTTTTATCCACTACCGCGTGCCGTTTCCGAGATCGGTCGCCAAAAAGAGCTTCGCCGGTCGGCCTGGCTGTTTCGGAATGCCGAGCACAAGGCTGGCAACGAGACGCCGCGTCTTCGATCTGGTGTTGGGATTCTGCAAGCCACCGGGGCGCGGGCGCAGCATGTTCTGTATGACCGCGAAGTGATGCCAGCGGGAACGAAGTGGGAGCTGGATCTCCGGGTCGATTGGCGGCTCGTCGGAAACGACGAACAGGCAGCAGAGGTGGAAGGAATCCTGGGCTATGTGCTCGACAAGCACTGGAAGGAAGGCCGCTGCTGGCTCGGTGGGGGCGCAGCGCGTGGGCTCGGCTTCTGTCACCTCACAGAGCTGAAGGCGTACCGGATCGATGACACGCAATACGAGAAGTGGGTGAAGTCGGATCGGGTGCTTGGGAAGGAGTACGAGCTTCAAACGGAGTTTCCGCACTGCGCACCTACGAAGTCGTGGTTCTTCCGAACCCTAGATGTCGATGTGTCGTTTGGAGCGTATCGCCCGACGGATTCGGATAGCGATTGGGGCGTGGATATGCTCGCGATCGGCCCGCACGAGTTTGAGCAAGGCTCGCAGCGCAGCGGTACAGGAGCGTGGGCGCGTCCGTCCTGGGCACAGGATGCTGCGCTGCCAGCGGATGAACCGGCGCGGAAGGTAGAGCAGCTCACCGATCGTGCGATCCTGATGGATGGCGATGCACCGCTGATTCCTGGATCGAGCATCCGGGGTCCGCTGCGCCATGCGTTTTCGCGATCACAACTGGGCAAGTGCAAAGACCCTCACCTACACCAAGGCAGCGTAGGTAAAGAGGATGCCGCTGGAAAGCTGTTTGGGACGGTTGAACAGTCGAGCGCGTTGCTCATTCGCGATGCGACTGCGCAAGGAGACTGGAGTGCTGCGCGACTTCACATGCACGCCGAAGATGAGTTTTCCGCAGGATCATACGGGACTGCCAAGCGTGACGCGGTACGGCTCCTAAGCGGCAAGTTTGCGGTTCGCTTTGTCATCGAAGGTGGCGAGAAATCCGAAGTCGAGAGGAAGCAGAAGGATCTGGATCGTTTGATTGCGCTGGGGAAGATCGGGCACCTTCCCATCGGCGGACACAAGACCAAAGGAGCCGGTTTTGGCCAGTGGAAGCCGGGGG
>CAYTGC010001003.1:0-1647 GCA_964437195.1 uncultured Myxococcales bacterium | reverse complement strand
ACCAGGTGACGCTTCTGTCGCTTGTGGTGTCGCTGGTCGGACTGGCCCAGCTGCTTTTGTGCCCGGGCTTTGCGGGGCTTGTGTCTGCGGCCCTGGTGCTGCACCTGGCGTTTGTGCTCGACTGTGTGGACGGTCAGCTGGCGCGGATCAAAGGACTGTCATCGCCCGTCGGTGCGTACCTCGACTTCTTGGTCGATGAGATCAAAGCGGTGCTGCTGATTGCCTGCTGTGCGGGCCGACTCGCCGTCGAAGGGAGAGCGCCACTTTTGGGTGCGCCGCTTTCGCCCCAGGTGTTCTGGCTGGTGGTTGGGCTTGCTGGAGTCTGCATCGCTGCCTCGGGAATTTCGACCACGACGTTTATGCGCAGGCCGGAATACTTTGAAGCCGTCCACGGCAAAAAAGGCGAGCGCGTCGCCGGGTACACCAAGTTCAAGGAACCCGAAGCGGCCAAGCCGACCTCGCTTGTGGGAATGCTGGTGCGTCTGCCCATTCGGCTGCTCGAGGCGTTTGGGAAGATCACCCTGCACTACCCGGCGTGGTTTTTCATTCCGGCGCTGCTCGGCAAGATCGAGTGGTTTCTGCTTCCTTATCTTGCGGCGCACACGATGTATCTGGGGCGGTCTTGGCTGACGGTCATTTGGAAGCTCGGACGATGATCACGCGAAGGCAGGCGGTCTTTTCGCTCGCGCTCTCGGCCACGGGCGGACTCCTTTCTGCATCCCGAGCCAAGGCGGCCTCCCCTGCCCCGCTGCAGCGCGGCGTGGCGCTCGGTCTGTTTCACGAAGATCCGCTGTGGTCGTATGCAGGACTCCTCCGCGAGATCAAAGAGCTGTCGGCCACGCATGTCTCCCTGGTGCCGGCCTACTACCAAGACCACGGCGGCTCGACCAGCATCTACAGCCACCCGCGCTTCAGTGTTCCCGACGAGACGATCACGCGAACGATAGCCGAAGCCCACGCCCTTGGGCTCAAGGTGATGCTGTTTCCGATTGTCCGCTTGGCGGCACCACGCAGCGACTCGGAGTGGCGCGGAACCCTAAAGCCCGACGATCGCGAGGCGTGGTGGACAAGCTACGAAAGGCTGATTTTTCATCTTGCCCAGCTTGCCCACGCAAACAAAGTGGCGCAGTTTTCGATCGGCAGTGAGCTGTCTACGCTCGATGGAGAACGTGACCTTCCGCAGTGGCAAAAGCTGGTGCAGAAAATCCGCGCGACGAGCAAGTGCAGCCTGACGTATTCCGGAAACTGGGATCACTTCGACAAGGTCGCGCTCTATTCGCTCTGTGACACGGTGGGAATGTGCGCGTACTTTCCGCTCGCTTCGCGGCTGTCGATTCCGCCGATTCCTGTCGAAGACATGGTCGCGGCGTGGCAAAAGAAGCGCGAGGAGCTGCTCGCGTTTGTGCGGAAACAGAATCGGCCTCTGCTGCTCACCGAAGTCGGCTACCTGAGCCAGCGCGGAGCCTGCGCGTGGCCATGGGAAGAGGGATCCCAAAAGCCCGTCGATCTGGAAGATCAGCGCCGCGCCTATGAAGCATTTGCGCGGGTCTGGCAAGGGCAGCCGCTGCTCTCAGGAGTGTATTTCTGGAACTACTACGGCTTTGGCGGACGCGCTTCTCGCGGCTATACGATGCGCCACAAGCCCGC
>CAYTGC010001002.1:0-1650 GCA_964437195.1 uncultured Myxococcales bacterium | reverse complement strand
CGACAGCCGGACATGCGGCGCACCACCAGCCACCGGCGGAATCAGCGCCACTTCGTCGCCCTCTTTGAGCGGTGTCTTCTGCGGCATAAACTCCAGGTTCACCGCGACCTGCAGGCTGCGACGGCTCGCCGCGATGATCGGCTGCTGTTCGGATAGCTGCAACAGCAGATCGGCGACCGTGGCCCCGTCGGGAAGCTCGATCGAATCGACCTCTTTGTGCAGGCGCTCCCGCAGGTGGGCAAAATAGCGCACGGCGATCTTCATGATGGATTCCTCGCCTCTTCGGCAGGGCAGGTGGTTACAGCCGGACGATCGGACAGGACGACGCCTTGTCGACGTTGCGCGTTGCGTTGCGGGTATCCAGCACCAGCTTCGCCTGTCGACAGATCGCTCCATAGTCAATCGAGGTGTGATCCGTCAGGATGAGCACCGCGTCGTAGTCATGCGGATTTGTCAGCGGCACCGACTGAAGCTGATGGCTGCCAATCCGCACATTGGGGACGAAAGGATCGTGATATTCGACGGTGGCACCCTTGCCCCACAGAAGCTCGATCACGTCGAGCGCTGGCGACTCGCGCACGTCGTCGATGTCTCGCTTGTACGCCACGCCCAGCACCAACAGCCGCGATCCACGGACAGCTTGCCGACGATCATTTAGCGCATCCTGCATGCGCGACACCACGATCTCTGGCATGCCGGTGTTGATCTGATCGGCCAGGTCGATAAAGCGCGCTTCGTACTTGAGCGTCCGCAGCTTCCACGACAGATAGAGCGGATCGACGGGGATGCAGTGACCTCCGAGGCCAGGCCCCGGATAAAACGGCATAAAGCCAAAGGGCTTGGTTGCCGCTGCATCGATGACTTCCCACGTATCGAGCCCGAGCTTTTCGCACATGATCGCGACCTCGTTGACGAGGCCGATGTTGACGGCGCGGAAGGTGTTTTCGAGAAGCTTCACCATCTCGGCGGCGTCAGTCGAGGTCACCGGCACCAGCCTGTCCATCACCTCGCCGTACAGCGCGCGGATCATCTGGAGACACTCGGGCGTGGTGCCACCGACGACTTTGGGCGTGTTCTTGGTGTGAAAGCGAGCATTGCCTGGATCGACCCGCTCGGGCGAAAACGCCAGGTAAAAGTCGCGGCCCACCTTCAGGCCCGACTCGGACAGCCGCGGCAGCAGGACTTCGCGGGTGAAGCCAGGAAACGTCGTCGATTCGAGCACCACGAGCATCCCAGGATGCAGGTGCGGCAGAAGCGCCTCGGCAGCCGCGACGATGTAGCTGTTGTCCGGCGAGCGCGACTTGTTGAGCGGCGTCGGCACGCAGATGATCACCACATCTGATTTGCCCAGGCAGCTTGGATCGGTGGTCGCGTCGATGCGGCCTTGGGCGCGCAGCTCGGCGAGAAGGCCGCTGGGTACATCCTTTATGTAGCTCTCGCCGCGATTGACCGAGGCGGCGCGTTCCTCGATGAGATCGTAGCCGGTTACATGGAAACCAGCGCGGGCCACTTCGACGAGAAGTGGCAGTCCCACGTAGCCGAGGCCAATGACCGTGACGTGCGCAGTGTGCTGCGAAAGCTTGGCGAGGAGCGCTGAGTGTTCCATTTGCGTTGCCCGCTTCTATCGTACGCAATGCCGCGTTTGCAAGG
>CAYTGC010001001.1:0-1652 GCA_964437195.1 uncultured Myxococcales bacterium | reverse complement strand
AAGGACACCAAGACCTGCATTTCGGGGCGCTGCAAGCCGGGACTCACCGCGCATGGTGGTGCGCTCTGCTGCAGCGGCGCACAGGTGGGTTCGACCGATGATCCGATCGCGCCGGGTCCCAATCGCGGGCTCTGGCTGGGTTCCCTCCTTACTGTGCTGATGCTTGGTTGGTCGCTTTTGCGCCGGGTGCGGAGCTAGCCAATGCGCGCCGCTCGTCTGCTCGTCGCGGGATTATCCCTGCTGTGGGGTCTGCGGACAGCCGAAGCACAGAATGTGCGCTTCGATGTGCAGAACTTTCGGCCGACGCCAGGGCCGCGCGATCTCATCATTGTTCCGCAGTCTCAGCCGTTGTCGCACTTGTCGGGTGCAGTGGGAGCGTACTTTAGCTTTTCGCTCGATCCGCTGGTGCTCCTCAACAGTGACGGACAGCGGGCTGCGGACGTCGTCAAGAATCGTCTCGAACTCGACGTGATGGGGGCGATCGGTCTGTCGAACTGGCTCGAGCTTGGCTTTGTGTTCCCGGTCGTGCTGTTTCAGCAGTCGAGCAACCTCGAGGTAATCGGCGAAGAAGGACAGATCAAGAGCAACGCGGTTGGCGATCTGGCTGCGATGCTCAAGGTTCCGTTCGTCCGACGGTTGTCCTACGCGAGCGGATTCGGCGTGTCCCTGCAAGGACGCGTGAACTTCCCGACCGGCGATCAGCAGGCGTTTGCCAGCGACGGTAGTGTGACCTTCACGCCAAGCTTCGTCGCCGACTATCGCTTCGGTATGGGCGCGCTCATTGCGCTTCAAGCCGGTGTTCACATTCGGCCAGCGATCGAGTTTATGGACGTGAAGCTCGGACCGGCGTTCGTTGGCGCGGCGGGCGCGGAACTTCCCATTGTCCGCAAGTACGGAATTACCACCCTCGGTGGTGTGTATTTCAATGTGCCGCTTCAGGTTCTGCCCGAGTCGATTCGGCAGGTTCCCGCCGAAGCAATGCTCGGTCTGCGTTGGTACGCGTCGTTTGGCGTGACCTTCACCACTGGCTTTAACTTCGGCGCAGACTGTGGCTTTAGCATCCCGACCTTTCGGTACTTTTTGTCGGCGGTGTGGGTGCCCGGCAAGACGCGAGAGTACGAAGCCATAGAGAGCTTCAAGAAGCCGCCTGACGATCCCGACGGAGACGGTCTGATCGGTCCGACGGATCACTGTCCCGAAGAAAAGGGCCCGGCCGAAAACAACGGCTGTCCCGAGAGAGACACCGACCGTGACGGCATCGTCGATCGCTTGGATGACTGCCCGACGCTGCCTGGACGGAAGGCGCTTCATGGCTGTCCGCGAGTGTACGCCGATCAGAACAAGATCAAGGTCCTCGAGAGAATCCACTTTGCGACGGACCAGGATGTCATCCTGCCCGAGTCGTTTGGCGTTCTCGAGGAGATCGCCGACTACATGAAGTCGCACCCCGAGTGGCTCGAGATTTTGATCGAAGGTCACTGTGACTTCCGTGCCGATGACGCCTACAACCTGAACCTCTCGCAGCGTCGAGCGAACGCGGTGCTCAAGTTCCTGCTTCTTCGTGGTGTTGAGCCGGGTCGACTGAAGGCCCAGGGCTTTGGCAAGAGCCGTCCGATCGCCGACAACAGCACCGAGGAAGGCATGGCGCTCAA
>CAYTGC010001000.1:0-1659 GCA_964437195.1 uncultured Myxococcales bacterium | reverse complement strand
TGGCAATGGGGGCTGGGATGTTCGCGGCACCTACCAACATCGCAGTGGGAACGACGCCAAGTGGCGTCTTTGTAACGGATCTGGATGGGGACAAATTCGCGGACATCATCGTATCGAACAACGCGAGCAGCAACGTGAGCGTCCTGCTTGGGAACGGAATGGGAGGGGCCGCTCCAGCAGTGAACACCTCGCTTGGCACCAATCGTCCCGACTCCATCTGGGTTGCCGATCTAGACGGTGATGCGCAGCCGGACATCGTGACCAGCAACGGAACCAACAGCAACATGAGCTTTCTGCGTCGAAGCAGCGCGATTCAGTACACGGTGTCTGCTTATGCGACCGGAACCACTCCATCGGGTATCACGGTCGCGGACTTTAACAAGGACGGATTCCCAGACATTGCAGTTACAGCGTCGGGAAGTAGCCAGGCGCAAGTCTACCTATCCACCTGCAAATAGCTGCGGCAACGCCGAATTCCTAAGTCCAAAAGACGACTCCGCTCCGAACAGAATCAAGGGCTTGGCGGATTACTGGAGGAGACATCCGGGGAACTCTTGCCAGGGCCGCTGCTCGGGTGACTACTCCACGTTCGGTGCGAGCTGCGACCCGTCCGCGGAGTACGGACGCCAAGGGCTGCCGAAAGAGATCCTGCGCTGTGCGGCTCTCGCCTGGATGTTACGTTCGCAGCGCTTCGCCACACATAGAACACAATGATCAGGCTTGCCAGGTACACAATCGAACTCAGCCGATATGGGACACCTGGTACAAGCGATAGGAATGCATAGGAAAGAGGAATCAAACCGACCCAGCGAGTGCGTCGCAGCAGAAGAGCCGTACAGATTGTGAGGTTTCCAGAGAGAACGATCATCTCGAACGGAACCATCTTCCACAGCGGCGTTCCAATCAACGCACTGACGACTCGTTGCAAAAAGTTCTGCGAAATCGAAATCAGTATCAGTACAAACATGCTGCGATGGAATATCTGCTCACGCAGCACCCGGCGCTGCAAAAATCCTCCGATCAGCATCGCCATCAACATGACCACAGAGACCGCGATTCCTTCACGGTGCAATAGTGGTCGTTCCCAAAGGCGGATCTGGGCGGTCACAAAGGCGACGATGCCTACGCCTATCAAAGGCCAGCTCAGCCTGCGCCGCGTGATTTGACCCGACGCGACATCCTCTCCCTGTTCCAGCGCGAGCGCATCCAGAAGCTCATTCATGTTTGCGTATCGCTGACTCGGTTCAACGCTGAGTCCGCGCCGCAGAATCCGATACACATCATCTGGAACGCTCGTCTGCGAAGGCGGCTTGCGCAGCGGACCAAAGACACTCTCTGTAACTTCCGGAAGCGTCTTCCCTTCAAACGGAAGAAATCCGTAGAGTGCCTCAAACAGCGCCGAACAAAAACTCCACTGATCACTGCGTGGATCGATCTGACCGCCGCGACATTGTTCTGGAGACATGTACCCCGGCGTTCCGGCAACGACTCCCGACAGCGTGAATCGACCCCCCAGAACAACCTGCCCTGGCTTGGGTACACCTTCGGGAATCGCCGGCAATTCCCCCGGAGGAGAGGAATCGAGAAGCCCCACCTGCGCAAGTCCAAAGTCCACCACCCGCGGCCTCCCATCCCTCCCAACCAAGACATTATCTGGTT
>CAYTGC010000999.1:0-1662 GCA_964437195.1 uncultured Myxococcales bacterium | reverse complement strand
GTTCGTCCAGGGCTGGAGCAGCGACCAGCGACACAGCTGACTTGGTTTGCAGCCGACGCATACTGCCATGCCCACGGCAAGCGGTTGCCTTCGGAAGTCGAGTGGGAGTTCGCCGCGCGCAGTGGTCAGCACTTCCAGTTCCCTTGGGGCGACGATGAACCAAAGTGTGAAGGCGTGGTCTTTGCTCGCCACAACGGCTGGGCATGTGGCCATCTCTCTTCAGGTCCAGAGGATGTAGGTACCTCGAAACAGGATCGCTCGGCACAGGGCGTGCTTGATTTGGCTGGCAATGTGTCTGAATGGGTCGCAGACCGATTTGTGGATGCCAAGCTGGCAGGTCAGGACTTCCGCGTGGTCCGCGGTGGGGACTGGCATACGCCCGCAGCAATGTGCCGGTCCCCAGGGCGAAGTCGCGTACCGGCTGGCGAAGTGGCGGCCAACATCGGGTTTCGCTGCGCCAAGTAGCCATACCTGCTCGTGTGAAAGCGAGACTTGCCCGGTGCACGCTCCGCAGCATTGGGAAGAGGAAGAGAGGTGTCACGATGTCGCGCTGCCGTAGCCTTCTGTTTGGATTGGGAATTGCACTTCTGTCATGGGGAATCGGTCTTCCTAGCGCTGGCGCGCAGGGAAGATCCGCGTTAGGCCACTCACCAAGCGCTGTCGAAGCGGAGGACGAGGTGACTCTGCTCGCCGTGCAGGCCGAGGTGCAGCCTGTAGGAGCAGCGGTGACACACTCTCTCGGAAGCGGAGAGAGTCTACATAGCGGTGACCGCATTGCTCTCAAAGTACAAGTCGATCATCCGGTCTACGTGACCGTCTTGGTACGCGAACCGAGCGGCGAGGTCGCGGTCGTCTATCCGCAGAATGGACCACTACGAGTTCTCCCTGGTGCAGCACGGATCATTCCAGAAGAAGGGAAGGCGCTCGAGCTCGACGAGCAAGTTGGTGAAGAGAATTTGTTTGTGATCGCGTCGAAGCTGCCGCTTCCTCATGATGCCAAGGAGATCTATCAGCGCGTCATCGCGGCAAAGGCGACGGAGAAGTCACAGTCATTGGCCAACTCCGAAAGCTCATCGCCACCGGACAAGCCGCCCCCGATGCCGATCCGCACCACTGATCGTGGGATTCGCCTGATCTGCTCACAGAAGGTCGGAACTCAGTGCGTGAAGAGCAACGCCGCTGGAATTGCGGTCGCCAAGCTCGCCTTTTCCCACAGCGCAAAGCGGCGCGGACCGCTTCCCACCACCGCCCGCTGACTCAGACCGGCCAAAGTCAGCCAGCTGGACAGCCACAGTGGCTGATTTCGGCCAGTCACCCTTCGCCCCCTTTGTACTTGTCGTTGCGACGTTCGATGACCCGCCGATGCACCCCGAGAAGCCTTGCCGCCGCACTCTTGTTTCCCTCCGCCAGCCGGAGCGCTTCTTGGACCAGGGCAGACTCAACCACATCGAGCTTGTTGTCCATCGGCAGGCGCAAGATGATCCGCGCAAGTTGCCGCAGCGACACGTCCTGTCCTTCACCATCGGAATCACTTGACGGCGTGACGGCTGCGAGCAGTGTGTCTGGTAGGTGCATGGGCTCCACCACCGACTCGCTGACCACCGTTGCTGCATAGTCCATTGTGTTGCGAAGCTCGCGCAGATTGCCCGGCCACCGATAGCG
>CAYTGC010000998.1:0-1664 GCA_964437195.1 uncultured Myxococcales bacterium | reverse complement strand
GCGAAGATCTACGTCGCTATTTCTGGCGTTCGGTTTCCAACGCCGCTCGTAACTACCTGTCGAGGCATCTGAATGGGCGTCGAACCTGTTCGATCGAGCTGGTTCCGGTCGTCGATCTTCCTGACGAACAGGAGTCCTGGCGATACGTCGATGACACCGAGACCCGTGCGCAGCGGGCGTTTTGCGAGCTGTCAGAGATCGACCAAGCGCTCATCCAAGCCAGAGTGGTTCGCGGTCTCAAGTTTGCCGAGATCGGGGCACTGGTGGAGCTAAGCGAAGACGGCGCCCGCAAGGCGTTCGATCGCGCTGTCCGACGGCTAAAAGAAGAATTTAAAAGAAAATGATGGAGCGATGTCCGGTTTGATACCCGGTCTGTGTGGACCTCCTGAAAGCCCCAAGCGGGCCAGGAGACACACATGGACATCGCACTGCGTACGACTTCTTCCTACCCACCATCCGTAAACTTTCATCTGTGGGAACCGTGCAACATGCGCTGCCGGTTCTGCTTTGCCACGTTTCAGGACGTCAAACAGACCGTCCTGCCCAAAGGACATCTGCCCCGCGAGCAAGCCCTTTCCGTCGTGGAGAAGCTGGCCGACGCCGGGTTTCAGAAGATCACCTTCGCCGGTGGTGAGCCAACGCTATGCCCCTGGCTCGGGGATCTGATTCTGCGCGCAAAAGAGCACGGACTTACCACCATGCTGGTGACGAACGGCTCGCGTCTGCTGTCACCGGGGTTGCTGGATACCCTCGCCAGTACGCTGGACTGGGTCGTGCTCAGCATGGATAGCGCGAACCCTCGTACGCATGAGCGACTGGGCCGCAGCATCGCTGGTCAGCAAGGAAGGGCTTTGCCCGTCGAGCACTACCAATCCATCGCGACCGCGCTTCATGCCCACAGCATTCGCTTGAAGATCAACACCGTTGTTTCTGCGGAAAACGAGGGTGAAGACATGGGCGCGCTGCTCCTTGTTCTTCGTCCTGAGCGTTGGAAGGTGCTGCAAGTCCTTCCTGTGAACGGACAGAACGATGGGCGCGTCGAGCCGCTGCTGATCGATGAGCTGACCTTTCGACGCTTTGTGGCGCGACATCAGCGGCTTGCGGAGTCCGGGATTCAGCTGATTGCTGAAGACAACGAGGCAATGACCGGCAGTTACGCGATGGTCGATCCGGCTGGTCGATTCTTCGATAACACCGCATCAACACATTGCTACAGCAGGCCGATTCTCGACGTGGGCGTAGCAAATGCATGGCAGGACATTCGATTCGATCCCGATCGGTTTGACAAGCGAGGTGGTCACTACGACTGGAGCGAGCCTCCGACTCATCCGCTCGTGCAGCTTCAACGAATGCGCTGAGTCGGAAAGGAGCGACCACCATGGGATCTCGAAAAAGTACGACTTGCATCAGCACAACGACGAGCACTCCGCTTTCGGAATACGAATCTCAACAACAAGCAGAGGCCGCTGCCGAAACAATCTTGCTCAGTAGGAAGCTCGATCTCGTTCCGTACTCGTGCCATCGCTGTCGGCTATGGCATCTGGCACCGCGAGAAAGACAGACACCCTGCGCACCTTGCTCTCACTGCACCGGCACCGATGGAACGCCGAAGATGACCTACGAAACAGAAGACGGCGCGCGCCGACGGGCCGATATCCTAGAGC
>CAYTGC010000997.1:0-1665 GCA_964437195.1 uncultured Myxococcales bacterium | reverse complement strand
CAGGGCAGCCGTTTCGCTTCGGATCAGCCGACGGCGCACCCTTTTTGTCTGGGCAAGCATCGACAGGATCGGCAATCGAGTCGCCATCGCGATCTGGCGACGGACAACCCGCACGCATCGGGTCGGGCATCAGACCTGCGTGGACATCTTTGCACTGATCCTGGGTGTCAAATACGCCATCACCGTCGGTGTCTTTGTCCGGGCAGCCCTTGCGGTTTGGATCGGGCACTTTGCCCATCGGTTCCGCTGGACACAGGTCTTCTGGGTCGAGCACACCGTCAGAGTCCGCGTCGCCCGCTGGGCACCCCTTGCGGCTCGGATCGGGGAACTTGCCCATGGGTTCCGTCGGGCACAGATCCTGCGGGTCGAGCACGCCATCGCCATCTTTGTCACCGAGTGGACAGCCTCGACGCTCCGGATCGGGGTTCTTGCCAGCTGGAACGTCGACGCACATGTCTTCGGGATCGGCCACACCGTCGCGGTCGCGGTCGTTCGGCAGCGGACAGCCGTGCTTCTTGGGATCGCTGCTGGCAACACCGGCCTCTTTGGGACAGGCGTCGCTGTGATCCGGGATTCCATCGCCATCGGCATCAGGCGCTTTGACTTCTCGCCACGGCGCATACGCAATCCGGGTCAGCAGGCGGAAGTCCGGTGCGCCCGGAATCTGGAAGAACGTAGTGCCTCCACCGACGGAAAGCTGGATGGTTTTGGCGATGCTGTAGTGCGCCCCGAGCAGAAGCTCGATGCCCATCGAGTCGGGCTTGAAGGCGCGTGAGCCGCCCGCCGCATCGGCGCTGACGATCGAGGACACGAGCACTTCGGGTCCGACGGACAGCCCGAGGTTGCGATTTGCATACGCAAGCCCAGCGCCAAACTGCACCTCGGCGCCCATCGTGTTGGCGTTGGTCGGTTGAAGCTTCGACAGCGACGCACTGGGACGCCAGTAAAAGCCCGCCGTCACCGACCACAGAAGCGACTTCCACAGGCCGCCGACGACGAGCTTCGGCATGGCCCGCACGCCGCTCTCGCCAGTCTGAGCTGGGAACGGCGGCGGACTGGCAAACGTGTTGATGGGCAACCAGACATCGACGCCCAGGCTCAGCGATGCGGGACCAGCATACGGCTGACCAAACAGCCGAACCCGCGCCCCGAGCCGTGGATCTCCGACGGCAGCGCCGCTCGTTGGGGTAATGCCGTGCATCGCTTGACCGTTCTCAAGCAGGGTCAGCGGCATCGACAACGTCAGAAGCACGCGATCCAGAAACGATCCGGCTACGTCGAGATGGCCGATGAGCTGATTGCCAACGATGGCCCCGCCGCGCACAAACGAACCGTCTGCAAAGCGGAGTCCGAAAAGGAGTGGGTTGTGCGCGTAGTTGAGCGTGACTCCCGCCGCGAAATAGCGGGTGCTGCTGTACCACGGATGCTCGACGAGCAGCGACCACTCGCCAGCCGCGGTCGGCTCGTAGCGATTGAGCTGGAAGCCAGGACCGGCAGTTTGAGCGCTCGCCGAAGCTGAAACACCCGTCGCAAAGAGCAAAGCAAAGGCAGGCAAGAGTTTTCGCACGATCTACCTCTAACGATTTCGGCTAAGCCGACCTCTGCGAAGTCGGCGCACATGGCGAAGCACGGTGGCCAAAAGCAGCACCGTGAACGTGGAAAAAA
>CAYTGC010000996.1:0-1665 GCA_964437195.1 uncultured Myxococcales bacterium | reverse complement strand
ACGTCTTGGCGATTGCCACCGCGTCGGGTGAAGCCTTCCTGCGCTGGGGTCTTTATACGCACGAGGCCAGCGGCAACATCCTCGACATGGCAGGCAAGCGGCTCGCGTGGGTTGCCCCCGGTGGCAAAGACGCAAGCTACATCGGAAACGTGCTGCTCTATGGCGAGCTGAAGCCTTCCTTCTTCCAGCTTCGCCCGGCAGCCCCCGACATGACCGCCGCCGTCAGCGAGGTGGTGCTTCGTCGTGCCGACTGCGTGTTCGCCCCCGAGCCCGCCGTCAGTGGCAAGTCCCTGCGCAAGGTCTACGACGCGGGCGAAGGGGGTCGAATCCCCAACCCCGTGCTCGTCCAAGCCTCGCCGCGTGTCACCGACGCCATCGCCGCCACCGTTCGCAAGGCAGCATCAAGCTTTAACACCACCGGCATCCTCGACGGCTTTCGCACCACCGCCCAGGCTGCCGACGTGATCCGCAGCGTCCGCGTCCGGCTGCGAGGTCGCCCCGAGCGCAACCTCTTGCTGGCTGAGCCGTCACGCCTCAACACCCAAGTCGCGTCCAGCATGGTCAGCGCCCCCGAGCTCGCCCCTCACAGCCTCCCCCCAAGAGCGCTCTTCGCCATCGGCGACGGGATTCCGTAGCCACGAAGCGGCGCCAAGGCCGCTTTGGACTGCCTGTTTGCACGCGGGCAGCCTTCCCGCCCGGTGTTGCTACCCAGTCACAGGCGGAAGGGGTGGGTCCGCGCCCGGTGACGTTGGGTCGCCTTCTTCGGGGAGTCCGGCGCGGCGACGGGCGGTCGGCTCAATGCGCTCGGCCAAGTCCTTGCGTCCCGCCAAAAGGTACAACCCATAAAAGGCCGACGTCACGCCTTGATAGGTCCTGTGCCAGGTCTCAGCGGCCCGCGTCTTGTTTTCGAGCGACAGCTGCGCCTCTCGTGACTCGCGCTGAACGTCTTCGAGCGCTGCTGCAAGCTGATCAATCAGCGGCGAGAGCTCATCCGCCAAGGCTGCCGCCTTCACCGTCACGCCCGCCCTCGCCGCCCGCGCCGGAAGCGGCTGTTTGCGCAGCAGCGACTCGACAATCCGCGCCCGCTGCGCAAGCTGCGTCGGCAGCTGGGGCAGCGCATCGGCCAGTGCATAGGCCCGCGTCGTGTCGGCACCGTACAGCCCGGTCAGCGTATCGCGCAGCCCGAGCAAGGTCGCCGATAGCTCTGCGGAGAGCCCATCGCGACGCTGGCGCGGCTCCTCATCATCTAGCAGCTCTGCCGAGTGCAAAAGGTCTGCCTCCTGCACCTGCTGCGCCGCCCGGTCGAGCAGCTGCCCAAGCGCATCGATGAACTTCTCGGTCACGTCTGGCCGCACAGGCCCCGCAGGAAACAGCACTGCATGCAGATCCTTGGCAAGCTGCGCCCCATGCACCGCTGCCGAGCTGGTCACTGTCGCCGAAACCGCCAGCCGATTTGCCGCCATCTTCGAAAGTTTTGTGCCCTTTGCCATGTGTTCACTCCAAAAAAGCCCGTGATTGGGTGTGGATGTGAACCAGACACGCACAGGTTTTATTCCGCCCCCACAGAGAAAATCCGACCTCGGCCCCATCCGATCGCGCCGCGCCAGCCAAAACACCCGATCCAAGGCCACCCGGACGCCTGTTTCACTGTGAAAAGACCGTTCC
>CAYTGC010000995.1:0-1665 GCA_964437195.1 uncultured Myxococcales bacterium | reverse complement strand
CGGCGACCCGAGTGATTGTGAATCCGCAGGGTGTAGCGCTGGCCGCGCTGGCCCATCACGTAGTTTTCGCCGTTGTGGTAGTAGGTCGGGGCCTGTCCGCCATCGGTCATCACCTGAAGCTCGTAGGTGCCTGACTGGCTGCGCAGCGGGGTTGCCGAGGCAGTGGCACACATCACGGGCAGAGACAGCAGAGACAGTGCAAGCAGCGTCTTCATCTTCGAACTCCTTGCTCGGTGAAAACGCGGCTTGTGAAAAAAAGATCCGTCGCGAAAGCTGACTACTTGCGTGGTGTGCGAACCGCTGAAGATGACAGGGCTTTTTTCAGGGATTCACAGACTCGATCGATATCTGCGGAAGAAAGCTCGCTATGAAGTGGCAAGGCCAGACCGCGATCGTGAATGCGATCGGCCGCTGCAAGCGAGGCTTGACCGCCACTTGGTGAAAAGCGGGGCGCATCACGGAAGGCGGCGAGCCTGTGCAGGCCATAGGACGCGATCTGGGTTTCGATGCCTTCTTCTTTGAGCTTGGCCCGTAGCGCCGGACGGTCGATCCCTTCGGGGAGAAGTACCGCGAACGTCTGCCAGATCCGATCGGGGTGATCGGCCTGAAACAAAAGCCCTGCGTCCGAGAGCTTCTGCCGATAGCGCTCGGCGAGCTCCTTATGCCTGGCCACCAACTGGGGCAGCCGTCGCAATTGCACGCGTCCCATCGCTGCCGCCGGTTCCGACAGTCGATAGTTGAGTCCACTTTCCGGTAGATCCATCACTTCTTCGCCAGGGACGCTGACAAGGCCGTGCGCCCGCAGCCTTTGCAGCGCAGAATGGAGCTGCTCATCGTCGGTTAGAATCGCTCCGCCTTCACCTGTCGTCAGGAGCTTGCGTGGGTGAAAGGACAGACAGGCGAGCTTGCCGCCCATCGCAGGACGCACCGCGACCGCGCAGGCTGCATCCGAGATCAGGAGGTCGTCAGATCCAACCGGCAATGGCGACGGATACCCGAACTGATGAACGACGAGCGCTGGGCCTTTTTTGGTCGCAAGCCACTCGCGCACCGTGGTTTCCGGCAGGCAAAACGTCGATTCCTCAACATCAGCTAGATACACCATCGGCGGCTGCGCGACAAAGTGTGCGACATTGGCGGTGGCTGGAAAGGTCAGCGCCGGGGAAAGCACCGCGGAGATCGGCTGCTTCTGGGCAAGCAGCGACAGGTGCAGCGCCGCTGTTCCCGAGCTGACGGTGACGCAGAATCGCTTTCCGCAGGCTGCTGCCAGCTCTTCCTCGAAGGCGCGGTTTTCTGGACCATAGACCAGCCAGCGCGATCGCAGCGCTCGCTCCGATGCCTGGACTTCCTCGTCGGTGATGCTTGGGCGGCTAAGCTGAATGCTCGTCATGGAGTCTTCCTGGTCAGCGCTTCTTCGAGGCTGCGTGGATGTTCGACGTAGCTCTTGAGTAGCTCAAGGCTGCGGGCGCAGTACCAGCCATCGGTGATTCGCTCATCGAAGGTGTACTTGATGCTGACGCCTGGTCGTGCTTCGACCTGGCCGCTCGGGCCATCGGCGAATGGCAGGTGTGTCAGCCGCCCGATGACTGCGAAAAACGACACGGTGCCGTACTCGAACAGGTGGTGATAGGCGCTGTCGAGGCCGATCGAGCCGAGGTTGGCAAA
>CAYTGC010000994.1:0-1672 GCA_964437195.1 uncultured Myxococcales bacterium | reverse complement strand
TCCCGACCGAGCCTGGGCTCACAACCGGGGCAATCAGCCACGACGTCGCGGGCTCTTCGACCTCGATCACCTTCTTGACCTTGCGGGTCTTCGGCGCTGGCGGCTTCTCTTTGCCGTAGCGCTTGATGATGTCGTACGTCAGCATGGCCGCGCCGCCCGCCGCGAGCACACCCCCCGCAGCCGTGAGCGCGATGCCAACCTTGTCATAGAGCATGCCCTTGCGCTCGTATTCTGCCGTCGCTGGCTTGAGCGTTTTGGACAGGTCCGGGTTCTCGTTTGCACCAAAGTGCGGACACTGCGGCACGCCATCGACTTTGACCTTGGTGTCGCAGGCGGAATCGCTGCTCACCAGGCTGGCGTAGTTCGACGCCATGCCGAGGAAGGCTCCGCCCGCACCCAAGCCGCCCAGGCCAACTAGCGCCATGACACCGCCGCCCCAGCCCAAAGGACCGAGCAGCGCTTTGCCACTGCCTTTGCTCTTGGACTTTTCACGGTCGCGGAGCTGCTGCCGAAGTCGTGCCATCGCTGCCGACTGACCACCGAGGTCGAACGTCGCTTGCTCGTTTTCGATGTCGCGCGTCGGGCCCGTCTTCGTCCGCTTGGCGATCTCATCGTCGTCAGCGGTCTCGCCCTGCACTTCGGCGCCAATGATCTGAGGACGCGCCGTCGGATCCATCAGCACGAGGTTCGGCGACAGTTCGTTGCCGATCGACTTGATGACGGTTCCCGCCGCGTCTTTGGCCTCGATGTAGTACTGGAAGGCCTTGCCTTGGGCGACGGACTCAGGAATGCGCGCCACCTTTTCGTTGCCACGACGCTTCAGCTCGAGGCTGTCGAAGTTGGCTTGTCCTTCCTTGCGGAAGTAGACCTTCACCTTGACGCCCTTCATGACGGGCATTTGAACGCGAATGTCGACGGGCTGGCCCGGAGGCGCGGCATCGACTGGCGTGTGTGCCCACTCTGTCGAGGCTTTGTCAGCCGCCGCTGGAGCCGCGGTTTGGGTTGCGTCCGCAGGCGTGGTCGCTTGGGTGACTGGCTTGGCCGCGTCCACTGGCTTGGCCGCTTCCGTTACGGGCCTGGCTGCTTCGATGGCAGGCTTGGCCGGATCGGCTGGTTTTGCTGCTTCCACCGCAGGCTTCACCGCCTCGGCAGGCTTGGCCATTTCGACCGCTGGCTTGGCCGGGGCAAGCTGAGGCTGACTCGCTGCGGTACGCTCTTTTTCGACTTCGGCAATTGCCGCTTCGATCGCCGGGCGCTGCTTGTCGTCAGCGGGATTGTCGGTCAAGTACTTCTTGTAGAAGTAGATGGCCATCTCGTAGTCCTTGGTCTTGCGATAGGTCATCGCGATGTTGACCAAGATGGCGGGAATGCGCTTGAGCACGTAGGCGCGCTTCAGTTCCTTGATCGCTAGGTCATATTTGCCCTCGTTGAAGGCATCCTGACCGAGCTTGTAGTGTTTCTTCGCCTCGGCGGTGATCTCAGGATCTTCTTCCTGGGCCGAGGCGGAGCGGACCAGAAGTCCAGAGAGCCACTGGCTCTCGACGGGAATGGACATCGCAACCAGGGCAACCGCGGTGGCTGTGAGGAGAGTTTTCTTGCGCATCTTGCTCCCTTCGGGCTTCCCAATAGCTCGTTACTGTGCAAACGGGTCGATCCAGCTGTCGTCCTTCTT
>CAYTGC010000993.1:0-1675 GCA_964437195.1 uncultured Myxococcales bacterium | reverse complement strand
GGTTTCACTTACTCTGCTCTTTACGTTCGAGGCCCGCAAGGGCGGGTCCGCGAGTCTCCTTCTGCTGCCGGACGACTTGCGCAGCGAATTGAAGATCGAAGCCGAGCTGGCAGACATCCGTGAAGCCGGTATGCAGCCCGTTGTCCTGACGCTACTCACACCGGGCCGCTCGCCACTGTACGTCGTCAAGGGATTCTAGCTACCCGTTTCGCCGCTTGATTTTCCGCGCAGGGAGCAGTGTGATCCTGCCGTTGGTGGAGATTCCCTCAAGCTGCACGTCTCTTTCCGAGTCCTCCAGAAGCGTGCGCCAAGCTGCGGCCAAGATCGCTGCATCGCTGTCGCTTCCGAGTGTGAACACATGCAACCGCTTTTCATCGGCGCGAGTGAACAAGACCACACGGTACTTTGCGAAGCGCGCGGACGCCTCGAACTTGTAGCCCCACAGATCGAGCTGCTTCCCGAGTGAGTGCAAGAGAGCCATCATCACATCGAAGATGTCATCTGTCGCCCACTCGAGCGGCATCGAGTCGCGCAGCTCAGACTTCCGAGGCGATGGGAACTCGTCCCGCTGGGTCTTGAGGAGGTCGAGGTTCCGATGCGACGCAATAGCCTGGCCAAGATGATTCAGGACAACCTCGCGATTGCCACCGCTCTGGATCGCTTGACTCAGCGCAAGCGCCAGTCTGTGAAACGTCCGCCAACCCTCGGACACATTGTCAACCCACGCTTTGCGATTGCTCTCGCCACGGCGTCGCGCTTCGCCGTGGTCCGTGCCAACGGTGATTTCCTGAGATTTAGAGTCCATTCGTTTGTCCTTTCGGATGCCCCCCAGACCGACCGGGTTTCGTCAAGCTCCGGGGCACAGGCGCGTGCCACCGTCGTCCGCCGAATCGTCAGGAATTTCCCCGACACCAGCGCATCGCGGGCATCCCTGATGGCACTCGATATGGCTCTCGATGTCGAGCGGATTGCCAACGGGCGTTTTGGCCTCAAGTTCGTCGAGTTTGCCGACGGTGATCTCGTTTGTAGTAACCATTCGGGTGTCCATCGTCTGTCCTTTCGGATGCCAAGCTAAGTCTCTTATATATTTGTGCAAGAAGTTTTTTACGAAAAATCAGCACTTGCGACGGACAATTTTTTTTTCGAGCGCTCCGCTTACCGCTAGCATCCGGCGCATGACCGCAACTCAGGCGAAGCGAGGTAGACCCCCCAAAGTCAGGCCCCCACTTCAGGCCGTCCACAACTCCGAGCGGCTTGAGCACCAACGGGCGATCGGTGCTCGCCTCCGCCAACAAAGAGAGCAGCGCGGACTCTCTCAAGACGATCTGGCCGCGCAGACTGGTTACACCAAGGCTGCTATCTACGAGATCGAACGAGGGAAGCGAGCGCCCCTGACCTGGACGGTCGAACTGCTATCGCGAGCGCTGGGCTGCAAGGCTGGCTGGCTCGCCTTTGGCGTGGAATAGGCGAAAATCAGCGCCGCTGGGCTTCCGAGCTACGCGACTTCACCACCCATCTGCAAACGTCAGATCCGTGCTGTTTCCTTGCTGAGACGTGGACCACGCCCCCGCCAAGCAGCCGATACCACCTAGCGCCAGCGCTCCACCACCCGCCAGCAGCCCCCGACTAAAACTACGTCAGCTCCGCTTCTCGCATCAGACGCCGTAGATTTGCA
>CAYTGC010000992.1:0-1677 GCA_964437195.1 uncultured Myxococcales bacterium | reverse complement strand
CGATCACGCACCTGTCGGATGAGCTTGAGCTTCGCGATCGAATGCAAGATCCCACCGCACCGGAAGTCAGGTGGCTGATTCGCCGACTGCGCACGGTGGCGTAACCCCTAGACCCAGGACTATCACACGATGACGTTTGGCAAAGCTGTGCTGTGTGCCATCGCACTGCTCGGGGCCTGCAACAAGCCTGCGGCCGACAAGGCTCCACCTGCGGCAGCAGAGGCTCCACAGATCGATCCCAACCTATCGGTCAGCCAAGCCGCCGAGCTGCTCAAGAGCGGCCCGCAGGTACAGCTTATCGACGTGCGCACGGCCTCGGAATGGGCAAACGGCTACATTCCGGGCGCCAAGCACATCCCGGTCGATGACATTCCCAGCCGGATGAGCGAAATCGACAAAGGCAAGACGGTGGTCCTGTACTGCGCAGCGGGTGGCCGCAGCCATCGCGCGCTGGAGATGCTCAAGGCCGCAGGCTTTCGCGATGTCCGCCACCTTGCCGACGGAATTTCGGGCTGGAAAGCCGCTGGTATGACCATCGCCAAGTAGCCAGCCGGTGGCTCGTCGCAGCGACTTGCACAAGGCACCGCTCCTTCGCGCTACGATACGTTAGATGGGGCGAACGTTTGCGATCGGGGACATCCACGGAGAAGCAACACACCTTGAGCGGCTCCTAGAGCGACTGCCGCCGCTTCACGCCGACGACACGCTGGTGTTCCTTGGCGACTACATGGACAGAGGGCCGGAATCGGCGCGCGTATTCGACATTGTCTGGGCACTGCCCCAAAAGGTGCCAGCCAAAGTGGTGACGCTGCTCGGCAACCATGAAGAGGCGTGGCTGCGCTGTCTGAAGCATCCCGAGCCCGGCTTTCTGCTTCGACCCGACAACGGCTGCTTTCAAGCGCTGCAGTCGATCACCCACTGTGAAGCGCTGCCCGAGATCGAACAAGCGGCCATGCTGCTCGCACCGCTCAAGTGGTTCCCACCGGAGCTAGCGACGTGGCTATCGACCCTGCCTTACTACTACGAAGACGAGCATGCCATTTATGTTCACGCCGGGCTCGATGGCGAAGGGGAAGTCTGGCACCACCCGAAGGACAGCCGACCGCGGAACCTGCTGTGGTGCCGTGAACCGGACTTCTTCCGTGGGTACAAAGGCAAGCGCTTGTGCTTTGGCCACACCGTAACCAAGGAACTGCCTGTCGATCACTTGAGCTGGTTCGCCAAGATCCTCGACGATCCAACGGACGTGTGGTTCCGCGGCGATCTCATCGGACTCGACACCGCTTGCGGCAAAGGTGGCTATCTATCGGCCATCGAGCTGCCGTCCTGCCGCGTCTTCACCAGTCGCTAGCCGACCCGCCAAAGCGGAAGCTCGACAGGAACGTGCCTTGGCGCTAGCTGTCGCTGGGCTTGGGATCGCTTGCGGGTGGACGACTGCCCGGCTTCGAGGAAGACAGCCGAAGGTCCGTGTTCGAGGAGCTGATGCGCTCACGCCGAGAAGACGACTCGCCCTCGCTTGAGGCGCGATTTTTCCCAACGACTCCGTCTGGAGCCGAGATCGGACGCAGCGACTGTGAGCTGGCCGATACGGGCTTCACCGCAGGCGAGGATGTGCTGCCGACTGGCTTGAGCGATGGCGATGAGCCCGAGGTAGACGCGCGCGGGCTGTGGGCCGAT
>CAYTGC010000991.1:0-1686 GCA_964437195.1 uncultured Myxococcales bacterium | reverse complement strand
CTCGTCACCAACACGACGGTGAGCCGCGAGCTGCTTTTGTGCCATCAGCACTACGGCTTTACGCTCGAGGACATCAAGGACACGATCGTCGCTGGCTTTAAGAGCGCGTTCCTCCCCCATCGAGAGAAGAGCGACTTGCTCAAGAAGGTGAACGCCGAGCTGGATCGCTATCAGCTACCGGACGACGTCGGAACGATCAAGCACAACAGCCCGAAGAACAACATGCTGCACCACATGAACCCCGACATCGCCCGCGAGCCGTAGCCGCGTACTCTCGACGATGCGACGCTGTCGTTTACGCGCTCAGGTACTTTTCTTCGAGGATCGAGTGCTTGAGCCAGTCGCGCAGCGCCGGAATGGTCTGTTTGGTCCAGCGATTGCTCAGTCGGTCGTGCAAAAACAGGGCAAATAGCCCCTTCAGCATCTCGTCGAGATCGGAAACAAGCTGGAGCCGTTCGCTCACCCGCTCGTTGTCCTCCTCGGAAAGCAGCTCGGGCAGCTTGACCCGCTTTAGGTCAAAGTTCTCTGCCAAAACCGTTGCCATCCAAAGCCGCTCGTCGCGCTCGAAGATGAGATCCAGCTCGCGAACCGTCAGGCCACCAGCGATGGCATAGCGCACATCGGATGAATGTCCCGTCGAAGGACCACGCGCAGCAATCTCTCCCGTTGCATCCCCGAGTGCCCGCAGTACCGCGCGTTCACCGACGCGGGCACGGAACGCAGCGACCGAATCGGTTCCCGCAAAGGCTCCACTTTCGCCATCGTCGTCGCAAAAAAAGACCAGCCAGGTCAAAAACTCGCGCCCGAGGAAGCGCTGATCGGTCAAATCCTCGCGCAGCGCAACCGTGGACTTGCTGACCTCTGTTTCTCCCGAGTCGGCGATTTGATCAGCCAGGCTCGGTTCTGCATGTCGTTTTCCGCCCGCCATCGTCACGCTCCTTGGTGAAGCTCGCCGCGCAGAGCACTGGCCAGCTGCGATCCTTCTTCATGGCCGTGTGGCGTTGGACGTAGTCCAACAAAGCCATGCAGAAGCTCCAGCGTCGGACGCGCCGCTTTCAGCTGGGCCGCTTGCTTGGCATCGTCCTGCGTCTGTTCCTTCGCCCACAGCGCCGGGCCTTCGAGGTCCAGTCCCATGTTGAAGGTCTGTGAAAACAGCGCCAACAGCGCCTCGTTCATCGACTTGGCATGCGAGTAAATCGCCAGCCGCTGTGCTTCCAGGTTCCAAACAACGTCGACGGTGCGCGTCTTGGGCGGAGTGGATTTGCGCAGCTCAGCGACGAGGATCGCCTTGAGATCACGCAGGGCCGAGGCCGAGAGCTGCTGGCTGCGCTCGGCTTCGATCTTCTGTTGCCGCTGCTTCAGCAGCCGCTTCACCATCGCCGCTGGAGGCTTGAGCGTGTCCTGCCGCAACGACAGCATCACATGGCCTTCGAAATGAAACTTCTCGACGGTCATGTCGAGATCGTTTTCATCGAAAATGCTGCACCAGCCCAGGCTCTTGTCTTCGTTGCCCTCGACGTTGATCGGAACCAGAACGTGCGCCCGCACGCCTTTCTCGAAGACGTCCTTCCAATCTTTCGGAACGTTACCTTGTACGCGGTAACGACGCAGCGTAATCCCGCCCGACAGTGCTCCCATGGCGGCGCATGGTACTTAGGGTCGTTTGGTGCGCAAACTTTTTTGCCC
>CAYTGC010000990.1:0-1687 GCA_964437195.1 uncultured Myxococcales bacterium | reverse complement strand
CTGCCGCCACTCCAGACTCGCACCTTACCGCGACCGGTGTCCTTGTCGGGACGCCAGCTCCGAGTACAACGGCGCCATCAGGAGTCCGTAGATGTAACCCCACTCCTCAAACATGGAACCGCGTCGGTGCGGGATGGGACCGTGTTTGGAAGGAGGCAGATGGTCTTCAGTTCTCTACACTGGAATACCGCCTTTTCGCCGCACGAGAACACGGGAATAATGTCACGTTGAATGCTCTTCCTTTGGGTCTCTCCCCTTCCCTTTTTGAATCGGCGGGTCTGTGATGCGTAGACACATGCCACATGCGAGAGGCGCTGAACTCCGTCGGCTGCGTGCGGTGGGGTATGTTCGGGTAAGTACGGACCAACAGGCGCAAGAAGGTGTCAGCCTTTCCGCACAGCAGGTTCGGATTCGGGCGCACTGCGTGAGCCAGGACATCGATCTGGTGGGCATCGAATGCGACGACGGCTACTCAGCGAAATCACTGGATCGGCCTGGACTCAAGCGGGCACTCCAGCTGCTCACGGAAAAGCGCGCAGACGCGATTGTCGTCGTCAAGCTCGATCGGTTGACACGCAGCGTGAAGGATCTGGGTTTCCTTTGCGACACCTACTTTCGCGAAGGAAAGCCGCACTCCCTCCTTTCGGTGAGCGATGCCATTGATACCCGATCGGCCAGCGGGAAGCTGATGCTAAATGTCCTTATGTCTGTCGCCCAGTGGGAGCGCGAAGCCATCAGCGAACGAACCCAAGAAGCGATGAATGAACTGAAGCGGCGCGGCGTGCAGACAGGAGCGCCCCCGTACGGTTGGCTCTACACCCAGGAGCCGGATTCAAACGGACGGCGGACTTTGATTCAGAATCCTGTCGAGCAGCACAACATTGTGCGCATCTGTGACCTGCACCGCGCGGGGCTCTCTGTCCTCGACATTTCGAAGCGGCTGACTGCGGACGGAATTTCCCCACGGAAAGACAAGTGGGAACGACCAACCATTTATCGGATTCTTATGCGAGCCGGACTCCTCAAGTTACCGCTCCGGCCCAGTTCCACGAGCGAAAATGCAAGCGCCAAGAGAACGCGCAGGAAGTGCAACCTGACGAGAGAGAAGTCAGCGGCAATTCTGCGCGCGCACCAGCTCCGAAAGAAGGGAAAGAGCCTGCGTCAGATTGCAGAGCAGCTACAAAAAGAGCGCATCCTTCCTTCCCGCACCGATGTCTGGCATGCCGCGAGCGTACTCGACTTGCTACGACAACCGATTCCCACGGAGAACGGCACGTAGCAAGTCTGCCTTACAAGCCCCGACTATTCCGGGTGGTGGCAGCACGCTTCGATGTTGTTGCCATCGGGATCGAAGACAAACGCGCCATAGTAGTTGGGATGATACTGTGGACGCAGTCCTGGTCCGCCGTTGTCTTTGCCTCCTGCGGCAAGAGCGGCTTGATAGAACGCATCCACTTGCGCTCGGCTGGTGGCACAGAATGCGACGTGCCGTCCTGAGTCTGCGGACTCCTTTTGTCCGAGCCAGAAGTCCGGCTTGGGAGCGATGCCGAGCCCAGCCACGCCAGGAAAGGACAGAAGGACGGTGTATCCGATTGGGGCCAGCGCTTTCTCATAAAAGCGAACGCTAGCGTCGAGATTCGAGACGGCCAAAGAGATGTGATCGATCATGTGCGCCACGCTAGCACGT
>CAYTGC010000989.1:0-1696 GCA_964437195.1 uncultured Myxococcales bacterium | reverse complement strand
GTCCCAGGCCGTCGGCAGCGCTTGCTCTACCCGTTCGTGGTGGGAACGCTCGGCGGCATCTTGGGGTTGATGATTGCCATGGGCGGACTCCGGCTCGTCAAACAGCGACGCGAATCTCGACAGCGCGAGCTGGCCGAAGTCGCACACCTCCAGCAGCAGATCATGGACCAGGCCGCGCGGGCGCTTCTTTCTGGACAGCGTGGCCAAGCACGTGAGCTGATCCAGTACTACGAGCTGCGCTGGCCATCGCCGAGTCTGCGACAGCTCCTTATGTCTCTCGACCGAAGCGAACCAGGCCTGCGCATGCCACAGCCGAGATAGCGCGGGTTTTTCGCGTTTCAAGATACAGTAGGAACCAGACTGCCTAGCCTGCCCCACGACTGGAGTCAGCTCATGAAGTCGTCTGTCGTCCGTCTGTTCGCTCGCGCTGCCGCCTTTTTCGCTCTCATGTATCTGCTGCTCGGCTTTGCGGTCGTTGCGGTCCTCAGCAGGCCCAAGCGGACGCTCGACCCCGACAGAAATCCAGGCAAGCACGGAATCGCGTTCCAAGATGTCCGGTTTTTGGCCCGGGGCGGCGATGCCGAGCTGGCAGCGTGGTATCTGCCGCATGCGAACCATCGCGCCGCGCTCGTCCTCGTCCACGGCAAAGACGGCAGTCGCACAACTGAACACAATCACCGCAACGACGAGTTCATGGCAGCGCTCTATCGCCAGGGATTCAGCGTGCTGGCGATGGAGCTGCGCGGACATGGACAGTCTTCGCCAGCTCGCTTTAGCTTCGGAATCAACGAGAGCCGCGATGTCTTGGGTGGTTTGGACTATCTCCAAACTCAGGGGTACCAAAAGAAACAGATTGGACTGCACGGCGTGTCGATGGGGGCGGCGTCGGTCCTTCTCGCTGCGGCCCAGGATCCCGAGGTCAAGGCAGTGATTGCCGACTGTCCCTATGCAGACTTTGGCCGAATCATGCGTCGCGAGTGGACAAAGCGTACCCACATGCCGTCTTTGGTGATGCCGTCTGCGCAGCTGGCCGGGCGGCTGTGGCTCGGACACGATGTGCTGTCGGTGCGCCCGATCGATCGGGTCGAGCAAATCAAGGCCCAGGTGCTGTTCATTCATGCCGCCAACGACACGTTGATTCCGCCGTCGGACTCGCAGGAGATGAACGCGAAGCTGCCCGGCTCGGCGCTGTGGATCCAGCCTGGAGCCAGGCACGCGGCAGGATTCGATGCCGATCCCACCGCGTATGTCACGCACGTCGCGGACTTCTTCACCCAGACTTTGCGCAATTAGCGTCCCAATCCTTCGCCGCTTTTCGTAACATCGGGGCGCTGCAAAAGGTTCAGCGCTTGGAGTCGCCCGATGCTCACGATCTCTGCACCGCACACGCCTTCTGTCATGCTTTCGAAATCGTCGCGAACGCTCGGGGACATGATCCGCCGCCGAGCCGAGCTGACACCGAGCCGCGAGGCGTTTTTCGAGCATCGCGATGATCGCTGGCGCCCGACGACCTGGGCACAAGCATTTGCGCGGTCGTGTCGCTATGCGGCTGGGCTGCGAAAGCTGACACTTCAGCGCGGGGATCGCATTGCGATCTTGGGACCGACGCAGCTTCGCTGGGCGCTGTTCGATTTTGCCGCACAGATCCTTGGCCTGACGAGCTTCGGAATCTATCAGCAGCAGACGGTCGAGCAGA
>CAYTGC010000988.1:0-1700 GCA_964437195.1 uncultured Myxococcales bacterium | reverse complement strand
GGTTAGCACTTTGAATCTATCGCTAGGACAGAAAATCGACCTTTTCACCAGCAGGGTTTTCGGGGCCACCTTTAAAAGCCTTGTCGCGAAAAAAAGCAACCTTTTCGATGGGTTGGCGAATCACGGTGAGCGAAAAGGTGGATTGCGCGGGTGCGAAACCATGAAAGAGAGCTGAAAGCTTTCCGCCGCCGTGCTACAGAACCACGCTGTTCCAATGAAGCCAGACGGAGACAGCGAGTGCATTCGAGTCGAAGGCCTGCGCAAGCGCTTTGCCGAGTCAGGCAGCGCGTATGCAGAAGTCCTGCGCGGCGTCAGCCTTTCGGTGCGCAAAGGCGAGCTGGTTGGGCTGACTGGGCGCTCGGGATCGGGAAAATCGACGCTGCTCCACATCATGGGCGGGCTCGACCGCGACTATCAGGGCCAGGTGTCACTGCTTGGACACGACCTTGCCAAGCTGTCTGATCCGGCGCTCGCCAGCCTGCGCAACCGCCACGTCGGCTTTGTCTTCCAGGCCTTCCACCTTCTGTCGCACCTGAGCTGCCTCGACAATGTGCTCTTGCCGAATGCGTTCGCGGTGGATCCGCTGCCCCGGGCCGAGGCGGAAGACCGAGCCAAGGCGGCACTCGAGCGCGTCGGCTTGGTCGACAAGCTGCGGAGCCGTCCCACCGAGCTGTCCGGCGGACAAAAGCAGCGGGTGGCGATTGCGCGCGCGCTTTTGTTTCGGCCCCAGGTGCTGCTATGCGATGAGCCGACCGGGAACCTCGATGACTATACCGGGCAGCAGATCATTGATCTGTTTCAGGAACTGAATCGCGATGGACTGACGATGGTGCTGGTGACCCACGAACCACGAGTGGCCGAAGCAACGACGCGCCTTGTGCGATTGCAAGACGGGCAGATCGTCGGCACCGCAGACATGAGCGAAAACGCGAGCAAGGATCTCGCACCATGACGCTTCGGCAGGCTCAGTCGCTGCTGTTTCACTCGCTGCGGCGGGCGCCACGGGCGTTTTTGCTATCGGTGTTTGGAATTGCGGTTGGCATTTCGGTGCTGGGTTTCTTTTTGGCGCTGTCTTTGGGTATGCAAAAACGGGTGCTCCAGCGGATTTTTCCGTCGGACCGCCTGGAAGTCGTGCCACAAAAAGCTGCGGTGGACGAGAGCGCGCTGGGGGCGCTGGGCGCGCTGCTCGGTGGGCCCAAGGGGCTGGGCGACGACCTGATCCGCGAGCTGCGTGCCCATCCCGACGTCTTGGCGGTGTATCCGCGCCTGCGGGTAGCGTTTCCGGTGCGCGGCTGGGGTGGCGAGCGAATCGTCGGAAGGCCCATCTACACCGACTTGCCCATCGATGGCATCGATCCGGCTGCAGTCGCTGAGCAGACCTCTCCGTGGCAGTTCAAAGACTACGTAAACGACAAAAATCCGTTTTGCACGGAGGACAAAAACTGTCCGCAAGGCTGGTTTTGCTCGTGGGACATAAACAAGTGCGAGCCGCCGGTACCGGTGATCATTTCGCCGACGCTGCTGGAGTTTTACAACGGCTCGTTTGCCAGGATGTATGGGCTGCCGCGCATCACCGGCTTCTTGGTCAACCAGCTCCGGGGACTTCTGGCGACCGCAGAGCTGGGCAAGTCGTTTATTTCGCGCCGGGAAGCAGGCAAGCCGCGGCAGCGCAAGCTGGTGCTCGTCGGTGTGTCGGATCG
>CAYTGC010000987.1:0-1700 GCA_964437195.1 uncultured Myxococcales bacterium | reverse complement strand
TCTTGTCCACCGTCGAGGAACATGATTCCCGAGCGGATTCCGCTCCGCTTCCGCCGCCGATTCCTGACCCGCGTTTCGCGTTCCTCATCCTCTGCGGAATCATCGCAATCGAGCGCTTCGCGTTCTACCTCCTGTTCTCTCTCTTCACACTCTACCTGCTCTCGCTCAACCGTAGCGAGGCAGAAGCCACCATCGAGTTCGGCCTGTTCACCTCGATCATGTATTTCGCTCCTTTGGTCGGTGGTTTCGTCTCCGTTCGGGCCGGACGCTGGCCCACCATCCTCTTCGGAGTCCTACTCCTCGCCATCGGCTACCTTGCACTGGGAATCGGTCTGTCCGTCTCTGTTCCCCTCGCATTCCTGGCCACTGGAACAGGTCTCTTCAAAGGAAACATCACCGCCCTCGTCGGTTCTCTGTTCCCAAAAGCAGAGCGAGACGCCGCCTACAGTCGATTCTACTGGGCTGTCAACCTTGGCTCGCTTCCGTCTGGCATGGTCGGTGCGTGGCTCTCCTCGTGCTACGGATTCCGCGCCGCCTTCTTGCTCTGTTTCGCAGTGATGGCGCTCGTGATTCCCTTCGGGTTCCTCTTCCGCGACTGCTTTCGTGACGCTCTAGTCGAGTCCGAATCTGCGCAACACCACACCACGGATCACGAACGCATCGTCGCCATCATGATCCTGCTTCCCGTCGCGATGCTGTTCTTCTGTGCGTTTTACCAGACCGGCACATCGCTGACTCTGTTCGCGAAAAACAACACACAGCCCACACTGCTTGGAATCCCCATCGCACCACCTGTGTATCAGAGCATCCATCCCGCGTTGGTACTCGTACTAACTCCCATCTTGGTTCGCTTCTTCCGACGCTGTCCGATGACTACGTGGAAGAAGTTGAGCCTTGGAATGGGACTCTGTTCGCTGTCGTGTTTCGTCATGATGGATGCGTCGGTCGTTGCCTCCTTCGCAAGCAGCCAAGGGCGCGTGAGTCCGCTGTGGCTCATCGGCAGCTACACATTCCTTTCACTCGCCGAGCTGTGCGTTTCCCCTCTCGGCTTTTCCCTCGTCAGCAAGCTCTCGCCACCAAAGTTCGCCGGATTCCTGATGGGTCTGTGGATGGCCGCGATTGCGCTTGGGAATCTCGCCACCGGATTCTTAGGAATCCTCTGGGAACGCTGGCCCCATTCGACGTTCTTCGGACTCCTTACCGGATTGTCTGCTCTCGCGATCCCCCTCCTATGGACACAGCGCCGTCGTCTCGATCTCGTGCTTGGGGGGGACCATGAGTAATCCACCAAACAAACGCTGCATCCACTGCGGAGCCAAGTCCGTTCGCGCAAGAAAAGGAGCCGGACGGACCATTCCCTATCGAACCATGCCGACGATGGAACTTCCGACAGATCTGAAGATTCCGAGCTGTGGGCGCTGCATGCACCTTTACCTCGACCGCATGGACGCCGAGACGTTATCGAGTGCGCTGCAAGAGCAATTCCTTGCGTCCCTGCACACCCGGATTTGTATCGCTCTTGACACGCTCTCGCAGCACATCAGCCAGCGGAAACTCGAACGTCTGCTTGGACTGAGCCAAGGCTATCTGTCTCGATTGCGAGCAGGCGATGGGAATCCAAGTCCAGAGCTTGTGTGCCACCTCGCAATCCTCTGCCAAGATCCGAAGAAGCGACTCGCAGAAGTAGAGCGCTTCTGGTC
>CAYTGC010000986.1:0-1707 GCA_964437195.1 uncultured Myxococcales bacterium | reverse complement strand
ATGCGGGGGAGAATCGTTGCACTGCTGCTGTTTTTGCTGGTGCAGGTTGGCCTACCAAGCGAGTCCTTTGCCGGGGACAGTGTATTCGCTGTTCCGACGCTGCGCCCGAGCATCGGCGCCTTGTGGATGCTGACCGACGATCGGCAAAACGGTCTGGCGTTTCACATGTCCGTTGGAGCACAGATCGGCTCCTCGGGAAGTGGTCTCGGGAGACTAGTCGGCACGATTCCGTGGCTTCTCCCCGAGCTTGCCTACGAGTTGCGATCGACAGACCGTCATCGCAGCGACGCCTTTTCCGCTGGACTCGGCGTGGGATACGGCATGTTGTTGATTGCAGTGGCGTCATATACGCCGCGATTCCTCGTTGGCAAAACGGACGGTGCAACGTCGATCGGTTTTCGTCACAGCATCGCCGGGCACTTCCTCATGTCGGCGATCTACTTGGAACTCGCCCACGAGGTCCGACGGGCCAGTGGGCTTACAAGCCACGACATCCAGTTTTCCGCGGGACTGAACATCGGTGCGCTGCTCATTCCACTGGTCTGGAGCTGACGATCCGACCTATGTCCGAAAGCAGGTTTCTGCTACATAGCGGGCATGGCGCATTCCTTTCATGCTTTGTCCGCATCGAAGCGCGTCGTAAGGCGTGTTCTCTTTGCCGCAATGGCTACCGGAGCCGTCCTCGCGCACTCGTGTAGCGACATCACGACCTCGACGCTGATCTGTGAGGATGCGGCGTCTCGCATCTACAGCTGCTGCTCTTCACACCCGCAGATCGACTGCCACGACAACGGCTGTTCGCACCAGAGGCCAAACTTCGCACCAGCGACGGCAAAGTGCATCCGCACATCCTCTTGCGAAGCCCTGCGCAATGCGGGTCTGTGCGACGTGAGTGATTGGAGCTTCCCGAGCAGCGCAAGCTGCCAAGGTGGACAGGCGATCTGCCCCAGCGATGCTGGAACGTGCCCAGCGACGGTGATTGCTGCTTGCGAAGCACTCGGGAGGCTGACATGTTCGTAACCCGCCTGCTTCTGTGCCTCGTCCTTGTGTGCTCGGTCGATTCGGCGTTTGCGCAGATTACGCCGGACGCACCGCCCACCGCACCACCCGCCCAACCGATGGCCGAGTTCCCTGCCCCACCGCCGCCCGATACGGTGTCACCACCGGTTCCACCGTCACGCTATCGAAGACCATCCTTCACTTTTGCTGTCGTTGGTGGCGGATCGTTTCAGTACATCGTCGAAACACCGTTTCTGTCAGGTGGTGCTGAGCTTCGTTTCGGACTGCAGACCCGCAAGGTCGAGATCAGCGCTCGACTACGGATGCTGGCGGGTTCGACGGTGGCTGGACTCTTGCTGCTAGAGCCATCAATAAGCCTCGGTATCATGTTTCCCGTCGACTCTCGGGTGCGGATCGGCGTCGATTTGACGGCGCCACCGTTCGTCCGCGCGATGAACATTCACTACGCCACCCGTGATGGCTGGGGTCGGGCACTGCTCGTCGGGGCAGGCTTTGAAACCAGCATTGATATCGTCCAGTGGCAGGGAAACCGGGCGCTGTTCTGGGTGGGAACGCTCGGCGTCGATGTGACCTCTGTTCGAGCCACGGATTCCAGTCAGCAAAGCGCAGCGGTGGGCCCGAACCTCTTTACGGGCATCGGCTATCGCATCTAAGCTCCCGCCTTCTTCACAGGCCGCTATGGCAAAA
>CAYTGC010000985.1:0-1714 GCA_964437195.1 uncultured Myxococcales bacterium | reverse complement strand
GCGCTCAAGGAAGCCCGGACTGCGATTGGCAAGGGAGAGAAGGTCGGTCCGCTGTTCCCTGCTTTCCGCAAGATTCGCTGCGCGTGGCCGACGAACCCTGGCGATCGCAACGCGGCGTTTGATACCGCAGCGCAGAACTATCTCGCACAAGTCCAAGCACTGGATGCGGCCAAAAAGGAAGAGTCCGCTTCCGCCTACGAGCGAGTTCTCGATGGCTGTCGGGCGTGTCACGAGCAGAGCTGTGGGGGCGCGATTCCCGCGATTGAAGCGCTGCGCATGGCGAAAGCCGAAAAGTAGATCACCCGGCGACGGAAATCCACGCGGCACGCGGCAGATCGTGCAGACCGGGGGCGTGGTGTGAGCCGTCTTTGGCGATGAATCCGATTGCAGACACCATCGCAGCCAGCGTCACATCAAACGCATTCAGGCTGTCACCCTGCCCGGCTGCCAAGTTCGCCATCGCTCCATTTGCAAACAGGAAGACCTTGCGCCCGCGCGAAAGCTCGACGCAGCAAAGGTCTGGAAGAACCTGCCGATGGGAATGGCAAAGGAGTGCCGGAACATCGATCTCCTGATTGGCATGTCCGACGTTGAGGAGGAAACAGCCATCGCGGAGCGCGTCAAACTCCGCACTCCCAATGACGTCTTTTGCGCCGGTTGCGGTGATGATCACATCCGCCTGCGCAAGTGCATCCGAAAGGGAATTCACAGGCCATCCCGCAAACTGTGCTTGCAGCGCGCGCGCGGGGTCTTTTTCCACCACCGTGACGGCGCCGCCAAAGGCCCGCGCAGCATCGGCGACTCCCTGTCCGACCAAGCCGTATCCGATCACCGCCACGCGCTTGCCATGCAGCGTCAGCCGGACCCGTTCTAGGAATGCACTGCACGTAATCAGACCAACCATGTGACGGTTGTGCAGTCCTTCTTTGATTGGCAGATCATCCCAGTTATAGATCGGATAGGGAATCCGTCCCGCGAGTGCAGAGAGGCGACTCGTTCCACTTCCAGTCGCTTCCAGTCCGGCGACAACTTGGCTTTGCCCACCGCGCGCAACCAGTGCACAGGTGAGATCTGCCCCCATTTCACAAAGATGTGTGGGGGCAAAATCCAGCGCCGCAGCAATCGATCGATCCAGTGCCGCTTGCGACATTCCGCGCGCGGCTTCGGCCTGAGCTCCCTGCGCCACACACCATGCGACAAACTCGGGTGATACCGTCGCTGGATTGCAGGTTGTGAGGAACAGCTTGGCACCTTTTTGGATCAAACCAGAGATCGCTTTCGCCATCTTGATCTCGAGGTGCATGGAGCATGCGAGCCGTACTCCAGACAGATCTGGAAGCGCCAAAATCGCTCGCTCTGTTCGCGGCATTTGGCTTTGGACCCAGTTCAAATCGCGCAAGAATTCTGGTGTCATGGATTGAGCCACGTAAGCCAAAGATCTGGTTGAAATCCGACGGAAGAACGCTTTCCGTAGCGCACGACCGGAGTCCGCAAAAGCAGCGGATCTTCGAGAAGGAGTCGCTCGATGTCTTTGTCTCCGAGCAGTGCGTGCGAAAGTCCCTTCGCCTTAAACCGCGCCGATTCCCGATCGATGAGCGCCACAAATCCGCTCTGCGCCGCGACGGACTTTAGCTCTCCGGGACTCATTCCTTTTTCGGACAGATCGACTTCCTGAATCCGTATCCCACGCTCTTTGAAGAAGCGCTGGGCCTTG
>CAYTGC010000984.1:0-1714 GCA_964437195.1 uncultured Myxococcales bacterium | reverse complement strand
AGCTGTGACAGTGCCTTGGCCAGCCGCGTGCGGCGACGATCGTCGGGGACGTCGTAACAGACGAGCAAAAGCGCCATGGCGGTCAGCCCTCCCCGTCGACCGTTGCTGGGTCGCCTTCATCGTGCTCGGAAGTGAGCGGATCGCCCACAAGCACGGCCCGGCGAAGCGCCGAGACCTGCGCTTCGATGCGCTGGCGTGCGGATGGCGTGCCATCGGTCGTGGCGGGTTCCCCAAGCGCCGACTCGTACAGTCCCAAAAACCGACGCAGCGCGGGCGGTGTCAGCCGCACCCCGAGCTGGTCGCCCCCGTCTGCAAAGTCCTCGGGCGTGAACATCCGTCGATTCAGCACGGACAGCAGCAGTCGATCGACCACATCGACGCGGTGCGACTCCAGCAGATCGAGTGCCAGGCTCTGCCTCCCGTAGCGAATGCCGTGATAGTAGCCAATGCGCGGGTCGAACCCTGCCGATTCCAGTCGCCCGGCAATCTCGACGGACAGCAGCGTGTAACCCAGGTTGAGCAGCGCATTGGGCGGGTCGCGCCCCGGATGCTGACTGCGTTTCGAAAATGCAAAAGGCGGGCGGATCATGTGGCCGAGCGCCTGAAAGTACGACGCGGCAGCACTGCCCTCCAGCCCAAGCAGTGCGTCCAGATCGGATACGCCGTCGACCTGAGTCAGCGCATAGTCGAGCCGCGCGACGGTGGGATCAAGCTGAGGTGCCGCATCGCTGTGATTCTGGGCATAGCGGACGACCAGCCGCCGACCGGCGCGCAGCTTTTCGGTGACGAGCTGCTTGGCCAGGTTGAGGCGGAACGCGGGGTCGCTGTGACGACGATGCTGGGCCAGACGAACGAACACATTGCCCGACTCTGGCGAAACGAGCTGGCCACGGTAGCGACCCGTGGATGAAAAGTAGCTGACCGAGGCTCCAACGGAAAACAGCAGCGCCAGCGCTTGGGTGGTGACTTGGGCGTTTCCAAAGACCAGAACCCGAGAGACATCAGCAGTCGGCCACTTGTCGCTGACTTTTCCGTCGATGGATACGGCCAGTCCCCCGCTGTCGCGGACAAGTCGCGCATCCGGCTGGGTCAAATAGAGGGCAAGGCGCTTCATGGCATGGCTCCTTGGGGATGAACCAGTGCAGGCAGTTAGGCCCACTCGTGCGGCGGAATCGTCTGAAGCCGCAGTCCGTCGGCTGTCGGCTGCTCAAGTGACTGCAAATCAGCGGGTGTGAGGGCGGAAGGAACTTCCTCGGCCACCGCAGGAACTCGCAGCCCTGGAGTCCCGGACCGAGCCGCCTTGCGACCCCGCAGCACTTCCAGCCAAGACCGTCGAAAGCGCCCGATGTGAAGCAGTGGCGTGGGATAGCCGCCGCGAATCCGCTGTACCGAAAAGGAACAGGCACACTGCGCCCGCAGCTCGTCGGTAAGAGCGTGCTTTTCGCGGAGTCGGCTACAGCCAATCGGAATGCCGCCGAGCTTGCCGATCTGCCGGGCCGTCTCTTTCGGATCGTAGTTGCGGCACGGAGAAATCACCGCGTGAATCGCTTGCTCGCCGGACTCCCCGAGATGTCCCAGCGAATAGAGCACGCTCAGCCGTTCGGCATGGGTCAGGTGCCCCACCGCTCGGGCCTTTTGCGCAAGGTGCGAAAGCAGCCCACAGCCAGTCATCAGCTTGTGGACCTCCTCGCCAAAGGACAGCCAGTCCGGCAGC
>CAYTGC010000983.1:0-1716 GCA_964437195.1 uncultured Myxococcales bacterium | reverse complement strand
TTCAGCTTCGTCGGGACATCGCCACGCTGCGCATGGAACGGGAAATCTTAAAAAACCCTCCCGAAGGGCTCCGATCTGTTGAACCAGAAACTCCCCGGCGTGCTATGGCCGCTTCTGTCCGGAAGGAGCGACCGTCTGCTTTTTGGTGACGCTAGAGCCCGTTAAAAAACATGGTCCAGGGACTGCTGCGGATTTGGCATTGGTGACGCCCTCGGGCGATCCCGTTTAGGAAATTGATTGGTTCCGCAATCCCGCCTTCCGGGCTGATTCTCTGGGAGGAAAAATGGCGAAGACAGAGCGGATGAGGAAGCGCGGATCCAAGGGACTCCCAATCGTGCATCGACATGCTGCTGGCATCGACATCGGGGCGACATTTCACGTCGTGGCCGTACCGGCTGACGCAGATGAGGAGCCGGTCCGCAAGTTCAACAGCTTCACTGGCGACTTGCACCAGCTCGCGGAGTGGCTTAAGCGCGTCGGAATCACCACGGTCGCGATGGAGTCGACCGGCATCTATTGGATTCCGGTCTACGAGATCCTGGAGGAGCGCGGCTTGGAGGTCGTGCTGGTCAATGCCCGCGACGCCAAGACCGTGCCCGGTCGCAAGACCGACGTCAATGATGCGCAGTGGATCCAGCGGCTCCACGAACACGGACTGCTGCGCGCCAGCTTTCGCCCCCACGAGTCCATCGTCGCTCTGCGCACCTACCTTCGGCACCGAGAACGCATGGTCGAGTTCTCGGCTTCCCATATTCAACACATGCAGAAGGCGCTGATGCAGATGAACCTTCAGCTTCATCATGTCGTCAGCGATATCACCGGAACGACAGGAATGAAGATCATCCGGGCGATTGTGGCAGGGACACAGAACCCAGCGACTCTGGCCAAGTTTCGGGATAGTCGGTGTCGCGCCTCTGAGCAGGTAATCTGCCAAGCGCTCACAGGAAACTTCCGAGCGGAGCACCTCTTCGCGCTGCGCCAAGCGGTCGAACTCTACGATACCTACCAGGCGAAGATTGCCGACTGCGACACAGAGCTGGAACGCGTGCTCGGTGAACTCAATGCCGAGCGTGAGATACCGACGGCCAGCCTGCCCAAGAAACGAAACCGGAGCCGCCAAAAGAACGAGCCCTCTGCAGACATCCACTCCGCTCTATTTACGCTGGCGGGCGGAGTCGACCTCACGCAGATTCATGGGCTGGGTCCTTACTCGGCGCTCCGCATCGTTGCCGAGTGCGGCACGGACATGACACGGTGGCCGACGGTCAAGCATTTCACATCGTGGCTGACTCTTGCGCCTGGAAACAAGATCTCGGGCGGCAAGGTGCTGAGCTCACGCACCCGGCGATCGTCCAATCGCGCCACATCCTTGCTTCGGATCGCGGCCGTCAACGTGGGCAAGACAAGCACCGCCCTCGGCGCATTCTACCGTCGACTCGCGGCGCGGATCGGCAAGGCCAAGGCAGTCACAGCCACCGCGCGCAAAATTGCCGTACTCTTCTACAAGACCCTGCGCTACGGAGCCCCGTACAAAGATCCAGGAGCCGACTACTACGAGGAGCGGTTTCGTCGCAGAACACTTGAGAACCTACGCCGCCGCGCAGATGCACTGGGCTTCAAACTCGTCCAATCTGAGTCGACCGTGGAGGGAGTTTCTTAGGAAAGCGGCAGCCTTCTTCGCCAAGGAAAGTCGATGAGGTTTGCATTCATCGATGC
>CAYTGC010000982.1:0-1718 GCA_964437195.1 uncultured Myxococcales bacterium | reverse complement strand
GGAGGACGCCCTGGCAGTTCCAGATAGATTCCCACGCGGCCCGTTGCCACGACATACACTTCGGAAGGAGGATCCCCTTGCCGAAAGAGATACTCTCCTGGTTTGAGCTCCACTTTTTCGACGTAACTTAGAAACTGAGACGCACGCTCTGGGCCACCGAGCTCGCGCGACAACCACTCACTGACCAGACGTCGCTGCGAAATTCCGGCGTCCTGCATCAGGATCTGTTGCTCACACCATTCCAGTGCCTGATCGAGATCGGCTCGCACCAGACACCGATCGTCGTCGGTCAGACAGCGCTCTCGCCGCAACATCTCTTCCACATCGCGATGTACCGAGCAAAACACCACGCGCATGTCGTGTTTCTCGACCGTCTGTCGCAGCTTAAGAAACGTGTGCGCCGAGGAAGTGTCCATGCCGCTCACCGTCAGGAAATCCAGCACCAGCGCGCGCATCGGCGGACTCGACGCTTCAATTTGACGACGCACATCGTCAATCAGGGTGATGATCGATCCGAAGAAGAGATAGCCACGCAACCGCAAGACGCGATAACGGACCCCTTTGTTGCGAAGAAGCTGCGTCTCTTCAACGGAGCGCTGCACCTTGCTGGCATGCTCATCAATCGAAAAGGACTGTTTGACCACGCTGACACGGCTGTAGCTGATGGCGAACATGATGCAGGACGCCGTCAGTCCAAGCGCCAAACCGACGACGAATCCAAATCGAATGATGATGACGAGCATCGCCAGCACCACCAGATATTCACCAATGGCAAGCTTGCGCCGGGTCTGGAATGCCCACTCACGAAGGAGTCGCAGCCCCAGGTACATCAGCGTCGCCCCCATCACCGGTCGCGCGAGCAAACCAACCGATTGCGGACTGACAAAGTTAATGACCAGGCAGCACGCACCGGCGATGACTCCGCTGAGCCTCGTTGCTGCACCTGCTTGACGGTTGAGCGCGCTACGCACGATCGCGTTGCAACCAACGACACCACCGCAGAGCCCAGACAACACATTGGCAACGCCGTGGGCTTTCAGCTCCCGATCCAAATCTGCATCGGTTGCAGTCGCTAGCTCGAGCGCCGCGGCGGTCACCAAGACGCCAATCGCCGTCACAGCAGTGAGAACGGCGACTCCGCCCAGGAACTGGTAGAAGATGATTCCGCTGTGCAGATCAAAGTGCGGTCGGACGCTCAGAATGTCTCGGTAGGGCAGCCAGACACCACCAGCGGACTTCACGGAAAGGAGCCACCCCTGATCCTGCGCCATGCCAATCGGAATGCCGCGCACAAGCAGCATGATGTGGATGAGCACCGTTCCACCAATGAGCAGGATCGGCAACCACATAAAGTGCTTGGTTCGAAACAGCACTGCACAGAACACCACCGTCAATGAAAGACCGACGCAAAGCCGCTCGATGACTTCGCGCTTGTGAAGCATTCCCAGCGCCGACCACGCAAACGGCAGGTCGCTGATGACGCGCAGTCCACCGACGAAAAGAACCCAGCCCGTGGCAGCCAAAAAGCCACTGATCACCGGATACGGTACGTAGCGAATCCAGCGCCCCATCCGAAGTCGCCCAGCCAGGTACAAAAACAGTCCCGCGATGCTGGTGCTTGCCGCGAGCGCGAGCAGAACCGAGGAATGCGCCGCCGGAGTGCCATGAAGGGCCGCAATCAGCGTCGCAGCGAGCGTGCTCTGGACTGCGGTTGGGCG
>CAYTGC010000981.1:0-1721 GCA_964437195.1 uncultured Myxococcales bacterium | reverse complement strand
GTAGGCCAACCTGCACCAGCAAAAACAGCAGCAGTGCAACGATTCTCCCCCGCATATGATCGCACCTCTGCTTGATTCTGACGGCACTGTGACGAGGTCCGCAAGCCCAACCACCAAGGATGACTTGGTCGTCACGATGGCTGTGCTAGGCTCCGTGGTATGTGCATCCGCTCTGTGTTTCTGGGGTTCGTTTGCTTGTTTGCGTTCGGGTGTGCCCACCAGGTGCCGCCTCTGTCGGAGCCAGTCAAAATCACCGATTCAACCAAGGCGGTGAGCTGTGGCAAGGGGACCGAGCTTTCACGCGGGACGTCGTTCCAGACCTACACCGCTGCGTGGTGTCAGCGCGCGGATGGGACTCGGCACGGTCAGTACGTCGACTGGTGGGAAAACGGGATGAAGAAGTCGGCGGGCATGTACCGCGAGGGGCGTCGCGACGGGATCTGGACGTTCTTTCGCGAGACCGGTGAAGTGGACTCGCAGATCGAATACCGAGACGGTGTCCAGCCGCCTCCGCCGACTCCCTAGATCAAGCTGGCGAGCGTCGTGTCGTTGAGTACCTGCTGCTGCTGTTTTTCCAGCTTCGCGAGGACGTGATCGAGCGGATCGGGCTCGGCGTCCGAATGAACATACTGAGCCGGTTGGAACAGGCGCAGCACTTCCTCCAGTCGAATCGCGTCGGGCGGCTTGGCCAGGAGATATCCGTCTTCGTGTTCGATGACCAGGCTGTTTTTGGCGAGACGGTTGAGGATCTTTCGCACAATGCTCTCGGGCAGGCCGTGCCGCTGGGTTAGCTCGTCAACCGGCAGGCTCTTTTGGCCGCTCTTGAAGTGTCGCGCAACGTCGGTGAGCAGCCGTGCCGCCAGCGGTCCATTGATCGTGAGCTGCGCGTCATGATTCACCGAGTGGTCGTGGATCTTTAGCTGCCACGGAAGACGCTGCACCGACCGGGCAACTTCCACGCCCCACAGCACGATCAGCCACCACAGGTAGATAGACAAGAGAAACAGCGGAAGAACTCCGAGCGCTCCGTAGATCGACTTGTAGCTTGTCGCAACCCACGTCAGATAGCGGCCCAATCCGAACTTGCTGATCTCGAGGAGCGTGGCTGCCGTTGCCCCGCCCGCGAGCGCAGCAGACCACTGCACGCGCAGGGTCGGAATCAGCCGGTTGGCCAGCGTAAGCATGATGGTCGTCAGCAGCGGTGACAGATACGGCAAAAACACCGCAAAGCTGCCCCACAGCTTTTCCGTCTGTACAAACGACAAGGTGACCACAAACGGAATCAGCGTGATGCCGGTGTAAAATAGCAGGAATCGCTCGACGTAGGTCCGCTCGCGATGCGATTCCCAGATGTGATTCCAGATCGACTCGACGGACAAGAACAGAAAGAAACCGACCGCGAGCGCCGCGACAATACCGAAGCTACCGAGTCCCCCTGCGGTGAAGTTTCCCGAAAAAGTGGACAGACGACCGACCACTTCGGCTTGGGCTTCCTGTGACGACGGGAAGACCTGCTGAACCACGACGGACAGCAGGCGCGATCCGTCTTCGAGCTGGCCACTGTATTTGAGGAGTGCGAGCGCGATGGCCAGAAGTGGCACCAGCGCGAGTGCGGTCTGGTAGGACAAAGACGACGCCGCCAGGGAGCAGCGATCGTCCCAGAAACCATCCCAGGCGTGAATTGTGATTCGACGGAGCCGCGGACCGAGCGGCGGAAGCTT
>CAYTGC010000980.1:0-1722 GCA_964437195.1 uncultured Myxococcales bacterium | reverse complement strand
GGGTGGATCTGTGCGCTGCAATCGCCGCACAAAGGCATGCGGGACAGATGGCTGTAACCGCATTTGTCGACGACCTGATGTTCCAAAATCCGGTCAAAGTCGGCGAGGTCGTACACCTCAAGTCGCAGATCTCGGCAACCTTCCGAACCTCGATGGAAGTTGAAGTGACAGTGACAGGGGAAGACCTGTCGACGCGTCGGCGCTGGCCGTGTCTGCATGCATTTCTAACCTTTGTCTGTATTGACGCATCAGGAAAGCCGGTACCGACGCCCCCGCTTTTGCTCGACACCGACGCGGCAAAGGCATCGCAAGCCAGCGGAGCCCAGCGAAGGGCACTTCGCCTTCGCAAGTCGTGACCAACGAATGAAGAGCGTCACCAAGAAAGTCGTTTGCGCAGTCACGCTCTGCGGAGTGGGTCTGTTCGGTCTGATCGCATTCAACATCAAGCCGATCGCGATGTACTCGATGCGGCCCAAAGCCGCTTTCGATCCAGCGCGTCTTCCGATTCCTCCTGACTACTCCGATCCGTCGCTGTGGAGCGCCCTCCCTGTCCGTGACGATGCCGCAGATGTGTCTGTTCCCGCACTCCCCGCCATCGATCAGCAAAACGCGCCAGCGGATGTTTTTTACATTCATCCCACGACCTACATTGCAAGCGGTTGGAACGGACCGGTGAGAGACAAACAGCTCGCTGCGGACACCGATCGCGTGGCAACCAAGCTGCAAGCGAGTGCGTTCAACGCCTGCTGTGCGATCTATGCTCCCCGCTACCGGCAGGCCAACGGAACCGCCTTCACCGACCCATCTACCGACGGAGAGAAAGCGCTCGATGTGGCCTTTGAGGATGTCCGCAAGGCATTCCACTACTACCTCGAACACCACAATCACGGGCGTCCGTTTTTCATTGCAGGACACAGCCAAGGCGCTGCGCTGGGTTATCGGCTGCTGCAATCGGAAGTCTCTGCATCGCCCCGCAGCAAACAACTGATCGCGGCATTTCTCATCGGTGCAGCGATTACGGAAGCGGCGGCGGCACGCGACCTGAAGGACATTCCTATCTGTGGCGAACCGAAGCAGACTGGCTGTCTGATCGCCTGGAATGCACGCGGGTTTGGCTATTCCGACACAGAGCTGGAAATGAAGATGGGAACCAATCAAGCGGGACCGCGAGTGTGCGTAAATCCGCTGTCTTTCCGGCGAGACGAAGAAGGGATTGGCAAGGAACAGCATCCGGGAGCGGTCTTTTTCGACAGCACATCACCAACCGTTCTTCCGCAGTTTGCCAGCGCCCAGTGCCAAAAAGGAACGCTGCGGGTCACGCTCTTTGGGAAGCCTCCGCGCGACTTCATGAGCAAGATCCTTGATCACGTCATCGGCCCCGAAAACTACCATCCGATCGAGTATCAGTTGTTCTTCGTAAACATCCGTCAAAATGCCGTGCTGCGTGCCGCAGAGGCTGTACGGACGATGAATCCGGCGTACCAAATGCCGCCACACTGAAGTAGGATGCGCGGCCATGCGCTCTACTTCTATTCCTGACCTGACAGATGCAGAGGACTTCGACTATGTCGTGGTCGGCGGCGGCTCGTCGGGCTGCATCATTGCCGAGGCCCTGTCGCGAAACCCGCAGACTCGCGTGCTCCTCATCGAAGCGGGACTCCATGCGGACCAGGCCCCAGAAACGCTCGCGGCAGATCAGTACAAGTATGCGTTCATCCATCC
>CAYTGC010000979.1:0-1731 GCA_964437195.1 uncultured Myxococcales bacterium | reverse complement strand
TCCTGGGGATCGATGGCTTTGTGTATGCAGACCTGTTTTCTCCGTTCGGCCTGCGGCGGCTGCATGACTGCTGGCGCGAACAAGTCCGACAGCATTCCCCGACGCTCGCGGCTCGCTATGACGCGTATCGTGCGAACAGTGTGCTTTCGGAAACTGCGCTGTCGGCGCTCTTGTGCGAGCTAGCCGAAACGGTTTCGCCGTTCCTTGCGCGGCTGTTTCCCGACATCGCAGAACCGCTCTCGGCGCTGCGGGACGAGACCCTGCGTGACCTTGTCGTGTTCCGCTACAAAGACGAGCTGGTCAAGCGACAGGCGAGCAAGCTTTCTCTCGATGACGTCGAAAAAGCCGCCGCGATTGCCGAAGGCGAAGCGCTCTTGGCGAGACATGGTCTTTCCGGTCTGCCCAGCGAGCCTGCGCTTGCGAAGCTGGGTCTTGCGCTGCTCGATGGCGATGCGAAGGACGATCTGGCGGTCTTTGTCCGCTTTTTGGCGGCACAAAAAGAAGCACTGCTCAACGCTGGACACCTGGCATGGCGACTGCCGCAAGCAACCGACTATCAAGCGCTGGTGCCGCTTCGCCGCCCTCGCCCGGATCTGCCCGAGCAGTTTTGTGGCCTGTCCGATCATCAGCGACCACGCGATGGCTTTGCCCTGACCGATCCGCGCAAGAGCCGCATCGAAGTGCTCGCCGAGATCGACTACTGCATGTACTGCCACGAGCGCGGCAAGGACTCGTGCCAAAAGGGCCTGCATGACAAGACCGGTGCGGTGAAGCAAAACCCGCTCGGTGCGCCGCTGGCCGGCTGTCCGCTGCAAGAGAAGATCTCGGAAATGCATGCGCTGCGGCGGCAAGGCGATCCACTCGGCGCGCTGGCACTGGTGACGCTCGACAACCCGATGTGCGCAGGAACCGGGCATCGCATCTGCAACGACTGCATGAAGTCGTGCATTTTCCAGAAACAGGACCCGGTGAACATTCCCGAAATCGAGACCTCGGTTCTGACCGACGTGCTCGGTCTGCCGTGGGGCGTCGAGATCTATGGGCTGCTTCTGCGCTGGAATCCGCTGCACCGCAGCCGCCCGTATCCACTTCCGCACAACGGTCGCAAAGTGCTGGTGGTTGGGCTTGGACCCGCGGGCTACACGCTGTGTCACTACCTTGTGCGGGAAGGCTTTGCGGTCGTCGGCATCGATGGACTGAAGCTGGAACCACTGCCGCGAGAGCTGACTGGTGATCTGTCCGCGGGTGTCGTGCCAAGGCCGGTGCGCGACTTTGCCTGTCTGAAAGCGCCACTCGATGAGCGGGTGCTGGCTGGCTTTGGCGGCGTGTCGGAATACGGTATCACCGTGCGCTGGGACAAGAACTTCCTCCAGCTTTTGTACCTGTCGCTGGGTCGGGAGCCACTGCTTCAGCTCTTCGGCGGTGTGCGGTTTGGCGGCACGCTGACGCTCGAAGATGCGTGGCAGCTAGGCTTTGACCACGTCGCAATTGCCGTCGGGGCAGGCAAGCCCACGCTGGTCGAAATGGAAGGGAATCTGTGTCGCGGCATTCGGCAGGCGTCGGACTTCTTGATGGGCCTTCAGCTCACTGGGGCGTTCAAGCGCGACTCGCTGGCGAACCTGCAGGTGCGATTGCCAGCGGTGGTGATTGGCGGCGGTCTGACGGCCATCGATACGGCGACCGAGCTTGCGGCCTACTACGTGGTGCAGGTCGAAAAAATGCTCGAGCGCT
>CAYTGC010000978.1:0-1732 GCA_964437195.1 uncultured Myxococcales bacterium | reverse complement strand
GATCGCGTCGACATCGAGGGCAAGCTCACGACGGCTTTGACCGGCAAGGGCTACACCGTCACCAGCGTGTTCGTTGGTCGCAAGTTCCAGACCCACGAACAGAACGCGGCCACCCAGTCGACGTTCCGTCTGGTCAAGGCCGCGGTCACCGGATCGACGGTGCGTGACGACCTTGTAAACACACTGACCGGCGCGACGGCCCCGGGTGGTGGCACGGTGACGGCGCAGGGACCATTTTATCTCGACGTGACGGTGGTTCGGCGCGACTCGGCCAAGACCGTCGATGTCATCTTGGCGGTGTCGCCAACGGCAGTTTACGACGACCGGACCAAACCGGCGGCGATCCGCGCGGGCGACCTGACCAATGCTTCGGGCGTGGCGATCAGCACCAAACAGATCAGCTTCATCTGCGATGGCATCCAGACGACGAAGAGCTCGACGGCGGACATCGTGTGGACGGTCGACGTCTCGGTTTCGATGGGCGACAACCAAGTGCGTCTGGCCAAGACGGCGCAGGAGTTTTTCAAGCGGCTCCAGTCGGCGGGTGTCGACTTCCGCGTGGGAATCCTGACGGCAACCGCGCCAACCGATCCCTTGCTGTCCAGCACCGCTTATCCAGGCTGGGGCAGCGGCTTCAAGTTCATCCAGGGCACCGATCCAGATGGTCCGCACCAGGTCTGCCGCCAAGTGACGGCACCGGCTTCGGGGGCCAACGGCTACTGCCCGCAGGATCTGAACAAGACCAACGACCCGATTGGTCCGTTTGGCCCGACGAGCGGCCAAGACGTGAGCGAAGAGCCTGCCGCCGCCGTGGTGCGCATCAACGACGTGTTCAAGAAGAATGCAACGAACAATGTGCAAAATGCCGACTGGAAGTGGCGACCAGGCGTGACCAAGGTGGCGTTCTTTGTCACCGACGAATACAACAACGACTGGCTGCGTTACTTTTCGAAGGTGAACAACCCCGATACCGGCAAGCCCTGGGGAACGCCTTACTCGGCGACGGTGCTTCAGGGGATTGGCGACTACTTCCGTCAGAACCAGATCCTGGCGTTCGGTGCGCTGCCGATCACTGCGACACGGCAGTGCAGTGCCAACAGCTCGAACGATCTGCCGCGCTGCTTGGTGGAAAACCTCGGCGGCGCGTGGATCGACATCAACACCGCCCAGGACGCCGACATCGCCGCGGCGATGAACAAGCTCGTCGATGCGATTGCCGGTGCATCGAGCCAGTTCAAGCTGTCGCGCACGCCAATTACGTCGACGATCAAGGTCACGGTGCGTGGTGTGCCGGTGCCGCGCTCGCGCTCGGATGGCTTCGACTACGATCCGGCGTCGAAGTCGGTGGTGTTCTACGGCAACACCTATCGTCCGCAGATCGGCGATCTGGTGTTTATGTCGTATCGCGTGTGGGTTGGTTCGCTCGGCTAGGAAACAAGAACGGCAGTCAGCCGTGCAGCCTGCGCCCCCGCTCGGGGGCCAGGCGGGGCTTAGCGAAGGTGGAGTCTGCTTTTGGCGAAGCGGGCGGTAATTCCGACGAGCCCTGGCGTCTGGGCGATCTGCTCGAGCACACTGAGCGCCTGATCTTTGTCGAGCACCTCACGACGCAGACCAAGCTTTTGCGCCGCTTTGTTCACGGCATCGCTGGCCTTCTCGTTTCCGAGTGCGTGGGCAAGGAGCTTGGCGAGATCTCCTCTCGATACTCCCGGTTCACTCATGGCGCTCGTCACGT
>CAYTGC010000977.1:0-1733 GCA_964437195.1 uncultured Myxococcales bacterium | reverse complement strand
GCGAACGATAACGATGATGGCGATGTCCTACGCAACGTGAGTTCGGTCGGCCCTCCCTTCCAACCTGAAGTGGGCAATCCGACCACTCTGACCACTCTAAACCGGATCGTTTCCGTTCATGTTGCGCACCGCTCTTCCTTTGTTGCGCTCGCGGAATCGTCCGCGCTACGATCGCGCTGATGAAATGTGTCAACTGCGGCAAAGACCTTCCCCAGGGTAGCAGCTCACGTAGACGGTTCTGTGACAGTGTGTGCCGAACAGAGTCCTGGCGGAATCAGGCAGAGCGGAGCGCTCAAGAGGAGCCCGTTCGGAAACGGAACGGAATGAAAAACGGCACGAGCGCAACGTCCGCAAGCGCGAGGACAGAGGGCTCGCTGCGTCGGACAGAACGCAGAGCAGAGAACCCAGTACCGCAACGCACACCAATGGAAGCGCAGCTCGCGCAACTGGCTCCGGTAGGAGCTGTCGGATACCGACTGGTATTCCCAGGCCGGACTCCAGATGAGTCACCACGGCTCTCACCGCAGCTTGATGGGAATGGCTATCAGGGCAGCTATTCCCTCATTCCGTTTCAGGCTCCGTATGATATCCGCTTGTGCGATGGTCAGCTCTATCGAGTCATCTGGACTGGCGCGGTTGGTGAAATCATCCTTCCGAAGCAGGACGGTACGATTCCAGGTCTGCGCTTTTTCCTATCTGAAGCAACGCTGAACGCAGAGGAAAGATCACGAACAGAGACCGCTGTGGGCGAATCAGCCGCCGCAAGCAATGAAAGCAGTACGGACGCCACGGTGATTCCTGTCCAGGCAACGGAGCAGACGCGCTCCCGTTCTATGGATGACTCTTCGGACTTTCTCGACATTCCACGACTGGCGGATGATCTCCGTGAACTCGTCGTTGAGCTGCTCGATTCCTTTCAAGACTATTCTGCTTGGTACAATCGAAGGCCAGTTGCGGAATCATCCCGAAACCTACCGGAGATTGATCCGCAGAAGATCGACCAGTATGTCTTGTTGGCCCAGCGTCTCTTTAACGCGTTGGACAAGCGTCCGCTTCAGCTGGTGACGATCAACATGTGTGCCAAGGGATGGCTGCATCCATGGATCGTTTCTATCCTCAAGTCTCTCTGTCAGAACCAACGACCAGAAGATGCGCTGGCGCTGTACGAGCTGTTGTCTTCCACGGTAGGAGAGACTCAAACAGAGGCTATCCTTCCTCGCCTGGAAATGCTTCTTTTTGCTGGGCAGCTCGACAAGGCTAAGCAGCTTGCGATCAGCGCACTTGCGACTTCAGGAGCCGATCTGAGAGTGCTCGCACTTGCAACAGAGGCGCTCATGGTGAGCGGTGACTACGCCCTCGCAGAGCCGCACCTCCGGCGGTATTATCAGCTCGCAAGAGACTCCTTTCAGCCCGATCATTTCAAGCTGGCCGTCAATCGCCTGGCTCATCTCTATGCAGAACTCGGTAGGAAGGAAGACTCCGATCGACTGGACGGAGTCTTCGGTGAGGACGGCGTGCTGGCACATGCGGAACGACTCCTTATGCGCGATTCTGAAGGTCCGCGCAAGGCAAGCGGAGAATCCGCTGTTCCGTCGGCTGATCCGACTCCCAAACCCGCTAAGAACCGGCCCTGTCCCTGTGGGAGTCTCAAGAAGTACAAGCTCTGCTGCCAACGCAAGGAAGACCATTCGATGGGAACCCCTCTGCCGAGGACCAAATGAGCCCGCGCAAAT
>CAYTGC010000976.1:0-1735 GCA_964437195.1 uncultured Myxococcales bacterium | reverse complement strand
CCGCACCGTAGCCGAGATCCTGGGCATCGACCTGAACGCCGCGATCGCGGTGTGCACGTCGGTTCATCATCGCCGGCTGGCCGGGTAGAGATGACTCATCAGAACCAGTGCGGTGTGCCGTCCGTGCAGAGCGGCGAGGAAGTGCCGTCACCACGACGGACGGCTGAAAGCTTCCGCGGCATCCGTACCCTAATACCAAATACGGGAAGGGCAGGAGGTCGTGCTTGCGCGCAGCACCGATGGAAGTGACCGCAACCCATTCATACCCGGGATTAAGAGGGGTGAGCACCATGCACCTGCACCGCCAGGTCGATTCTCGATTCCAATCTCGCTGGTTCTTCGGCTTGTGCAGTGGCCTGGTCCTCGTGGCAAGCGGTGGCTGCGCCCCGCGCTTCAAGTGTGCTCAAACATCTCCCCCTGACACTGCGGCCATCGCGGCACTGCAGGCGGGAGTCAAACCAGCGTGGCGCCTCACGTTCGATCCGCAGGACGCCCAAATCGCCATCGATCCAGCGTGCTCGACGGTATGCTACGAGTACTTTGGCGAAGGTTGGGAGAGCGCAGTGTTTGGCACGATCGAGCTGACCCTCCCATCAGACTGCACTGGGCCAGCCTGCCTGTTGACCTTGTCGAAACTCGACCTGCGCGCCGACGATTTCGTGTCTAACGGACATGCTATTAGTGAAGTCGAGATATGGAACCAGCCGTATGCGTCAGCTCTGTGGAAGGATGACAATACATTCGCAACGTTCGCCGATACTGTTAACTTATACATAGGATACAAGGACAATGGCGAGGTTGGCGGGCACAACGACATTAACTCGCCACACATATCATGGGGCACCATTGACCGAGATTATCAAAAATTCACGTGGACGGGAAGCATGGCTCGAGGCGACTGGCTGACGGCAAACTTCAACCTGTGTGGGCACCCAACTGCGCGTCCGCCGGTGCCCGTGCTGACGCCGACCGGTACATTTCAGCAAGACAGTCCAGAGGGAGCGCACATTACATTTTCTGCCGCAGAATCTCATGATCTAGATGGCGACATTAAAGTCTACGGATGGAGAGTTGATAATCAGTCAGTAAATAACTCTGAAAACACTCTTACAACAGTGCTGCCCGTCGGCGATCACATGGTCGCTGTGGAGGTCCAAGATAGTCGTGGGGTGCGAAAAACCGCGACCAGCTTCGTCACTGTCCAACGCTCGTCCTCGTTCTAAAGTGCGGCGATTGCAGGAGCCGAGCCCCCTCGCAGCGCAGCAGTGGAGCGGCTTCCTTTCCTGATTGCTCAGCGACGAATGTCAAGAAAGCCCCCCGCTGCTTCGTCCGAGCGCTGGGAGATGATGCCTAGCTTGAAACGAGCGGCGTACACCGCTGCGCCATCTCTGCTCTCGCGGATGCAATGCTTGCGTAGTACCGCCAGTGGACAGCGGTCTCAGCCAGGCACACCTCGGCAAGCGAGAAGGTCGTAGCCGAGCTATTCGAGCGTACCCACCGCACCACACACAGCAGCACGTCCCCCAGTCGCCGCATGTCGAGTAGCTGCCACATCCGGTCCCGCCTGCTCGTCGCATGTACCAAAAAATCATGGGCTTGCCGCTCCCCCGGCTTGGTCAGATCCAGCAGGGCCAGCGGCGGCACGGTCGGGGGCTGACGACGACCGAACGGACGACGACGGGACGAAGTTGCACGACGAGCATAGAAGCACATACACTCCTCCGGTTCGCGTCGG
>CAYTGC010000975.1:0-1740 GCA_964437195.1 uncultured Myxococcales bacterium | reverse complement strand
GGACACGTTCCAGTAGTTCGCGGATCTTTCCCGGCAGTGCGTCCAGCGCAGCTCTGAGCGCTTCGAAGGTATGCAGCCCCGCTGGCTCCAGAATGTCTGGTGACCATGCCACCAGCGCAAGCCGGGCGGCTCGGTCAAATTGTGCAGACAGAGCATTGATCAGCGCTTCGACCTTTTCTGACTGGAGCGCACCCTGGATCGTCACATAGTCACCCATGCGTCCAGATAGTCCCGGCTCGGCCGAGCCGAAGGCCAGAGCGTGCAAGTGCCTCAGCACGACATCGCGATTTCCCAGACCAACACCCGGTGCGGGAACCGCGCCTGCGATCATTTCTTCCGGCTTGTCGTAGAAGTAGCCATCGTGCGGAGTGTTTCGTGCGTACCCCAACACAACGCCGACTCGCGAGCGTCGCCCCGCACGTCCACCGCGCTGCGCGTAGTTGTCTGGACGCGGCGGAACGTTGCGCATCACAACTGCGTCCAAACCGCCGACGTCGATGCCCATCTCTAACGTGGGTGAGCAAGCGAGCACATTGACGGGTGACACGTTCGGTGCGGCCTTGAAGTCACTCTCTAGCTTCAGCCGCTGGGTACTCGTGACTTGTGCCGTGTGCTCGCCTGCAACCAACGGCAGCGACGTCGGATTCAGAACCCGGCGTGCGTAGCGACTGGAGAGTACGTCGCGCTCAGACCACGGTCGCAGCTCGCCATGACAGACCGGACACGGCGCACCCGCGAAGGCCCAGGGCATACGGACATTGCAGACGGTACAGCGGAAGCGGTCTTCCGCTTTCAGCGCGTGCAACGTCACACAGTCCGCGTTCACTTGCAAAAGCTCGCGTGACTGACCGTAGCCATGCAGCTTGTTTGGAATCAGCAGCCGCGGTCCTGCACATAGGAACGCTAGCACGCGCTCCATATGCTCTGGGTCCGGTCGCACACCGCCTAGGCGTCCAAGGAGCTGAACCAACTTCCGCTCTAGGCTGGGACTTCTTCCGCCTGTCTTTGCCAGCCGCCAAGCATTGTAGAGGGTGACACCGCTTGGGATGTCGGACTGATCGAGATGCAGAAGTGGCCTCCCTGCTTCGTCGCAGGGGTAGCCAGTGGGCTGGGTCAGGCGGCGCTCCCAATCTGCATCGCGAAGCGCAGGCGGGAAGCTCTTGTTCATTGGGTGATAGCAGAGCAACGGACGGGACAACGCCCGCCGCACACGCATGTCATCTAGCACCACGCGCAGTACGTAGACCAGCGCTCCGTCCGAGGGCAGACCGAGCGTGGCCCGCAGCTCAGCGCCATGACGCTCCACGTACCGGCTCAGCGGCTCATAACGAACGCCACACAATCCCAGGTTCAGGACGGTGGCGCGATACCCAGCGCTGACGGCAATGTCATCGAGAAGCGGAGCTTCTTCCCAGGCCAGCGCCTTGGCTTGCACGTCCTTGGGCAGAAGATCGGCATCTGTGCGGTAGTCCTGCGCAGGCCGGTTGTCGTGTCGCTCGACTCCGCGCACCATCAGGGCGTGGACTGCGTCGCCTAGCGTCAGGCCGTCGCGATGTTCGCGCAGGATCTCGACGAGTCGCCAGCGCATGCGGTCATAGCGTCCGGCATAGGTGATGAATCGCGCTTGGTGGGCAGCGTCTTGCCTGCTATCAGCAAAAATGAGCAGCCGCTCTTTGCCGTCGAAACCTGGCTGTCCTCGGTGTTGTTCTGAGAGCCCCTCGACTAAGCCTTCTGACACCA
>CAYTGC010000974.1:0-1746 GCA_964437195.1 uncultured Myxococcales bacterium | reverse complement strand
CAAATGGCATTCAAGAGGTAACGAGTTCGACCCTCGTCAGCTCCACGAAAGACCCCGTCGGTAACCCCGATGGGGTTTTTGCTTTTCTGGGGGTTGGTTTCTGATGTGACCAGCCGTGGACCACTGTGATGGGACCACAGGCCCTGTCTTCTGCTGCCCGTTGGTGGTAGCCGACAGTGGCGATCTACTTGTTCGTGAATGTGGCCTTCGGGCAGTCGGCGGCGCACTTGCCGGAAGCGATGTCGCCGCAAGCTGCGGCGTTGACGCAGACGGCGCAGGTGTCTTCGGGGCTGGCGCACGAGGCGTCGCACGAAAAACCTGACGACTTGAGTCCGCAGCTCGAGAGCTTGTCACAAGCATTTTTGCAGCTCTTGTCGCCGCAAGCCGCAAGTCCGAGACCAAGCACCAGCACAAGAGCGATTCGCGAGAAAAAGTTCATGAGAGACTCCTTTGAATGAGCGTCTGCGGGTTAGTGACGACTCGCGCCACGCTGGCCACCACCGACGACGTGAGGTGATTCGCCAAGCGCGGCCTTGGCCGCTTCCATGATCGCTTCGCCGAGCGTCGGGTGCGGGTGAATGGTGAGCGCGAGGTCGGGCAGAAATGCGCCCATTTCGAGCGCAAAGGCGCCTTCGCTGATGAGATCGGTCGCCGCAGGACCAACGATGTGCACACCCAGCACCTGCTGCGTACTGGCGTCCGCGACAACTTTGACAAAGCCATCGGTCTCGAGCGCAGCCATCGCCCGTCCAAGCGCCGCAAACGAGTACTTGCCAACAAGCACCTTGTGACCTTTTTCGATCGCTTGCTGCTCGGAAAGACCCACAGAGCCGATCTCTGGGTCAGTGAAGATGACGGCAGGGATTGCGACGGCGTCCTGTTCGGCGCGGTGTCCAGCGATGACCTCCGCGGCAACCTCACCCTCGCGGCTCGCTTTGTGCGCGAGCATCGGCTGACCGCAGACGTCGCCGATCGCGAAGATGTTGGGGACGCTGGTTCGCTGCTGCTTGTCGACGACGATGAAGCCGCGCTGGTCGACCTGCACACCAACTTGTTCCAGGCCCAGACTCTCGCTGTTTGGACGACGGCCAACGGTGACCAGGATGTGATCGGTTGCAATCGCCAGTTCTTTGTCTTTCTGTCCGTCGGCATTGCGCGGCACGATCCACAGCTTGAGCGCCCCCTCGCTTTCTTCGTAACGAAGCGCCTTGTGCTGGAGATAGACCTCGACGCCCAGCTTCTTGAGCTTGCGTGCGACGACGGCGACCAGCTCAGGGTCATTGCCGGGCAGAAGCTGGTCGGTAAACTCGACGACGGTGACCTGCGCACCAAGCTTGCGCCACATGATGCCCAGCTCAAGGCCAATGTAGCCGCCGCCGATCACCGTCAAGCGGCCCGGTACCGAGCGGAAGCCAAGCCCCCCCGTCGAGTCATGGATTCGCTGGTTGTCGACCGTGAAACCAGGCACCGTGATGGGCCGCGATCCGGTCGCGAGGATGATGGAATCGGCGGTGATCGTCACGTTGCCATCAGGACCGCTGACCTCAATTGTGTTTTTGTCGCGCAGCGTCGCTGTGCCAGAAACAAACTGACCACCGGCGCTCTTGATAAGCTGACGGATGCCCGAGGTCAGCTTGTCGACGACGCCACCTTTCCAGTCTTGCAGCTTGCCGACGTCGAGCGACTGGCCAGTGACCGAGATGCCCATCGTCGACAAATGCGAGAGCTTTTCCCACTGCTTGGCGG
>CAYTGC010000973.1:0-1746 GCA_964437195.1 uncultured Myxococcales bacterium | reverse complement strand
TTTTTCGCGATGCGCCGCCTGCGAGACTTTGAGCTGCGTCAGCTCGTGTCCCAGCCTCTCGACGGAATCGAACAGGCCAACCTGGCCGCGGCTGTGCCCTTCAAGCTGCTCTTCGAGGTGTTCCAGCATCTCGCGCGCCGAGCGCAGCGTCAGTCGGATTTCCTCTGATTCACGAACCATCTCGTCGCGGCGTGCGCCCAGCTCGTCGTGTTCGCGCCCCATCACCTCGAGCCGATGGGTGACACGCGTGTGTTCTTCGCGCCCTTTGAGCAAGTCTTTGTCGAGTGACAAGAGCTGCATTTCACCCTGATGCCCGGCCTTTTGCAGCTCGGACAGCTTCTCTTGCAGGTGCGTCAGCTCTTTTTTGCTGACGACGAGCTGCTCTTCTTGGGTCCTAAAGCGCTCGTCCATCTCGCCCACTTCGGCGGTCAGCTCGCGCAGCTCTCGACGGACTGCCAGGACGGATGCGCCCTGCCCTTTCTGTGCACCACCGACCATCGTGCCGTGGCCATCGACGAGCACTCCATCGAGAGTGACCAAGCAAGCCGCCGGTGGAAGGCTCCCGTCCTCGCTCGCAGTCCGGTAATACGCGACGGCATGTTCGATCGAATCCACGACCAGCACCGACCCGAGCAGTGCGTCGAGGACACCATCGTAGCCAGGCTTCTTTTCGACCAGGTCAATCAGCCGTCCGCGAATGCCTTGGCTGCGGGCTTCCTCGTCGGGACGCGCCGGACGTTCCCCAGGCCGCGTCGGTCGCGCATCTTCGGGAACCAAGAACGCTTTTCCCTCGCCCTGCTGACGAAGATATTGGATCGCTTCGACCGCTTCACCGTGCGACGGCAAGACCAGTGCGCCCAAGCGTTCCCCAAGCACCGCGTCGAGCGCAACTTCGAGTTCCGCTGGTGCGACGATCAGGTCCGCAATGGTCTTCGGCTTCTGCTCTTTGCCCTCCGCCCGTTTCAGCAGCATCCGACTGCCGAGCGAAAAGCCTTCATTGCGCGCCGCCAGTTCCCCGAGTGAGTGCAGACGAGCTTTCTTTTTGTGCAGCTCGCCTTTCAGGTGGTCGACTTCTTTGTCGAGCCGCGTCGTCAGAAGCTTGAGGTCTTTGACTCGCTCCTCGGCTTCTTCCCGGCTCTTCAGCAGATCGATGCGCGCTTGTTTCAGCCCGCCCAGCTTCTGCTCCTGCCCGTAAATCTCGTCGTCCAGCTCGGCTTTGCGGTCGCGCAGTCGTCGCGCCTCTTCATCGCTGCGCCCGATCCGTACTTCCAGATCTTCCACTTGGCGCAGAAGGCTCCGCTCGCTCGCTTCCGATCGAGCAATCTCGGCATGCTGCCGGGTCACCTCCGCCTTGACGTGGTCGGCGGCCTTCTGCAAAGACGCAAGCTGTTCCTTCGCCGCCCGAAGCTGGCTTTCTAGCTGCGTGCCTCGATCATCTCGGCCCAGATCTTCTTGGCTCAGTGACTCGCGATCTTCGAGGAGCTTTTGCAGCTCCGCCGCCGCTTGATTGGCCCGCTCATACAGCGCCTCTTGCTCGGTGCGCAGCTTGCGCGCTTGATCAAGCAGCCGCTGCTCTTCGCGTCGCGCGTGTTCGTTTTCCGCTTCCGAGAGCTTGACGCGGTTGTCGAGGACATAGAGTTCCTCTTGGAGCTGCTGAATGCGCGTCTCTTCCTCGACGAGAGTCAGCCGACCAGCCGCCAGCTCCACCTCGATCGTCTGACGCGCCGCTTCCACCTGCGCCAGCGC
>CAYTGC010000972.1:0-1747 GCA_964437195.1 uncultured Myxococcales bacterium | reverse complement strand
CTGCACCAAAAGCTCAGCTTGCTCGGGGCCCAGTTGCTCGACCAGGCCGTGCCAGACCTTGCGGCGGGCCGACCGCCCGTGGCAACGCCGCAAGACAATGCGCAGTCGACGCTGGCACCGCTGCTCGACAAAGAGCATGGACGGGCCGACTTTACGCGGTCAGCCCAGCTCGTCTGTGGTCAGCTTCGCGGCGTCGATCCATGGCCCGGCGGTTTCACACTGTTGCCGCCCGGACTTGCAGGGCCAGAAGCGGTGCCGCTGAAGCTCTTCTCCCCGCGAATCTCATCGGGAAGTGGTCGTCCCGGCGAGATTCTAGGCGTCGATCGAGACGGTCTGCACATTGCCTGCGGAAAAGGCGCCGTGGCAGTTCGCGAAGCCCAGCTTCCAGGCCGCAAGCGGATGGAGACGCAAGCGCTGTGCGCGGGTCTTTCGCTTCCGCGCGGAACCATTCTCGACGAAGGGCGGCCCAATCCGCTCCTTGGCTGAGCCTTGCTGACGACGCCGCGCTCGCTGTCTGCGTGTGGACTTGTGGCCGTGCTGCTCCTGTGGCCGGTGGCGCAGCGGTTTCGCATCGACACCGTTCGCTGTGACAGCTGGCCCGAGCCCACGCTTCGCTTTCTGCTGTGCGGGCTGTTCCTGCTGGCGGTGCTTGTGCTGTTTTTTGCCTGGCAGCGGCTGCTGCGCCTGGCAGAGCGCGGGCAGCTTGGGCTTCGGCTGACGCTGGGAATCGCCGGGCTGTGGCACAGCGCGATGCTCCTGTGTCCGCCGTTTCTGTCCGACGATCCGCTGTTCTATCTGGCGATTGGTCGGGTGCTGCATGCCCCGCAGCCGTCTCTGCACACGCCGATTGCGCAGGTGCTGGGCGCGCAGGATGACGTCGTTCGCCTCTTGCCGCCGCACTGGCAGGCCGGGACGAGCGCCTACCAGGCAGGCTTTCATGCGCTGGCCTGGGTCATCGAAGCGCTCCCCGGACAAGCGCTTGCCGACCGGCTGTCGATGTATCAAGCGCTGTCGCTGCTTCTTTTGCTGGCGGCGGCGCTGATCTCGTCTCAGGTTGCCGTGCGGCTGGGGAAACCGTCGGCGTACGGCGCGGCGCTCGTCGGGCTATCACCGCTCGCCCTGCTGGAAGGAACACTGTCGGCGCACAACGACGTATGGCTGCTGTTGCTGTTGGCCCTCGGGGCGCTCTTGTGGCTGGGCAAGCGACGCTGGCTGCTCTGGCCTACGCTGCTCCTCGGTCTTTTGGTGAAGCTGTCGGCGGTTGTGCCTCTTGGCACCGCCGGACTGTCGGTGCTGGGCCCCGTGATCCGTCGCCACCGGCGCTGGATGTTTGCAGGACTGCTGTTCGTGGCGGCGGCGCTGGGCTTTGGCCTGCGGCTTCACCCGATCAATTGGCGAACCCAAGGCCACCTGGTGTCGGTGCTGTTTGGCAGCCCCGACCTGCCGTGGGATCACTGCACGCGGTCGCTAGAGTGTCTGCCGCGATCGATCTTGCGCTATGGCCTGGACCGCCCCGACCTGTCGTATCTGTTTGGGATTGCGTCTCGGCTGCTCGGCGGGCTGTGGCTGGTCAGGGTGGCGCTGCGAGAAGCCGGGCCGCTCGCCGCGATGGCGTGGGGTCTGCTCAGTTACTTTCTGTTTTGGCACGGCTGGGCGCAGACTTGGTACTTTCTGCCAGTGCTTCCCTTGCGGCTGTTTCTTTCCAAGCCGCGCGGACGTGCGCTAGAAGTGCTGTGCGGCTCGGGCT
>CAYTGC010000971.1:0-1749 GCA_964437195.1 uncultured Myxococcales bacterium | reverse complement strand
GCAGCGAGCCGTCGAGGTGACAGTGCAGATCAGTCTTGGGGAGTTTTTCGATGAGATCTAGTGAGAGCGCCATGGCCCAACGTAGCGCATTCGCCACGCCAGGCAAAGACCCGCGGCAGGGCTCGCTCTACTCGACGTTGATGAACTGGCCGTTCTGAAGAACGAGACCGCTGCGCTCGCACAGCTCGGTCAGAAGCTTCTTGTGTTCTGGCGATCCAAGGTGGCCGTACGCTCGACTGGCGATGCTGGCATCGTGAATCGAGCAAGCCGCCCCGCCAACCCAGCGCCACGCGTCGATGACATGTGAACCCGGCTTCTCTGCAACCTGGAGCGCCATCTGGACCGCGCGTTCTTTTTCACCAGCCATGTAGGTCTTTTTCGCCTCGGCAAGCACTTCTTCCGGCGTCGGACCTGCAGGCTTAACGGGCTCGCTTGTCTTCGGATCGCTGGCGGTCGGGTCCGCTCCTCCCGACCCTGCGGGGTTACCCGCCGACGTCGCAGAATTTGTGCCCGCCGCGGCGTTGCCAGTGGTTTTTTGATCGGTAGTACCCGACGAAGGACTCGTGCCCGCCGGATTGGTCGGCGGCTTGGTGGCAGCCCCAGTTGCTGTTGAGGCCGCGCCTGTCGATGTGCCGGGTTGCGTTCCCGCGGGCTTCACCGCCGGGTTGGTGCCAGTCGCAGTAGCTGTCGGGGTTCCTGGCTGTGTCCCTGCCGGGTTGGGAGTCCCCGTCGTTGCAACTGGTGTCGTCGGTAGAGGCTTGGCCGGGGCAACTGCACCAACGGCAGCCGCAGCCGAATCCGTCGGAAGCTCTGCTCCACGGAGCTGCAAGCCCACATCGCGAACCACCGGCGTTGGGTGACCCGCACCGGCGTCGATGTGCTCTGCCACAATCACCGGCCCAGCCAGATCCTGAATAAACGCTTGGACCACTGGCGTCACCACCGGCGCGGGCTGCGGAACCACGAGCGGCTGCTGCGGCTGCTGCGCTGGTTTTCTGACCGCCACAATGATGATCAGCGTCAGCAGAATCACGACGGCCGCTCCGCCACCGAGGATCACGGGCAGCTGCGAGGTCTGGCGCGGAACTGGCATCGGAGGTGGCGTTTTTTCAAACAGGACCGGCGGGGCGGCGAGCGCTGGAATCGGAACCGATGGCGGACGAGATCCACTCGTCGGACGAGCCGGGGCCTTTGCGGGTACCGGTGCCGCTGGCGCCTTGATCTCGACCGGAGCTGGGGTCGGCAACGGGATCGGAGCTGGCATCGGCGGCGGTGCTGCGATGCGACCAGACGGCGGAGCGGCTCGCGCGACAAGGTTGTCCGGCACGGCCTCGGTGTGCGCGCTGCTGCTCTTTTGGGTGACGGCACGGACGAAGTCGAGCGTGGTCTCGTAGCGATCTTCACGCCGACGGGCCATCCCGCGGTGAATCGCAGCGACGACGTGTGGCGGAAGCTCGGGCATGAGCTTTCCGAGAGGTCTGGGCGCTTCGTTGGCCACCCGTTCCATGATCTCTTCGGCTGTGCCTTCTTCGAACGGAGCTTTGCCGGACAGCGCACGATAGGCCAGCGCCGCCAGCGCCCACTGATCGGCTCGCCCATCGATGGACGCGCCTTCTTGCAGCAGCTCGGGCGCGTTGTAAACGGTTGGTGGAACATCCCGACTGGAGCCCGGCGTCCGACGGAAGCACGCCAGGCCAAAATCGGTGACCTTGGTGGTTTCGACGACTCGATCGCCCAAGTCGTGCCGCA
>CAYTGC010000970.1:0-1751 GCA_964437195.1 uncultured Myxococcales bacterium | reverse complement strand
CGCAGCGTGCCAAAGCGAATCAGAAAGCGACGGACTTCGACCACTCCGTGCGATGCCAGCTTGGGCAGCAGTGTGCTGAGATCGAGCGACGGGTCGACCATCGCGAGTGCAGCCCGTCGACCATCAGTCGAACGCTCCAGCGGCAGGATCCCCAGGTGGCCGGCCAGCGCTGCCGTGATCGCCTGCTTGAGCTCTGGAGCCACCACCACTCCATCGAGCTGATCGTCGCTGAGAACCGGCAGTTTGTGCTGTGTTTCGAGGAGCTTGAACAGTTTGTCCTCGGTGATAAGACCCTCGCGCAGAAGGACAAACCACAGCGGGCGGCCACTTTTTTCGCTGTAGCTCTGCGCCCGAGCGAGCACCGGGCTCGGTACAAGCTCTCCTTCCTTTAGCAGCTCGGCGAGGGGCCGGGGACGGGTCGCACTGCTCAAGCAAAAAACCTCCTCGTGCAGCGTAGACCGTTTTTGTAGTTTCGGGAACCCCTGCTGGCTATGGTAACGAGCGTGAAGTTTCCCAATCAGACAAGTCGGATGGCTGGCGCCGCGCAGCTCGGCTCACCCGTGTTTGAAAACGCTCGCGTCGTCGTGGTCGAAAAACCTGCGGGCTGGCTGTCGGTGCCCAGTCGGATTGGTGCGGGAGATGCGCGCCCGTGCGTTGGTAAAGTGCTCGAAAAAGAGCTGGCCGTGCGGCTGTGGCCCGTCCATCGGCTCGACGTCGAGGTCGGCGGGTTGCTGGTTTTTGCAAAGGACGCGGAAGCGCATCGGCTCTTGTGCGTGGGGTTCGAGTCGCACGAGGTCCGAAAGACCTATCTGGCGTGGACCAGCGGGGATTTGCCGACGGATGCGACGTTGTCGATGACGACACGGTGGCAGGCGTTGCTCCTGCGCGGCAAAAAGCGGGCCTATGTACACCCAGCCGGAAAGGAATCGGTGACGCTGGTAAGCCCGCTTCATCGCACAGGAGGAAAGACCCTCTGGAAGTTGTGTCCGCTGACGGGCCGTCCGCACCAGCTGCGGGTGGAACTGGCGCGCAGGAACTGTCCGATCCTGGGCGATGCGCTGTACGGTTCGACCGAGTCCTGGGACGATGGAATTGCGCTGCGCGCCATCGAACTCGATTTTTCTGCGCTTGGCTGTCGGCAGCAGCTTGGGCTTCCGGCACGGCTACGTCTTGATGGTTTGGACTATGTACAAACTGGGATTGCTTGGTTTAGCGCGAGCGCGACAAGCTCTGGGCATTCGATCCAAAGTGCGTGTCCCACTGATGGGACGATGTCGGGCGCGGGTTGACCGATGAGCGCAGCCAGTCGGGTCTGCTGGATAGGCGGAATCAGGAAGTCTTCGCTGCCGGCAATGACGGCGCAGATGGTCGCGTGATCGTCGGGTTGTCGGAAGCTTCGGCGGTGCTCCAGTGCCTGCGAGAGATCGTGAGAAAGCAGGGCGAGAAGCTGGCCGGAGACGGCGTCGTTTCGCAGATCTTTTCCGTCGGCCAGCGCCTCAAGCATGGGCAGGATGCTCGGTGGATCGAGAAAGCGCGGTGAAAAACACAGGACATGCAGCATGCGCAGCAGCGTTGAGTGGGGGACGCCGGCCTGGTGTTGCGCCAGCAGTCCTTGCACGATCACGCGGAGCCGCGGATCGACGGCTGCGGTGGTTGCGACCAGCGCCAGTCGGCGAATCAGCCCCGGCTTGTGGATGAGCAAGTGCTGCGCCCACATTCCGCCCATCGAAAAACCGGCACAGTCGACCGGA
>CAYTGC010000969.1:0-1751 GCA_964437195.1 uncultured Myxococcales bacterium | reverse complement strand
TGTGCTCCGGCACCGAATCGCTCGACACCAACGCTATTGAGGTAAAGCAGATGCTCAAACGCTACTTACTAGCCCTACCGGCGTTGTGTTTGGCTGGAATCGCCCAGCCGGCACATGCCCAACTCGTGATCGACGCGGCGCAAGCCGTGGCCCCTCCGCGGACAGACCCAGGTACGGGCATCTGTGCGACGACTGTGCACCTGCAGTCGGGCAACTTCAACACGCCCGAAGACGCGATCAAGGTTCTCGACAACCGGGCGGATCCCAATATCGACAACAATCCGCCACCGAATTCCCGTCTCTACCAGACGATCAACCTTCGCAACAACGACGCGAACAGCGCCGGTGATTTTAGCGGTGCGATGTGGCCGGACGAGCTGATGTCGTACTCCCTCCTTCCGGATGGAGACGGCTTCCGCATCACGATGCGAGTCCGCGGCTACTTCAACGTACCCAGCACTCTCGCCGGCAAGACCATCGCCTTCGGTCTGAACTGCGACGATGTCTGCCAGGTAAAAGTTGGCAAGGGCAAGGTTCTGCTGGACCCGATCGCCAACGATGACGCGCAGACCTCGCGAATCATCTATCCCATCAAGTTCTCCTCGCCCGGCCTGTACCCGATCGAGATCGTGTACTTCCAGAACGGAGCCGCCGGATACGCTGAGTGGGCACGCACGGACATCGACGTCATGGAGTGCGGTCGCGACGCGATGGGCAAGCTGATGGGCTGCAAGGTGGCGCTGACCGACCCAGTCAAGTACGGCGACAAATTCAAGCTGATCGACAAGTCGGAAATCTACAGCTCGATCGTCGGCGAGAATGCGTCCTGCCAAGAGTGTGGAGCCCCGGGGCAGAATTGCTCGATGGGCAGCTACTGTGGCGACGGCTTGTGCCAGGCATGTGATGTGCCCGATCACTGCGGCCCGAGCTGCGTGTCGTGCCCGGCCAATGCCCGCCTCTGCGCCGCCGGTCGCTGCGTCGAGTGCGTGGCGGACGACCAGTGCCCAGCCGGTCGCACCTGCGATCTGCCGAGCGGCCGCTGCACCGACCCAACGCCCTGCCGCAAGAACGAAGACTGCCCGCCGGGCAAAATCTGCGACCCAGAGCAGCAGATTTGCATCACGCCACCGAAGCCCTGCTCGATGACGTCGATGTGTCCGGTTGGTCAGATGTGTGTCGACGGACTCTGTCGGACACCTCGACAGAAGTGCACAACCGATGCCGAGTGCGCCGCCAATCAGTACTGTGACACCAGCGTTGGCGAGTGCCGTCCCCGTCTGAATGATCGCTACGTCGGTGGTCAGGCCGGTTGCAGCGCAGGCCAAGGCCCAAGCGGCGGTGGCAACAGTGGTCTGTGGCTTGGCGCGGCAGCGCTTCTCGGACTGCTTGGTTTCGGTCTGCGTAGCCGTCTGCGCAATGCAAGCAGCCGTCGCGGTTCTCGGGCCGCGGCGGCCCTTCTTCTCCCGGTTTTTTTTTTCGGGATCGGAAATAGCGCCTACGCCCAAGATCAGGCGCAATTCTCGATAAACGCTCAGACTTTTCGTCCTGCCATTGGTCCGGAGAACATCATCACCGTTGAAGGTTCCCGGACCCCAGGCAAGTGGGTCCCGATGGCAAACGCCGTCTTCGAGTGGGCCTACCGTCCACTGCGTCTGCTCTCGAACAGCGACTCAATGACCGTCGCGGACACCGTCCCAAACATGGTCACGCTCCACCTGACGGGAGGCATTGGCCTCACCAACTGGCTGGCG
>CAYTGC010000968.1:0-1757 GCA_964437195.1 uncultured Myxococcales bacterium | reverse complement strand
GACAGCGAGCGCCGCCCAGACGATCTTGGGTGCGATTCCCACAGACTTCGTGCTGTGGATCGGGAGTGAATCCGCAGACCATCGCAGCATCGCACCCAGCGAAGTACGCAAGCGGCTCGGCCAAGCGTTTGACGCCGTGGTTCTCGACTTGCATCAGGGCCTCGATGCCGATGTGCTGGGACAGTGTGCAGGAATGGTCTGGGGAGGTGGACGGCTGATCCTGCGGATGCCGCACGAAGGAACGATTCCGCGCGAACATCTCGACGGCTTGGCGGTGTATCCGTATCACCCTGGCGATGTCGGAACAAGGATGTGGGAACGACTTGAGCACAGTCTTGCAGCAACGGATGCAACCGCGCCTGCGGTTCTGATCGCCCCAGCATCCCATCTCGTACACGCAGAGGACCAGCAAGCCGCCGTCGTGGCACGACTCTGCGATGCAATGGTAGACGACACCCCGTCGCTTTGGGCGCTAACCGCGGATCGCGGACGCGGAAAATCGAGCGCGCTCGGTCTGGCCTTGCGCGAGGCGATTGGGAAGCGTCCTATTCGTGTCGCCGTTTGCGCTGCGAATCCACAAGGAGCCGCAGAAATTTTCCGCTTCGCTCTGGGTTTTCCTACTCCACCTGCCAACGGGCCCATAAGGTATGTGACACCGCGCGACCTTGTGCAGGACCCGAAGGAGTGGGATGTGATTGTGATTGATGAAGCGGCGCAGCTTCCGGTTCCGCTCCTCATGGCGATGACCCGGAAACACCGACGCGCCCGCATTGCTTTTTCCACAACCGCGCGTGGATACGAAGGCACCGGTCGCGGCTTTGTCCTCCGGTTTCTAGCCTGGGCGCAGAGCGAAGGACGGCCGCTTGTGCAGCTCTCTCTTTCCCAACCCATCCGATGGGAAGTCGGCGATCCGCTTGAATCGTTCGTCGATTCGGTGCTGGCACTCGATGCCGAGCCAGCCGATCTGTCCGGGCTTGCCGTGCAAGCAGACCTTCCTCTTCACGTTCAGCACGTCGTCCTCGATCGTGACGATCTGGCTCATCGTGAATCTCTTCTGCGCGATTTTTTTGGTCTGCTTGTCCACGCACACTACCGAACGACACCGGCGGATCTTGTGCGCATCCTGGATGCCCCCAATCTCTTGCTGCACGCACTCCTTTTCCAAGGAAGAGTGGTTGCAGCCTCGGTGGTCGCCCGGGAAGGAGGACTCCCAATCGCACGCTGTGAACGGCTGGCGCGCGGAGAAGGAAGGATTCGCGGACACGCACTGGCCGACACGTTGATTTCCCATGCGGGCTACACAGAATCGGGAACACTGTCGATGATTCGCAGCGTCCGCATTGCAGTGCATCCCGCCCTGCGACGAAGAAAGTTAGCGGCCCTGCTGGTGGATCACATCCACCGTACCCACCGCGATGTCGATCTCTTTGGGACTCTGTTTGGTGCCACCGCAGATTTGATCTCGTTCCGCCGCTCTCTCGGCTATGAGCTGGTCCGCCTGGGCGCGTCCTTTGGCAGCCGCACCGGAGAACCTGCCGCTGTCATGCTCCGCCCCGTCTCGGACCATGCCCACAGACTGCTGACCAAGCTGCGGCTTGATCTGGCGCGCAATCTCCCACTACAGCTGGAGCTTCTGCGTTCCGATGGAGAAGCGTGTCTTTGCGATGATGTGGTGCAGTCGGCAAAGCAGGGACTACCGATTCCGACTCCCCTTGATGCGAGCGAGCGCGACGATCTGGTCCGGCGCTATCTTTTCG
>CAYTGC010000967.1:0-1758 GCA_964437195.1 uncultured Myxococcales bacterium | reverse complement strand
ATGCATCCAGCGACGATGTCTTCTGAAAATGAACCCTGGCGATTCCGGCTCTATGCGCAGCGCGAAGATCGCGGTGAGGTGATTGACTTCTATCTGCTCGTGTCCGACCAGGGCCTCTCTCTGTTCGAGCAAGGCGAAGGGCAGATTCCAGAACCGATTCCGCCAGAAGCGATCCCGGGAGTCTTTGCTCGCTACGGCAAGCCACTCGAAGAAGGGCTCGACGTGACGCCGCTTTTGGCTAGGCAAGATGCTGCCGATGAGCCCCTCGCGCTGGAGCTCCCAAGTGGTCCGTGTGCGACGCTCGCGCGCTTCCGCTTCATGCCGTTTGGTTGGGTTCATCCCGAAGACTATCTGCTGTGGTCCGTCGAGGGCTCCGAGCCACTCGCCGCACCAGCCGCACTGGTTGCCCACGCACTCCGAGCCCTCGCCCGCGCCTACAGACCCGCTGGATAGCCGAACCCTACGCAGGTCGCGCCGCCGGAGGCTGAAGCTTTGCCACCATCTCTTGCACTTTGCGCAGGGCCACCCGACGAAGCTGCTCTTCGACAACGGGCAGATCCGCCTGCCGCCGCAGCCAGAACACCAGCGCCAGCTCCACTTTGTCGGAAACCGTCAACAGCTGCAGCTTCGGCAGTGGCCGCGCCAGGTCTTCGCCCGCCAGAGAAACCGCCTGCGCTTCGAGATACTGCGATAGCTCATCGACGCCAAGCTGCGCTGAGATGCTCAGACGAACTTCTCCGCGCACTGTGTGTTCCGTCGATTGGTTGACGAGTCGCGCGGCCACGAGGTCCGCGTTGGGAACGATCAGCACACTGCCGTCGGCCAGCCGAATCTGCGTCGAGCGCATCCCAACGTCGAGCACCTCGCCGCTCTCGCTGCCCGGCAGTCGAATGCGGTCGCCAATCCGAAACGGGTGGTCCACGGCCAGCACCAGACCGGCGATGATGTTCGACAGCGCCTGCTGCGAGGCCAGACCAATCGCCAGCGAGGTCACCCCAAGAGCCGCCACCACCGACGACACATTCTGGCCGAAGTGATCCAGGATGAGGATCAGCCCAGCGAGCCAGAGCACGACCTGCGCGAGCCGAGACAGAAGCGGCACCAGCGCTCTCCCCGAGCTGCTGCGTGCCCCGACCGGTAGGCTCTGGTTCGCGTCGTAGTGTTCGACTTTCGGACTGACCAGCGCTTCGAGGAGAAGCTTCGCCACCGCCGCCACGCCGCGCACCGCGATGATGATCGCCAGCACAAACAGCGTTCCGGCCACCCAGCGCCCCGGCCCCCGCGTTGCTGGCCAGGCATCTTCAACGGCTTGCGACAGTCCAATCAGCAGCACGACGTACCGCAGAGGCCGTGCGCACAGCGCCAAAAGCTGCGACGCCAGCTGGCTCCCGGCAGAGAGCAGCCGCCGACTCAGCCACCGACACGCAAAACCGCCGAGCCACGCCACAACAACTGTCAGCGCCACAGTCACCAAGAGGTGCACAAGACCGACCTGCGCCGGGCTGGCATGCAGCGACTCGGTCAGCCAACGATCGAGGCCGCGACTCAGCGAATCAACCGGCATCTGCATCTTGGCAAGCCAGTTGACCGCTGTGGGGGACTGTTCTTGGGAAACGAAAACCGGGGTGGGAGTGGGGTCCGCCGCGACAAGCATCACGGCGACCATTATACGCGGAGACGCCTTGGACTACTTCTTGGCGGCAAGCGCTTCTTTGATCATCGAGTCGAACTTCTCGAACGGATACGCACCGGCAATCT
>CAYTGC010000966.1:0-1758 GCA_964437195.1 uncultured Myxococcales bacterium | reverse complement strand
CGGATGATCTCGGTGCACTGTCCGACGCCGGTCCTTTTGACGAGCATCATCGCTCGATATCCAGAGGAACGGGCACGGCTTGGCAGCTTCGGTGGAGCACCCGTCGAGTTGGCAGAGAAACCGACGCTGGTCGGTCCCAATGCCGCAAGCGAAGTGGCTGCCCTGGTGCGCCGAGCCCGCGCGCTCGCCTTTGCCCGAGGGCAGAACTCGCGACCACCGCGCGCATTGCCACCGCCGCTCGTGGCCGCGCTGGTTGTGATCGCGGCTTCGACGGGAGGAATGCCTGCGCTGGCGGAAATCCTGCGTCAGCTACCCGACGAGTTTCCGCCCATGTGCATCGCTCAACACCTCGACGCAGAGTTTCTGGACAGCTTCGTCCGCTTCCTTCGCACCGAAATCGGGCGCCCGGTGCAGGTTATCGAGGACTGCGCGCCGATCGAACCGAATCGCATCTACGTGGCACAGAAGCGGCATCATCTCTTGGTCCGGCAGGGGCAACTGTGCGCCCGAGTAGCCCGCCCGGACGAGCTTTCGCCGAGTGCCGATGTTCTGTTTCAGTCTGCAGCAAACACCATCGGAAAAGAGTCTCTCGGGATCGTTCTGACCGGGATGGGTCGCGACGGAGCAATCGGTCTGCGGAGCTTGCGCGAAAGCGGTGCTTGGACCATTGCGCAAGAACCAACCAGCGCACTCGTGAGTGGTATGCCCAGTGCAGCCGTCGAACTTGGGGGAAGCTGCGAAGTGCTTTCCCTGCCGCAGATCGCGGCGCGGCTCGCAGCACTCAGGTGGAAACCATGGAGCAACCGATGAAGGCGTCAATGCGCACGACAACTTTGCGTCGAATCGGACCTCGGGCAAGGTCTTTTTTGTCGCTGTGGTCGCTGCTGTTCGTGTGGCTGCTGGTCTTGCCGATCGGCCTCCGCGCTCAACCAGTGGTGATTTTGACCGACGGTCGCGTTGCTCAGTACCGAGAAGCGACCACCGCGGCGCGCGAAGTGCTGTCGAGTGCCCCTCTCGTCGATGTCAGCAGCGCCGATGCCACTTCGCAGATCGGACAGCACGGCCCGAGCGTCATACTCGCCGTCGGACAAAAGGCGCTTGCAACCGCGCAAAGTGCCGCCCCCGAGACGCCGGTTGTCTATTGCCTGGTCCTGGGGAGCGCCGCAACGGCCACAAAAAATATCACCGGCGTTCGCCTGGAGGTCTCGGCTGCCGATCAGCTCGCCCTGCTCCGTCTGGTGCAGCCACGGATCAAGCGCCTTGCGGTGATCTACGAGCCGCGCAACTGGCAAGAGTACATCGCCGAGGCCAACAAAGTTGCGCAAGGGATGGGAATCCAGATCGTGTCGCGCTCCATCACCGACGGTAAACAGGTACGTGGAGTGCTCTCTGATCTCGTCACCGGCGTCGATGGACTGTGGCTTTTGCCCGACCCGCAGCTCATCACCGCCGAGATGTTCAGCTTCCTCCTCGTTTCGACACTGGAGCGCAAAGTGCCGCTGTTCGGCTTCTTCGACAGCTTCACCAAGGCAGGAGCACTCGCATCGGTGTCGCCAGACTACACAGCCATCGGTCAGAAAGCGGCCAAGCTTGCGCAGTCGATCGCGCAAAAACCGGCGAACACCCGCACGCCGGTACCGCCTCCGACGACGAGCCCCGGCGTCCTGACCGTCAACCAGAAGACCGCAGGACAGCTCGACTTGGAGCTGTCCCAAGATGTGCTTGGCAAGGCACGACAGGTATATCGCTGATGAAATC
>CAYTGC010000965.1:0-1761 GCA_964437195.1 uncultured Myxococcales bacterium | reverse complement strand
CCATCGGCGTAGGCACCCAGAGCGGTATCGGTCCACAGCCACACCTCGCGGCTGTGGCGCAAGCGCTGATAGCGAAGCTGCGGCTGTCCGGCGGCGTCACACGTGGCATCGATGGTGTTGCGCAGATCGAGCCGGGGACTCGGTTCTTCCGAAACAAACCGCCCAATGCCAAAGACCACGATTTCCTGCTCCCCTTGGGTAAGCATCGCCGCGGTGCCACGGGCGAGCGAAACCGGCGCGGGCAAAAGCTGCAAAGGTCCACGCCGGGTGGGCAGCGGCTCTAACGTCGGCAAAAGCGGCCTGCGCAAAAACCGGCGCAGCGCGATCCCGATTCCTGTCGCCAAGAGCAGCATTCCGACATAAGCCCACAGCGACTTGGGAATCGGAACCGGCGTCACCTCAAAGTGCGGAACAAAGACAGACACTCGGTGTGGCTGTGGCGGCGGTGGCTGGACTGGCGGCTCTTCTTCGGCTTCCGCAACCGCACTCCGTAGATCAACGGGACTCTTTGCAAGGTCGAAAGTGGACGAGGAAAGGTCCACAACCGCGGCCATATCGGGGGATGGGCTTGCGACGTCCTGCCTCGGCCAGTACCGAATGCCCAGCAGCCCGAGCAGAACCACCAAAGCGACCGCTCCCCACTTCCCCCATTGCCGCTGCGGGCGAACTGAGGTTTGCGTAGTGTCAGGGCTTTGCTCTCGCTCGGCTTGGATGTACCGCTTCTGGGTCAGCGCCCAGGCGGATACGGCTCGATCAAAGTCCGGTCGCTGTCGCGGGGACTTGAGGACAACGGCGGCCAGGATATCGACAAGCTGCCTCGGGTCTGTGGTGTCGATTCCAGCGAGCACGACGAGCAGACGCAGCTCTTCCTCGATGCCCACCGGAAGCCCGGCGGTGCGAAGGGCGCGACAGAGCTGCGCGATGTGCTGCTCGCTGACAGAAGGCATGGGCGGCTACGAAAGCAAATCCAGATCGTCACGATCCTTGATGAGTGCGGAGAGTCCCGGCAGGTCTTTCCATGAATGGTTCTTGACCGCACTTGCACCGAGGCCGGAGTGGGCGGCCAGGATGGTGAGCCAGACCAAAAGCTCCGAGGTCGCCGGTTTCTTGCGCAGCGGCTGGTCGCGCAGCTCCATCAGCCTGTCAATCGCAGCCAACAGCACGTCGTCAGGCAGCTCGGGAAAGTCGGCTCGGCGTGCGTGGACGGCTTTGCGCAGAAGCTCTTCCGTAAACTCGATGTGGTGGAAGATGCAGCGGCGCAGAAACGGCTCGGGCAGTCGCCGCTCGCTGTTCGAGGTAATGATCACAAGCGGCCTGGTCTTCGGCGGCTCTTTCGGGAACCACGACCCCTCGTCGCCCCACTCGCGGACAAAGAAGCGGCTCTCGCCCAGGACTCCCAAGATGTCGTTGGGGAAGTCGCGCGGCGCTTTGTCGATCTCATCGAGCAGCACAATGGACGGCACGGGCGATTCCAGCGCTTGCCACAGCGGACCTTTGCGGACAAAGGACTCCCTGGCGATCGGTTTTCCTTGTCGCTGCGGGTCGTGGGTCGCGTGAAAGTACGCAACCGAGTCAAAGTGATAAATCAGGTCTTCCGCCGTGGTACTCGACCGAACATCAAGCCGAAACAGCGCCTGCTCCACCCCGAAGTACCAGGCCAGGTAGTACGCGACCTGGGACTTTCCAGTGCCCGGCTCGCCGGTCAGAAGGAGCGGCGCACCGACCCGCATTGCGACGTTGACGGCAGTGACCAGCGCTTCG
>CAYTGC010000964.1:0-1761 GCA_964437195.1 uncultured Myxococcales bacterium | reverse complement strand
GCGACTTGGTTCCAGCCCGCCGTGAAATTGTAGCGTCCGAGAGACACCCACTCGCTGCCGTTGTCCTGCTGGTTCTTGGTGACCGAAGCGAGCTTGGTGCCCTCTGCGTTGAAGATCACAAACGGTGTGGCGGTGCTGCGGTCGGACGCCGCCGTCCACCAGGCGAATACCTCACGACTGGCGTCGGCTGGGAGATAGAACTTGAAGTACACCGCATCGGACACCGCCTCTGTCGGGGCCACGTAGTAGCCGGTGCCGTAAAATCCAGAGACGTTGGTCGACGACTTCCAGTTGCTGCTCGGGGTTTCGACCTTGCCGCTGGCGTCGTTGTTGTCCTGGTTGCTGTCGACAACAATGGTCGTCGAGCCGCCGACGCAGCGATTGATTCGGCCCATGTAGTCGGCCCAGGGGAAGTCTCGACCGGGATCGTTGGCGCGGTTGACTGGATCGGGCTGGTAGTGACCGATGATGTGGTTGCGATCGCGCACGATCCGGTTGCGCTTGACGATGTCGCACGACAGCTTGGACGACGACGCGATCTGTCCTTCGGTCCACTTGTTGGTGCCGGCATACGAGAAGCCGCCGTGTTCAATTCCGACGGAACGCGGGTTGGTCGGCCTGCCTTCCCATGAAGCTCCGACGTGATGGGCGGTGTTGCTTTCATCGACGAGAGCAGCGATCTCCGTGCCATCTTCTTTGACGACGTAGTGCGCCGAAGTCTTGTACGGGTTTGTCGGATATGGCGTCGTCAGCCAGCTCACGCAGCCAGAATATCCACCGGCGCAGGTGTGAATGACCAGCAAGTCTATCGACGCGCTCCGTCCCGAGGTGTAGTTCGACGACGGGGCTGGCTTCCACACCGAGCCCGAGTAGCGCACGCCCGCATAACGCAGATCGCTTTCGGTGACTGGCGCGAAGCTTGGAACCAGATTCGGGTGCGGCTCGACAGAAAGGCCATGCTGGAGCGCAATCTCCGGCGGCAGACCTTCGCGCAGCGCTTTGTAGACAACGTTGTGGATGTGGTACGCCTGGGCATCCTGCGACGGAAGCCCTGAAAGTCGTGCAATCGGACCAGCCCAGGCCGCCAGATCCGCACGATCGATTCCGGCCTCGTCTGCGTAGGCGCGAAGCAGCGCAGCGGCAGCTTTGGTGTTGGCGAGTACATCGGTCTCTGCGACAGCGTCGGAAACACCAGCAATCCGGGCGCCTTGGGAGAGATCCGACCGCCGGAGTGCAAAAATACCGAACAGCGGCTCATCGCCAGAAGCTTCGCCGCTCTGTCCCGGCACGAAATAAAGGCGGGTCTGTGCGTACGCTGCCGCCGACAGCACCGATTGCGGAATCGCAAACTGCTCAGCAGAAACGGCGATCGCCTGTCCGATGGCAGATGGTTGACGGTTGACGATTGCCGCCTCACCCGCGACAGGGCTCACCGCGGGGCTTTGGTCCGCTTGACCGCAAGCCGCTACGAGGGACAAAGAGAGCAGTGTCAGTCGCGTTTTCATGTGCGCCTCCTCAAGTTTCTGGGAATTCGTGAGCAGTCTCGGCTGTATACAACGTTGGGATCCTAACGTTACGAAGCGTAGCGCACAGATCTGATGGCTGTCGCGCTGGATTTTGTTCAGCTTGGCGCCATGGAGACGTAAACTGCCCCACATCACGTAGAATTAGCGGCCCCTGAGCCCGGCATCCGGGCAATGGGGTTTGCAACAGCAACAGGAGTCGGAATGAGACGACATCTCCTTGGTTTTGCGCTCGCAC
>CAYTGC010000963.1:0-1762 GCA_964437195.1 uncultured Myxococcales bacterium | reverse complement strand
TTGACGACGTAGACGTTTTTGCCCTTCTGCGTCGGCATCTTCAGGCTGACCGTCAGCGTCTTGCTCTGCGAGATGCGGACGTTCGGGCGCTCGACCACCACGTCGCCGAAGTAATAGCGGATGATGTAGCCGTCGCCGGGCGGCAGCTGGGTGATCAGGTAGCTACCGGACTTGTCGGTGATCTCGGACTGTTCACCTTGCAGGGCCGGCCCCGAGACAACGATGGTGACGCCTTGCAGCGGCTTGCCGTTGTCTTGGTTTGTGATGATGCCCTGGATCTGCCCAAGCTGAAGCTGCGCCAGCGCGACGCTGGGAACAAAGGGCGAGGCGCAGACGCCACCGAGCGCCAAGGTCAGCGGCAGACGTAACCGGAGACGACGATTTTTGGCAGTTCGCTTCATAGCCGTGTAAGTCCCTCGCTACATGTCCTTGGTGGTCATGTCGGCCACCGCCATATCACGCGGAGTCGCCATGTCGGCGCCGCCCAGCTGCGGACAAGCGCCCGCCTGTGCCTTCGCTCGATTGGTCGTAAGCCCGGTGTAGCCCATCGGCGCGTCGGACGTGAGCAGCCGCGCCCGCACCGTTAGCTCCGCCGCCAAAGCATGCATTCCCATCGGGAACCCTGCCTTCTGGGCCACGTCTTTGACCGATCCGGCGGGCAGCGAAAACGTCAGCTCCACCGCTCCCGTCGGCCATTTCAGATCCGCGGTATCCGGCCACATCGCCAAAAGACGCTGTCCCTGCTGCACGCAGCCCATCGTCTTTGCGTCGCGGGTCAAGCTTCCATCTGCGCCCGTCGCCCAAATGTTGGTTCCGACCAGCACATCAACCGTTCCCGTGGTGCCATCGGCCCGCTTGTACGATCCGGTCAGCTTCTGCGGCGACAGCGAGTCTGGATGAACCGCCGCATTGAGCTTGAGCACGATGGCGCTGTTCCGCGGGAGGTCAGCCACGCTGTACGGATTTCCCGTCGAACCATCACCGCTCTTTGTCGACGCATAGACATAGGGATCCGCCTTGGCGTCGCCCCGTCCCATTTGCAGGACTTTGAGAGGCTCGGTCTTGAACGCCAGAAGCGGCGCCGCAGCCGACCACTCGAGACGGTTGTCACTGCGATCGGACAGGCCGACATCGAGGTAGACCGAGTAGGACGATCCCGGCTCCAGCGCAGCCCGTGGATCGATCGATCGATCGACTGCGATGCGCAGCGATGGACCAAACGGAATGTCCGTCGGGTCATAGGACAGCGACGATCCCGAGATGTCGAGCAGTCGCTTGTACGAAGGAATCCCCTGGCAAGTCCCACCACACTGCAGACGCAGCGCCATCTCGGGAACATCGTCGGGGTTTAGCGAGCTGCCGTTCCACTTGCGGGGAATCTTGTTGAAGACCACCCGCAGATCCGTCGCTGAGTCTGGCGTCGGAGGGCTCTTCGCCACCGAGTACGTGTCTTTGAGCACGTCGTTATAGCAAGTGCGGCACGCGTCCGACAGTCGGTTCCCCTCCTGGGTGCAATACTCCGCGGAATACTGCGCACAGTCGGGCAGACTCGTGTCGGTGAAGACCGCTTTGTCTCGCGAAACCTTGTCGAGCAGCGTGAGCTTGGTCACCCGCAGTGGCCCTTCAGGCTCGGGCGTCTGACCAGTCAGGTAGTCGGTGCAGCTGATTGCAATGACAGATAGGGCCGTGCCGCCCAGGGCGCAGAAGGCGACGGTCTTTTTCCGCGACATGCAGAGGTACTCCTTCGGGAATGGGGTTGACC
>CAYTGC010000962.1:0-1762 GCA_964437195.1 uncultured Myxococcales bacterium | reverse complement strand
AGAAGGGCCAAGCGGCCCCAGATGCTCCCCATGCCACCATCTTCGATGGCTGCGAAGTATTACTCAATAAAAATTTTGTAATGGAAATTGCTTACTTGGCGGGTGGATTCGGTCGGCGAACAGAGGTCGGGGCGGAGGTAGTCGGCTTGTTCGACAGGAGCGGCTGCGTCGGTGCGCCTCGGCGTAGAAACTGGCTCGACATCTCGTACTCGAAGAAACCGAGCATGCTGCTCTGCACCACTTTGCGCCACAGCTCCATCGCTGCCGCGCGATTTCCCCGTCGCAGGGCCGCTTGAGCCAGGTAGAAGTTCGCTTCGGCTTGCTTGCCTTGCGTATCAGCCCGACGGACAAGCTCGGTGTCAGTGATGTTCCCACTCGCAAAGCGAGCCAGATCGGCATGCCACTTGGCGCCTTGTACCGACTGCAAAAACGCCGTCGCCAGAGGATCCGGAGACTGTCCGGCCCGTACCGCCAGATCGAGCAGCCACAGCGAGCAGTACACTTTCAGCGGCTCTCCGATGGTCTGCGACTGAAGGGCGCGGTGGAACATGTCGAGTGAGAGATCCAGCTCGCCGCGTGCCACCAAAAAAGCGATCGCATCGGCGTAGAGCTGTCCGGCGTTCTTGTTGCTTTCCTCGGCGCTCGGCAGGTGATCCGAAGCCAAGCGGAATGACAGAAGCGCTTGCTCGCGCTCGCCCTGCTGATAGTAGAGCTTGCCTCGCTCGATCTCGGCCTCGGCCCTCCGCTCGGGCGGCAGTTTTCCCGTCACGAGCAGCTGATCGAAACGTCGCAGGCTGTTTTTCCGTGTCTCTGCTCCGGCGCCTTCTTTGCCCAGATCCTGCGCTTCACCGATGAGCCGTCCCAGCCGTGCGGCGTAGAACTCCTTGTTCATCGGATCGAACTGCGCGCTGCCACTGTGCGTCGAGCGCGCCTTTTCCAGCGTCGCCACTGCGTCCTGTGTCTCGCCTTTGCGCAGGTGAATCATCCCGAGCAGCTCGAGCGCCTGCGCATTGGGCATCACCTCGACTGACCGCCGAAGGTAGCGCGCAGCTTCTGTGATCGATCCCGCGTTGAAGTAACCACGACCGACTTCGGCGAGCGCCAGCGCCATGCTCAGCCCCGGAGTCGTCTCGGGAAACTGCTGCTTCATGCTGGCGTAGTAGCTCTCGATCTCGCGCAGCGCCGCTTCCATTTCACTTGTGCGCTCTTCGCTGACGAGGTCAGAGAGCCGCTCGACGTACAAAAGCCCAAGCTTTTCCCAGATCGAGCGATCCGCTTTGGACAGCGTCTTGGCTCGCTCGAAGGCGCGCACGGCCAGACCTTTGCGTTCCATGGCCGCCGCAAGCTCACCAATACAGACCGCCGCATTCACAAACTGCGGTGCACGAGCCAGGACATCTCGACAGACCTGCAGGCTGACCTCGATGTCTTCGGGATTCTGGGCAAGCCCGATTGCCAGCTTGATGGCGGACGACAGTTGCTCGTCTGAAAGCTGCGGACTTGGGTTTGCCAGCGTGTCGCGCAGGAGGTCGAGAAGCCGAGTCTCCTCGGTGCTCAGCTTGCCCAGCTTCTCGATCTCGGCGAGCGCTTCCTTCGGCAGAGAGACGCGCAGATACAGTCGCGCAATCTTGAACGCCGTCGCACTGGTCCCACCCCGCCGTCGCATCGTCTGCGAAAGTGACTGGAGGAAGTCGCGTGGGCTCAGCATCTCGCTGCCCTGTGACTCGCGAACGTAGTGTTCGATAAGCTGCTTGCGAATCAG
>CAYTGC010000961.1:0-1763 GCA_964437195.1 uncultured Myxococcales bacterium | reverse complement strand
CGGAAAAACCGATAAGCTGCGCCAAGTAATAGTGGCCTTCGACGCGATCGGCTGCCAGCTCAACCGCGCGACGGGCTGACTCCATCGCTTTGGGCAGGCTCGCCTGGCAGGCGGTTCCTTCATCGAGCGTGCACTGTCCGGCGGAGGCTTGCGCCAGTCGATAGTGCGCATCGTACCCCGCCTTCTGGCCGGCAAACTCTGCATTGCTCAGCGCTTTTTCCATGGCGAGCTGTGCGTTGCGATAGCCGACGCCGCCAAGCGCAAGCTGCTCATCGGCAAGCTTGATGAGGGCGGCGGGATCAGAGGGCAGCTCGGCGTCGCTAAGTGAAGCCTTGGTGTCGCCGCCTTTGACTTCGGCGGTCGGCGGACATGCAGCGGTCATCGACAACAGAACCAGCCCAAAGGCTGCGGTCATGCGGATCTTCATGGCTTTTCGTACCTTTTCTCGGTGGTGCCTAGCAGCGCCGAGTTTACGGCCTCAAACTTTTGGATGCGCATCTCTTTGCACACGGGACCACCGTTTGGCGTCGCGCACATACCAACGAGTGCGCCACTCAGTTTCTTTTGCTCCGCCGCAGGAAGCTGAGGAAAGGCCACCACCAAAAGGCCGGGCAGCGCTTCCGATGTATAGATGTGGCGCAGGTCGGCGCCGCCTTCCATCTTTTTGGCTTCCGTTAGCTGCTCAGGATCTGCCAACGTTGCATCGGCCTCGCCGCGAATGACGGCACGAATGCCCTTGGTGACCACGCCGATCTGCTTGAGTTGAAAGCGCGTCTCTGCCGGGCTTTTTCCATCGAGGATGACATTGCTCAGGAATTTGCCAGCGTCGGCGAATTGGGTCCAGATGCGCTTGCCCGACAGATCGGCCAAGGTCTTTATCGCCGGGTCTTTGACGACGACGTGGAGCTGGGGCGTATTGAGATCGGTGCTGACGACCTGCGCGATGGCCACGGCCTTGTGGGTCTTGCGAAGATCGAAGTAGAGCGAGGGCTCGACGACGGCCCAGCCCGGCTTCTGCTGCTCGAGAGCGGCAACGGCTTCTTTGCGAGAAGTAAAAAACGCGCCGCTTGTCGCTCCTGCGGGCCAGCCCGTCACCGACTCCAAGTGGCGAGCGAACCTGTCAACATACGGCTTGGCTTGCGCCGCATCGCCGCCCATTCGGATGGCGTAGATCGAAAAGTCGTGCGGTGGTGCCGCGCTGGCGACGCTCGGGAGGCTCAGCAGCGCCGTCACCGCGAGGGCAATACGGTGATGAAAATTCATGGTGCGCATTCTCCGTAAGACAAGATCTTCGCGCAAGCCCTTCGCCGCATCTGGGATGGCTCGCGCCGGGTCTTTGCAGGGTAAGACTTCGCGGCGCCGGTTCTATTCTGTCGGCTGCGGGGCTGTTGCGAACCTGGGTTGCTGGTGTCGGCTGACGGCCTGCGGCATCGCATGCTAAACACCCCTCCGACTCACCTTCGGTGACTTGTCGCCTCGCAATGAAAGAACCCATGTCTCAACAAGATGACGCCAAACAGATGCTCGTCCGCGCGTATGAACTGGTGCTAAAGGCCTACGCTCAGATGGGTTATCCGACCCAAACCGATGACAATTTCACGGAAACCGCCGAGCGGGCCGCCAAAGCCGCGCAGGAAATGGTGCTGCCTGTCGCGGAGATCGAGTCGGAGATCAACGATCTGCTTCAGAAGACGTTTCCCGCTCGCTACGACCAGATGGTCATCAGCAAACACAACATTTGTTTTGGACTGTGTCCACATCAC
>CAYTGC010000960.1:0-1764 GCA_964437195.1 uncultured Myxococcales bacterium | reverse complement strand
CTTCGACGGGGAATGGATCGGGCAGGTAGTCTTCAAAGTCGAGGGCGCTGGCCGCATGCCAGTTGTCGGTCTTGTCGAGGAGCGCAATGATCGGCAGCCAGCGACGCGGACAGTGGGCGCGCAGCTCGTCGAGGAAGTCCTTGCCCCCCAGGCTGCTAAACAGCCGAAAGCTGAGCAGCACGAGCGACACCGCGCCGCTCTCGACCGCCGCACGGGCATCGACCAGTGACTGTGCGGTCAGCGTCTTATAGCCCCGGTCGAAGAGGCACGACGACACAGCAGCAATCAGCTCGGGGCGCTCTTCGATGAGCAGCACCCTGCCGCCACTGTCTAGCTCGTCGCACGGTTCGACCATGCAGCGACAAGTACCCTCATTTACCCGAGGGGTCAAACAAAACCCCGCCGAAGCAGGCAACTTTGGGGTAACCGTTTACCCAGCACACCCCGGGATCAGGGCACCAGCACCACGGGATCGTCGACAATCGCAGTCACCGTGCCGGAGGTATTGACGCGGTACTGGACATTGCCGGGGCTGGGTATCGGCACGCTGAGCGAGAGTCGGATCCAGTCGGGCGTGGTGGTCGTGACGACAGCCGAGGTCGCGATGACTTTCTTGGCGGTGTCGTCCCAGATGTCGATGGCGAGCTTGCCGCCAGCCTGCACCGACTGGACAAACACGTACGCGGACGCCGACAGGTTCTTGCCGATCTTGCCGGAGACGGGCAGGGCTTGGTTTAGGACATTGGCGTTCGCGGTGGTGCTGACGACAGTCAGCGCGCGCAGGTCGCAGTGGGGCATGCTGGTGGCAATGGTCCAGCTGGTGCCGCCGGTCGCTTGGCTACAGCAGCCGTCCCAGTTGGGAATCGAGCTGCCGGGAGTTCCGGTGTTGTTGGCTTTGCCGTTGCCATCGAGATCTTTGCTGGGCGTCTCGAAGCCGGGGTTTTGGATCAGGTTGGTCGGGTCGATGTAGCAGACGCCCATGTCGCGCGCCAGCATCGACAGGTCGGGAGTGCCGCCCTCGACAGTCTCGGTCTTGGGACTGCACCCCAACAAAAGTCCCACAAGGCCCAGCATCGCCGCCACGCTGCCGCTTCCCAATGAACGCATGCGCATCCTCCTCTCGCGGTTAGAACCGTCCCGCCCGGGGCCCCGCTTCCCTGCGAGACTTTTTCCGTCCCGCACGCGGCCGAAAAAAGCGCTCCGGTCGCCCCCGGGCTTATGTTTCCAGAAGCAGGATAGGCTGGTTTTTCGATAGAGTCAGTGGCTAGCAGCGCGGCCTCTTGGGATGAAGAACACGCTCTATCTGTCCGACAACCTACCGGTCCTGCGGAAGCTACCGGATGCGAGTGTCGATTTGGCCTATCTGGACCCGCCGTTTGCGTCGAAGGCGTCGTATTCGGTGTCGGCGCGGGCGCTAAGGTACAAGGCGCTGCGCGATCTGGGGGTGGTGTTCCACGATACGTGGCGATATGGCCCGGAAGCCGAAGCGCACCTTCAGGAAATGAAGCAGAGCGAGCATGTGCCGACGCGGCTGCTCACGGAAGCGCTTTTGACGCTCCTTGGCCCACTGGATCTGTCGATGCTGGCGTACGTCGGCATGATGGCACCGCGGCTTGTCGAGCTGCGGCGGGTGTTAAAGCCAAGCGGCAGCCTGTACCTGCACTGCGACAGCTCGGCGGGGGCGTACCTGAAGCTTCTGTGCGACGCGATCTTTGGCGGCGAGTGCTTCCTAAACGAGATCATCTGGAGCTATCGGCGCTGGCC
>CAYTGC010000959.1:0-1764 GCA_964437195.1 uncultured Myxococcales bacterium | reverse complement strand
GAGTGAGCGTCTGCGCATGGGGGATGCGACGGGCGCACGCGGACTGGTGACCGACTACGTCGTGGCCTGGCGGAGCGAGCGCGCGACGAGCAAGCTGGACGCCCGCGACGATGCGCTCGATGTGAAGGTACGGTTTCTGCTGGGTCTGGCGATGCTGCGGACCGCCGAGCAGCTTCCACCGGGTCCAGAGAAAACGGCGACAGCGTCGGGAGCGGCGCAGCACTTTGCGGCGCTTCAGAAGAGCTATCCGCTGCTTTCCAGTTACCACACGCTGTTTGGTGCGCAGTCGCTGCTTTTGGCCGCCAAAGCGAAGGAAAGCCTGGCGCAGCTAGGTCGGGTTCCAACCGACTCGGTGCTCGACTGCGATGCGCGGTTTTTGCGCGGAGAAGCGCTGCGTGCCGCGGCAGATCAGGAGCCGAAGTCGGCGGCGACGCTGCGCGAGCAGGCAGTGACGGCCTATCGGGCCTATGGCGCGGCCTGTGGAACCGACACGGCGCGCAAGCTGCAAGCAGATGTGCAGACGGCCCAGCTCCTGGACACGCTGTCGCGAACGGCTGAGTCGCTGCAGATTTGGAGACGGCTTTACATCGAAGCACCGACGGAATCCGCGGGAGTGCTGGCGGCGAAGCGACTGGATCAGCCTGGGGTCAAGCAAGCGCCGTTTTCGGCCAAGGAGCTGCTCCAGCGCGCGCTGGTCTTGTTCGATGAGATGCGCAATCCCGAGAGTGAATCCGCCTTCCGGCTGGTGCTGGAACAGCCCGAGCTCGACGACGCGCAGAAGTGCATCGCCCGTTTCCACCTGGCGCAGAGTGTGTTTAAGCAGCGGCAGCGTCCCCGTGCGGCGCCGCTGTTCGATGATGCGATTGCGGCTTGCGCACCGGCGGCGGCGAAAAACGACGATCTGCACATGAAGTCGCTGTACCAAGGGGCGCGGTGTCATGCCTCGGCGGGACGGCTTCAGCAAGGGGCCGATCTGTTCGCCCAGGGCGAGGCGGCGCATCCCACGCACAGCTACGCCGATGACTCTCGGCTGCGGCAGGCGGAGATGTACCTCGACCTGGCCGAGCGACTGAGCAAAGACGGCCCGAAGAAGACCTGCAACGCGGAGCAGTGTCCAGACTACGAAGCGAAGTTCGAGTCGCTGCTTGCTGACTTGCCGACGCGGTTTCCCGATGGCGACCGACGGGCAGAAGCGCTGTGGCGACTCGCGTTTCGAGCGCTGCGAAAGAAGGACACGACCAAGGCGCAGACGTGGCTCCTTTCGGCGCTTGCGAAGATACCGCGCGAGGTCGGATGGGATCAGGAAGGGCGGACGCTCTACTGGCTCGGCAGACTGGCCGAGCAGAGCGGCGAAAAGGCAGCAGCGCTCGACTACTACCAAAAGACGGCGCGGACGTATCCACTGTCGTTTTATACGCTCCTGTCGCTGAACCGGCTTCGCGATGGCTTTGCGACGGAATTTGAAGCGCTGATGGGCGAGCTGTACGGTGACCCGGCTGAGCCAGCCAAGGAGCCACCGCTCTCGTTTGCGCCGCGGGCGCTGTACGGGATGCCGGGCTTTTTGCGCGGGCTGGAACTTTTGCGGCTCGGCCTGGGGGTGTCGGCGCGGCGGGAGTTTTCAGCGGTCGGAATCGTGGTTCCGCAGACCAAGGAAGCGCTGGTCGGGCAGGACAAAAACGACACGCAGACCGAGCTCTTGTGGCTGGCGGCGGTGCTGTACGAGCGAGCGGGGGACTTTCACCGATCGCACTTTATCCCGCGCCA
>CAYTGC010000958.1:0-1769 GCA_964437195.1 uncultured Myxococcales bacterium | reverse complement strand
CGCCGCCCCAATTAAGCCCCCTCGACAGGAAAAAAAGAAATACTTGATCCGTCCGCGTCAACGAAAAAGAATCCCTCGTCGCCGATGCCTTAAATAAAAGGGGGTTAAGGCGGCTCGCTTCGATCGATTAAACGTATGTTTAAGTACGTTTTTTCGGTCGGCGGTGTGGTGGCGAAAATCCAATCCGTCCGTGCGGATGGATTGGGGGTCTTGATCGGTGCGCGGCGACGGGGGCGGAGTGTAGGTGTGAAAATCCTCTGTCGCTGATCCTGTGATCAGCGTCGAGGATGCTCTTGGCGAGTCGTCCGCAGTCCGTCTCACTCAGCTCCGACTCAGACCAAGCACGGATGGGGGAATCGCAGAGTCCTTCCTGACCGACTTCTCGGCTGCTGTCCATTCCGGCTGGAGGAGTGCGGCCATCAGTGCGGTGGCTCGGGAATCCTGAAAGAGCTTCTCCAGCTTGCGACGTGACTCTCTGTTGAAACCGCTGGTCGCCTTCGGATGCGACGGCAGCGCACCTCCGACCCGGAGCGCATGGCGACGACTCAGGAGATATTCAAAGTGTGCTCTCTGTTCGGGGGAACGGAATGCGGCAAGGACTCTCTGTTTCTCGAAACCGCCAAGGGATGGGATGAGCTTCGGCTGCGGATACTCGCCGGTCGGATTTGCCTGCGGAGCCCTCATCAGCTCCTTGTGTAGCTCGGCTGTCGCCGCTGCAATGGCAAAATTCCCTTCGACCCTCGCCAACTCCTTGATGTCCTCTGCTTTAGGAACATAGGTCGTGTCAATCGCTGAGTCGCGCGAATCGACTCCCTTTGCTCGGCGATGGAGTTCGCGATAGAGGAGCGTCACCTTGTCTTCATCGAGTGCCCAGCGCATCACCAACTGTCTTTCGTCTTCGCTCACAAGTTGCGAATCCCAGTGTTGGGGGGCCTCTGTTCGTGGAGGAGGGTCCGTAGAGATGTTCTCAGGAATCGCGTTCGGAGGAACTCCCATTCCATCTGCTGAAGTATCCTTCTGCGAAGGCGATTCCGAGGCTGCGACTGATTGCGAGGATGCGACAGAGTCAGCTGGAGGGGCCGACTCCTCTTGAGTCGGCGAAACCGATTCCTCTGCAACGGCTTTGTCTGCTGCGCGCTGCTCTTTTGCAAGCGCGGTCAAGCTCGCGAGTAGTTCTTCTATCGCGGGTATTGCTGTAGCCAGCGCCTTCGTAAGACGTTCTGTCTCTGTTGGATTGTGCGCATGCCGTGATTCACCAGAGCCAGATTCTGCTTCGACTCCGACTGGTTCCGCGCAGCTGGTCAGGAAGAAGTGAAGACCGGGAATGGTTCCATCTGGCTTCGGAGGAATGACGTCCCCCGAAGCACCGATCCACACCACGCGATACGTTTGTCCGTCGATCAATCGAATGTCATAAGGAGCCTGAAACGGACAGAGGGAATAGTGACCCTGGCAGCCAGTCGCATCGAGCGGAGGCGATAGACGCAAGACATCATCGTGAGAGCGTATCGGCAACACCAGTCGATAGCCTACGGCACCTTCAGGAGCCAGACTGCGGAACTGCTCAGCCATCGGAACGCGCGCTGAGCTGTGCTCCATTGTGTGCGGACGTGCTCGCGGAATTCGTGGCTTTCGTGCGCCTGGCTTGTCCCTCCCACTTGCACCGACCTGCGACTTCGCTCCGCTTCGCTCCTTTCCTGGCTTGCTTTTGGGGCTCTGCGTGGAGTGCTCCCGCCAATAGCTCGCACGATGTGAGTCATCACAGAACC
>CAYTGC010000957.1:0-1770 GCA_964437195.1 uncultured Myxococcales bacterium | reverse complement strand
GATCCAGCATGCCGTGGAAAAACCGCGCAAAACGCCCCGTGTCTGACCGCTTGGCGTCCGCGTAGTTGCGAACCGGCTGCCCGGTGAAAAACAGCGTGAACATCGAGCCGACCTGATTCACCACCGCCGGAATGTTGGCTTTCTGACAAATCGACAAAAGCTCACGCGACAGATAGGCCGTCTGCTCCTCGAGACGCTCGTACAGGCCGGGCGCGTCGAGCAGTTCCAAAAGCGACATCCCGGCGGCAACGGCCAGCGGATTCCCGGAAAGTGTACCCGCTTGGTACACTGGCCCGACTGGTGCGACCTTGTCCATGATCTCGCGCTTGCCACCGTACGCGCCGGCTGGAAGGCCACCGCCGACGATCTTGCCAAGACACGTCATGTCCGGGACGATGCCGTAGCGCTGCTGCGCTCCGCCGTATGCGACGCGGAATCCGGTCATCACTTCGTCGAAAATGAACACGGTGCCTGCGTCCTTGGTGAGTCGGCGCAAAAGCTCCAGGTAGCCCGGCTCTGGTGCGACGCAGCCCATGTTGCCGCAGACGGGCTCGATGATGACGGCGGCGATTTCGCTCTCACCGTCGGCCCGCCGCTGCTCGGCGAAGACCGCCTCAATCGCTGCGACATCGTTCCATGGCACCGTCAGGGTATCGCGCGCTGCCCCTTCGGTCACACCAGCGGAACCGGGGATTCCCAGTGTGGCCGCACCGGATCCAGCCGCGACGAGAAGGCTGTCGGCGTGGCCATGGTACGCGCCGTCGATCTTCACGATCTTGGCCCGTCCGGTCGCACCACGCGCCACGCGCAGGGCTGACATCGTCGCCTCTGTTCCCGACGACACCAGCCGAACCTTGTCCATGGATGGTACCCGACGGGTCAGAAGCTCGGCAAAGCGAACCTCGCGCTCTGTCGGTGCGCCAAAGCTGAGTCCATCTTTGGCCGCCTCGGTGATGGCGGCGAGCACCTGCGGCTGTGCATGGCCCAGGATCATCGGTCCCCACGAACCGACGTAATCGACATAAGAGTTGCCGTCGACATCCCAGAGATATGCGCCTTTGCCAGATGCAAAGAACACCGGGTCACCGCCAACACCTCGGAACGCGCGTACGGGCGAGTTCACGCCACCAGGAATCGTCTGTTTGGCGCGGGCAAACAGCTCATGCGAGCGGGGTCGACGGGAAGGGTTGGTTTGGGACTGGATCTGGTCGCTCATGGCTTGGTTATGAGAGATTAACCAAGGGGCACCATGGTTTGGCGCGCTTTCTTTGTGCTGGCGCTGCTGGCGACCTGTTCTGGCTGTTTTCACCTCGGACCGGCGACGCTTGGGGTCACGCAGCGTGACTTCAACGAAGCGATTGTTCGCGCCCAAAACGAGCAACTTTTGCTCAATTTGGTGCGGCTGCGTTACCGCGACAATCCGTACTTCGTCGAGGTGAGCGGCATCACATCGCAGCAGTCGATCGGTGGATCAGCCGGCATCGGGACCGATTTTTCGGTCAGCTCCGACCTTCCGCTGCGCAGTGTCGTCAGGCCGAGCTTGGGAATGTCGTACAGCCAAACCCCGACGGTGGTGCTGTCGCCGCTCTCTGGGGAGGCGTTTGTGCGCAAGCTGATTTCGCCGCTGTCACTCGAAGCGCTGCTGCATCTGACTCGGTCGGGCTGGAGCATCGCTCGGGTGCTGACACTGATCCTCGATCGGGTCGGGACGCTGCGAAATGCACCGTCTGCGGCGGGACCGACACCGTCGCTGGCTCCTGCGTTTGCCGA
>CAYTGC010000956.1:0-1780 GCA_964437195.1 uncultured Myxococcales bacterium | reverse complement strand
GCATCGAGTACGCCAAAGGCCGCGCCGCAACGATCTTGCCCGACAAGGTCTTGCCGCCCGCGAGCTACGGTCGCCCCGGCACCGGTCAGCCGCTGTCTCCACCTCGGGACAAAGGAACCAGCCATCTCTGCGTCATTGACCGCCATGGCAATGCGGCGGCGCTGACCACGACGGTGAACCTCTCCTTCGGGGCCCGTGTCGTCGGTGCCAAGAGCGGCGTGCTACTCAACAACCAGATGGATGACTTTAGCGCCAAACCTGCTACCGAAAACGCATTTGGTCTCGTCGGTGATGAAGCAAATCTGGTCGCGCCCGGAAAGCGCCCAGCATCGAGCATGACACCGCTCATCGCGGTTGCACCGGACGGCTCTGTGTACTGTGCCGGTGGCTCCGGTGGACCAACCATCGTCACCGGCGTCGTACAGACCCTGATCAACCTGATCGATTTTGGGATGGACGCCGAGCCCGCAGTGTCGTCGCCACGCATCCACGCGCAGTTTCTTCCCGACAACGTCCTCATCGAGCCAGAGGTTCCGGCCGATGTGCGCGAACGGCTGAGCCAGCGTGGCCACAAGCTTGTCGTTACGCCAGCGCCGCTCGAAACGGCGGTCCAGGTGGTTGTGTATCACCCAGCCCGCGATGGCAAACCCGCCGTTTTTTCGGCCGCGAGCGATCCGCGCAAAGGTGGCAAGCCCGCGGTTTCACCACGCTAGCTGGCCATCGCTGTTCGCTTTTTCACGGACCACAGGCCGTCGGGCTTTACGTCGGAACGTGACGGCTGTATCGTGCGCCGCTTTTGTTTCGCAGGAGCCGATGTCCGCCTCGCTCGTCCCGCCGCAGCCCACCGAACCGACGCCAGACGCACTTCTTCCGCCGGGTCTTTCGTCGCTGCCCATCGATCCACTGCTTGCCGAGATTGTCGACAAGCTGCGCACCCAGCCCAATCTGGTGATTGCGGCACCGCCGGGCGCAGGCAAGACCACGAGGGTTCCTCTGGCCCTTTTGTCGGCGATTCCCGACGGAGAGATCGTCGTGCTGGAGCCGCGCCGCATCGCCGCCCAGTTGTCGGCGCTGCGGGTGGCTGAACAGCTCGGCGAGTCACTTGGCCAGACCGTCGGTGTGCAGCTTCGTTTCGAATCGATTGTGAGTGCAGCGACGCGGCTGCGCTTTGTCACCGAAGGAGTGCTGCTCCGGCAGCTCGCCGCCGATCCGCAGTTGTCGTCGGTACGCCTCGTAATTTTTGACGAATTTCACGAGCGCCACTATCAGACCGACTTGCTGCTGGCCCTGCTTTTGCGCCTCCAGCAGACGAGCCGCCCGGACTTGCAGCTGTGCGTCATGTCCGCGACGCTGCACACCACCAAGGTGGCCGAATTTTTGGGCGGATGTCCGATCGTCGAAAGCCAGGGCAAGTCGTTTCCCGTCGAGCTTGAGTATCTACCACTGCCCACCGACGAGCCGATTCCCCAACAGGTCCGCCGCGCCGTGCGGGAAGCGGTGCAGCGAGATCAAAAGAGCATCGGCAGCGACCCTGTCCGACGACAGGGTGACATCTTGGTCTTTTTGCCAGGCAGCGCTGAGATTCGCCGCTGTCAAGAAGCACTCAACGAGCTGTCGTCGCAGTTTTCACTCGATGTGCTGCCGCTTCATGGGGATCTTTCGCTCGCAGAGCAGCGGCAAGTGGTCGCCCCCCGATCTCCCAATGCGCCCCGTCGCGTAATCCTCTCGACGAACCTCGCCGAGACCTCGCTGACGATTGATGGAGTGACCGTCGTCGTCG
>CAYTGC010000955.1:0-1789 GCA_964437195.1 uncultured Myxococcales bacterium | reverse complement strand
ACTTTCATCGGCTTGGCGCGGATGCCGAGCAGCGCCCGTCGTGATACGGTCATCACAGCCCTCCGTGAGTGTATGGCGTCTCTTGGTCTTCGCGGGCTTCTCTGTGCCGTTGTCGGAAATGGACTCCCTGTTCATCCATGGCAGCCTCCGTTTGGTTGGTAATTCCGGGTTACAGCGGCCATTCAGCAGGAAGTTTGGGATGGTGGAAACCGTGCGTTCATGGAACTTTTGGCCGAGCAAAACGGGATGAAGAGAAACCCGTGGCGCTCGCGAAAAGAAACCGTGCTCCGTCGCTGTGCTGTGCTATGCATTCGCCCAGGTAGGAGCCACCGATGCCTGCACGTCCCGACAGAGCCCGAAGCGAGCCTGATGTGATTGAGGCTACTCATCTCTATCCACAGACCCCTCCTCCGACGGGACTCGACAGCCTCGATGATCCCTCGGTGGTCCAGGCCAAGCTGGTCGAGGCACTTCACGCACTCCAGCGACTGCGACCCAGCCAGATCAAGAACCACGACAGGGCGGTTCGCGGACTCCAAGAGGTAATTACCATTGTCGGGGATGCCGATGAGAGCGAGCTGCTGGGACCGATCGATTGGCGTAAGTTTGGCGAACGTCTGCGAGTGCGCCGTCAAGCCGCGGGATTGACGCAAGAAACGCTTGCCGACAAAGTCGGGGTCACCGCGACGACGATTCGCGCACTGGAGCTGCACAAGCGAACTGCTCGTCGCGGGCTGATGCTCAAACTACTGGCCTTGCCGGAATTAAACTTGAGGGTCAGCGACATCGAGCTGTCGGCAGAGCGAAGTGCGGGGACGCGCTGGACGCCGACGTCGTGGCTTGGGCCAACCTACGATCCCGTCGAGATGATCACCGACTTGGCCAACACGCTAAACAGTCCGAGCGGACAGCTTGAGCAAACGTATGTGTACATCGACCCCCAAAGCGCGAAGGACTGGATCGCCACCTCGTCGTCGCCAGACTACGAGGCAGAGTTCCGCGCCACGATGCCTCTGGATGCGATGGCCCGCCGAATTGCAGAGATTGTCGGAGAGCAAGCGCTCAGTGTGAACGTACTCGGCTGCGGTGACGGAAGGACCGAGGCCGGACTGTTGTCGGCGCTCCAGCCGCAGCTACGTTTTCCCGCGCAAACCGAAGTGTTCCTTCTCGATGTGAGCCACGCACTTCTCAATACGGCTTACCGTCACTTCCAAGAGACGCAGCCGCATCTGACGACCTACACGGTGCATGGGAACTTTTTGGAGCTTCCGCGTCTACCAATGTTGGTTGGCGGGCTCAGAGGTCGTCGTCGCCTGTACACGATGCTTGGCAACACGCTGGCCAATCTCAATGATGAGTTGCGGTTCTTCCGTGACACCCTCAGTTGTTGCGTTCCCGGCGACCTATTCCTGTGTGATCTGACGATTGCGCGAGCACCAGCCAGCGACCGCGAGCAGATTCGACGCAATGATCCCGGAGCGAGTGGGAAGGTTCGGCCCACGCACGCGACCTGGCTCGGCGGAATCATCAGACGATACTGCAATGGTGCCGACCAGATCACGCTGTCTGGGGAACTCGCTCCTCCCGGCGGAGTTCCAGGCAGTTATGGTTTCGACGCGGTCGCGACGGTCAAGATGCGGGACCGTCAACCCGACCGTCGGTTCCTGATGTGGCGGGTGCGCCGATACGACCCCAAACTTCTGACCGACTGCTTGGCCGATCTTGGCTGGAAAACCGTCGAGCGAATTGATTACGGACGAACCGCAACCAAGACCGTGTCGCTGCTGCT
>CAYTGC010000954.1:0-1789 GCA_964437195.1 uncultured Myxococcales bacterium | reverse complement strand
ATGTTGATGGCGACCTCGGCGAGTGGCCAGTCGAAGCTCTGCTTCTGCTTCACCTTGCGATAGAGGCTCTTTTCTCTTGGCAGTGGAGACGGAACCCAGAGGGCCAAAAGGACCATGTCCTCTTCGAGACGATTCTCACGGCTGACGGCACCGCCGGGCTGGGTGGGCCCGACCAGGAAGCTCGACAGCCGAGCAAAGCGCTCACCCTGGGGCGTCATGATCTGCACCATCGTATCCAGCGCCGTCAGCGGAACGGCAGTGCCCGAGGGATGCACGGCTGCGCAGGGCTGGTTGTCGAAGATGGCGTGAAAGTCATTTTCCCCGTCTTGGGCGAAGCACACAGGGCCGCCCTTTTTGGCGCAGGCGTATTCGGCTGAGCGAAAGTACCAGCAGCGCGGACGCTGGAGCAGGTTGCCTGCCAGCGTTGCCACCTGGCGGATCTGCGGCGTCGCGATCTCGGCGGCGGCTTCGCTCAGCGCTGGCAGCTTGCTCTGAATGAGGGGATGGGCTGCAAGCTGTGCAATCGTCGAAAGGGCCCCGAGCCGTATGCAGTCACGACGCGGTGGGGGATTGCCGTTGTCGCTCCCGGGGAGAAGCTGCCAGATGCCTTCGGGTATGGCCTCGGCTTTGACCTCGCTTATGTCGTGCATCGGGTAGGCCGGATCACGAAGCTGGCGAATGTTGAGCAGCCGCGCCGGGAAGTCGAGGCCTTCTTTCATTCGATCGAGGAGGTCGATGCCACCCGCCTTGATCTTGACGGGCCCGCCCTTTTGGTCGGCCAGCTCGTCGAGCGCCTGCTTGAATGTGCGTGGCTGAATCAGCGAAAAGTTGTTCATGGCTTGGCTTCCCCGCGCTGGGAGGCAAGTGCTGCGAGAACCCGGGCAGGGGTCAGGGGCAGCTCACGAATTCGCACGCCAATGGCGTTGTAGACCGCGTTGGCAATCGCGGCAGCGGTCGGGACCGTGGCGGGCTCACCTATCCCGCTCACATCCGTTGAGGATCGGCCCCGGAGTTCTTCGAGCAGCAGCACGTCAATCTTGGGGACATCGACCGCCCCGGCGATCTTGTACTGTTCGAGGTTGCCATTCAGCACCCGGCCCGTTTTGGGGTCGAGCCGACGCTCCTCGAACAGCGCGTACGAGATGCCCTGGATGATGCCGCCGTGAATTTGGCTTTCGATGAGCAGCGGGTTGACCGGGCGACCGCAGTCTTGGGCTGCCGCGATGCGCACCACCTTGATGACACCGGTCAGGGTGTTGACCTCGACCTCGGCCATCTGCACGCCGCCGAGCTGGGCCAGGAAGTTGCCGCGCTTGCCGGTCGCTTGTGCGCCGTAGTCGGGCTGGCGGGTTGCGGTGCCAAGGACCTCGGCGCGACGCAGCCGTGCGCAGGCTTTGTCAAAGGGCAGCGGCGGAATCGGCTTGCCGGCTTTTTCACCCACGACGGCACCACCCTTGAGTTCGGGGGGCTTTTCCAGGCCGAGCACGCCTTGCAGCTCTTTGAGCAGAGCCGTCTTGGCGGCGTAGGCGGCCTCTCGTGCTGCCGGGGTGATGGATGCGGTTGTGACGCTGCCTCCCGAGCCCGGACCTGGTGGCAAGCGGGTGTCGCCGATGGTGACTTTGACCTTCGCGAGCGGTATCTGTAGCTCCTCGGCGACGACTTGCGCCAGCGGGGTACGGACGCCGCCGCCGATGTCTTGCACGCCGGTCAGGACCTCGACGCTGCCATCGCGGTGGATGCGGACCTCGGCACTCGATTCGAGGTTGACCAGGTGATACCAGCAGCCCTG
>CAYTGC010000953.1:0-1793 GCA_964437195.1 uncultured Myxococcales bacterium | reverse complement strand
GGTGGATCGGTATCGGTCACGCCGGAACCCTGATTTCCGCCATCTTGTTCCTGTTCCGGCAGAAGTGGCGCACGGCGATCAACCGCTTCGCAGAAGCGATGACGGTGTTCGCAGTGCTCTGCGCCCTCCAGTTCCCGCTGTTCCACACGGGTCGTCCGTGGCTCGCGGCATACTGGCTGCTTCCGCTTCCGAACCAGATGTCGATGTGGCCGAACTTCCGCAGCCCACTCATGTGGGACGTGTTCGCGGTGTCGACCTACGGACTGGTTTCGGCGCTGTTCTGGTATGTCGGTCTGATTCCTGACCTGGCAACGCTGCGTGATCGCGCCAAGACCCGCACCCGCGCGATTCTTTACGGGATCTTCTCGATGGGCTGGCGCGGCTCGAACCGTCACTGGCAGCACTACGAGCGCGCGTACCTGATCCTCGCTGGTATCTCGACTCCGCTGGTGCTCTCGGTTCACTCGGTCGTGTCGTTCGACTTCGCGACCTCGGTTCTGCCGGGCTGGCACGCGACGATCTTCCCGCCTTACTTCGTTGCTGGTGCAGTGTTCTCGGGCTTCGGCCTCGTGATGACGCTGATGGTGCTGGCGCGTGAGTTCTACGGACTCAAAGACCTCGTCACCATGCGCGTCCTCGAGAACATGAACAAGATCATGCTCGTGACCGGCACGATGGTCGGTTACGCGTACGGCATGGAGTTCTTCATCGCCTGGTACGGCGGCAATCCCTACGAGCGCTTCACGTTCATCAACCGGGCGGCGGGACCGTACGCCTGGGCCTACTGGACGATGATTTCGTGCAACGTCATCTCGCCCCAGCTGTTCTGGTTCCGCGGGATCCGTCGCTCGATTCCGGCGATGTTCGTGATCTCGATCTTTGTGAACATCGGCATGTGGTTCGAGCGCTTCGTCATCATCGCCACGTCGCTGCACCGTGACTTTACGCCAGCGGCTTGGGGCTACTTCCGTCCGACCTGGATCGACGTGAGCATGTACCTTGGCACGTTCGGTCTGTTCTTCACGCTCTTCCTTCTGTTCCTGCGCTTCGTCCCGATGATCGCCATCTCGGAGATCAAAGGCGTGTCGCCAGCGGCGAACCCGCATGCACACGACACGGGCCACGGCAAGGAGGCTCACTGATGTCTACCAAGACCGGGGTTACTTTCGAAGACAACGTCTGGGGCGTTGTCGCCGAGTACAAGTCGCCGGGCGCGCTCCTAGAGGCTGTGAAGGCCGTGCGCCAAGCTGGCTTTTCGGCGATTGACACCTATACGCCGTTTCCAGTCCACGGAATGGATCGCGCGATGGGCCTTCGTCCGACGATTCTGCCGTACATGGTTCTCTGCGGCGGTCTGACCGGCGTCGGCTGCTCGATTCTCCTTCAGTGGTGGATGAACGGCTTTGACTATCCATTCATCATCGGCGGCAAGCCAATCATCTCGTACCAGGCCTACGTGCCGATTGGGTTCGAGCTGATGGTGCTTCTGTCGGCGCTCACGACTGTGTTCGGTCTGTTTGCGCTGTGTCGGTTGCCCCAGCCCTACCATCCACTCTTTACCCACGACCGCTTTCCGCGCTTTTCGGATGACGGGTTCTTCCTCGGCATTGAAGCCAAGGACCCGAACTTCAGCGAAGCGCGAGCCCGTGAAGCGCTGGCTGCTGCCGGCGGCACGGAGATTGCGGTCATTCGGGACATTGCGGAGACCTAACGCACATGCGATGCCGCAACTTCACTCTGACACTCTCTGCGATCCTGGTCGCCGGGACGCTTATGGGCTGCCGGGGCAATCC
>CAYTGC010000952.1:0-1798 GCA_964437195.1 uncultured Myxococcales bacterium | reverse complement strand
GAGTTGCTCGCAGTGACGGTCACAAGCTGTAGCGCAGTGGGTTTGTTGATTCCGCTCGCCGTGACAGCCGTCTGTCCGCCTTGGATGATCGACTCATTGGTACGGCTGCGCGACCACAGGTTGCCCGAGTCGTAGCCGCCGTAGATGTTGATGCCGGCGACCATCGTGACCGATCCGGTGTAGATGCCTTTGTCGAGGTATACGCCCGGCAGGCCCTTCTGCTGGGCCAGCTTGATCGCCTGTGCGATGGTCTTCACCGGGTTTTCGCGGGTTCCGGCAAACGTGTCATCACCAGTCGGGGAAGCGAAAATCGCCTGGGTGAAATCGCCGTCGATGCCGTCGCAGTTGTTGTCAAGGAAGTTCGGGTCGGGCACGTCCGGGTCGGGCGTCTTCTGACACGTCAGGTCACTGCCCGGTGGTGGCCCGTCACCGTTGTTGCCGCCACCGTCGACAATGTTGCCGTTGTAGTCGGTGTTTGTACCGGCGCAGCCGTTCCACAGTGCACCGACGGCGATTCCCGCCGCGATGCCGACGAAGCTGAGGCGTCGTACGACGCGACCAAGTGTTCCAAGCGCTCGCTCTGACCGCATGTGCCCTCCTAAGGCTGGTTAAGTGACGAGAGGCGGTCAGACGAGTTTATCAAACGAAAAATAAGTGAGAAATATTACAAATAAGGCGTTGCGATCTCGCGGGTTATCCGCCATCGGGGACTAGGTCGGATGAACGACAAACCGGGCCAAGCGGAGTTCGAGCCCATGCGCACCAAGCATCGGTCCGCACTGCTGACTCAGCTTGCTTGACATTGCCGTACCTCTCGATATTGTCGGCCCTGCTGTGAAGCGTACGATAAAAGTCCACATCGCTGGTCAACCCTATCAGGTCCGAAGCGATGCCGACGATACGTACGTGCAGTCGTTGGCAGACATGGTGAATGGGCGCGTCCATGCGCTCCTCGGAAATCGGCTTGTAGCAACCCAATCGGACATGGTCCTTACCGCCCTTCAACTGGCAGACGAGCTTGAGCACGAGCGCCGTGCGCAAAAAGCGCTGCGTTCTCAAGTAAGCGAACATGCTCGACGGATGCTTGATTATCTCCGACGGTTGGCTGAGGCACCCGCAAAGGGCTAGGTGTGGTTGTGGCTCTTGCGGCTCCAGGCTCCATCGCTGACCAAAAATCGAGGCTTCGCGCACAGCTTCGACAGCGACGCCAAGAACAAGGATGTTCGGTTGGTTCGGATGCGTCGCAAAAGGCGGCAGCTGCCGTAGCGGACGCTGCGCTTTCGTTGCCTGAACTCATCGGTGCGCGCAGCGTTGCGGTCTATGCCGCGCGTGGCCGCGAGCTTGATCCAAGCGTGCTGGCGCAGCGACTTCCGCAGACGGTGGTTGTTAGCTATCCGCGCGTGGAGCAACGCGAGCCTCCACTGCTTTCCTTTCGGGCGGTTTCACCGTCGTCGCTCAAGGCGTCTGGTTTCAACCTGCTCGAGCCGAGTGCTGATGCGCCGCTTGCCCCGCCGATCGATGTGTTCGTCGTCCCGGGACTCGGATTTGATCGGGCTGGGCGACGGTTGGGCCAAGGCGGCGGCTACTACGATGCCGCGATGCGGGCTTCGCCACGAGCGATCCGCGTCGGTGTTGGCTATGACTTTCAACTGATTTCAGAAATCCCCGTCGAGGACTTCGATGAGCCACTGGACTACATCGTGACCCCGACGCAAAAACTGGCGACCCTGGCTCGGGCGTGTAAGTCAGCGTCGGCTAAGGAGGACCAATCGTGACGATCGCCATAGGCATCGCCCTG
>CAYTGC010000951.1:0-1802 GCA_964437195.1 uncultured Myxococcales bacterium | reverse complement strand
AGTAGGGGGGTTTTGCCGTCAAAGTCAAAGGTCGTATGCGACAGCGAATCGGGACCAGGCGGCTTGGGAGTGTAGGGGCCTTGGTTTTGCGCGGCCTGGATTATCGCGGTCGGCGGGTCTTGTGGCGGGAGTTGGAACGAAAGTCGGAAATGCCACGAAGCAGCGAGCCCAGTCCGAACCAACCGCACAAGCCTGCAATCAGGTATCCAAACAGACTGGGGAAGAAGAAACCCACGCCACCAAGGGACAGAAGGAAAAGCGCCGCAACGATCGAGATGCTCCACGCCGATCGCTCGTAGCGCCTTCGCAGCGCGACACCGAGCACGGCTGCGCTGGCCCGCACCACAGCGGCTCCCGCCCGTCCGCTGACCAGCACTGGGGGGGGCGGTGGCTGGTTTTTCACAAGCGAGGCGGTGGCAGTGGGGATCTCTTCTGCGCTCTCTCCGCTGCCCAGGCTGCGTGGGCGATTGCGGCGGGTGCGCAGATGCAGTTCTCGGCTGTTGCCAAGGTCGCGCAAAAACATCTGTTCTGCGGCTCTGCCAAAGGCGGCATCCTCGACGACCACATCGAGTTCCCAGTTGGTCAGAAGGCTGGCCAGGTTCAAGTTCGAGGAGCCCACGCGACACCACTGCCCATCGACCACTGTGGTCTTGGCGTGCAGCATCGGACCCTGCCACTCGAAAATCCGCACACCGGACTCGAGCAGGCCCACATAACCGGCCCGGCTCGCCCACGAAATCCAGGGCAGATCGGATCGTCCTGGGACCAGAACCCGAACATCGACACCGTCGCGTGCTGCGGCGGTTAGCGCCTCATACATCGTCGGGGGTGTCAAAAAGTACGCATCCGTGATCCAAATTCGCGACGCCGCATTGGCCAGAAGAACCTGCGTCAGTCGGTAGATTCGCGACCGTCCGGGAAGCCCCGACACCACGCGGACCGGTGCATTGCAGCACGGCGTGTCCTCTTGCGGCTCGGAGACTTCGACGGGAACAGGCGGCGCAGGTGGGCTTTCTTCCGCCAGCCGAATGCGGTTGGGCAGCGCCAGACCAGACTCACCCCACGTTTCATCGAATGCGAGGGACAGCTCGGCAGCGGCAGGGCCCTCGAACCGGACCGCCGTGTCTCGCCACGGGGCAAGGCCGCGATCTGGATTGCCGGCCCATGCGTCCCCGATGCACAAGCCGCCGACGTGGCCAACCAGACCGTCGATGCACAGAACCTTGCGGTGGTTTCTTTGCAAAAGGCGCAGCGGATCGGCAAAGCGAATCGAGGCAAAAGCGCGAACGTGGATGCCCGCGCGCTGCATCTTCACCCACAAGGTCCGGCTGGTGCCCAAGCTGCCGAGCCAGTCGAAGAGGACGTAGACGTCGACCCCGGCCCGTGCCCGCTCGCACAGTGCATCGGCGATCTTTTGGCCGATTCGATCCGACTTGAAGATGTAGTTTTCGAGGAGGATGAAGCGCTTGGCTTTGGCGATGTCGGAAAGCCACGAGGCAAAGACCGCCGGACCATCGCGAAGCAGCGTAACCGTATTGCCGGGGATGCGGGGGGAATCACCTGCGCGGCGGATTGCGCGGTCTGGATCTGGTCGGTCATTCCCCATCATGGCGTCGAGCACACGCCTTTTCTCCTCGCCCGGGTCGACCGTGGGAGGAAGGTCTAGGCTTTCTCTGGAGTAAGAACGGATGGACCAAGAAGCGGCGGCGCTGGCGTCTTGGCTGCCGTCGGTTCCGTGCGGGTCGATTTCAGGCCGCGCGGCGGACGCTCGGGCAGGGTGCCGCCTTTGAGGACCAGCTCGA
>CAYTGC010000950.1:0-1806 GCA_964437195.1 uncultured Myxococcales bacterium | reverse complement strand
CTTGGGCACGACATGCTGCTCGACCGGGCCATCGCGGTAAAGTTCATCTCTGCGATCAATCCCGATGCGGTCTCGCGTGAGCAGTTTCTGAACGAAGCCCGAGCCGCCGCCCGACTGCAGCACCCGAACGTCGTGACGGTGTATCGCGTCGGCGAAATCGAGGGGCGACCTTACATCGTTCAGGAATACTTGCGTGGCCAGAGCCTGGAGCGGATGAAGAAGCCGTTCCCGTGGCAGCAGGTCCTCGATCTTGCAATTGGGCTGGCTCGAGGACTGGCCGCTGCACATAGACGCGGCGTGCTCCACCGCGACATCAAGCCGGGCAACGTGATGCTCCCGACGGAAGGTGGCGTCAAGCTGCTCGACTTCGGCCTGGCCAAGCTGGTGGACGCGAATCGCTCGCAAGCGATCGATGTGGCTGGCATTGTCGAAGCCGATCGCGGGATGTCGGACGAACAAAAAGCCGTGACCCAATCGGTCGATCTGCTCGCGGCCACGATGGCCGGAGCGAGCACGCCGAGCAAGCGCAGCCACGAGTCTGATCCGAACCAAATTGCAGCGGAAGCCAAGAAAGCCGTGCTCTCGCTGTCGGGGCAAGAGACGCCACCGGCCAGGCGCCGACCAACTCCTCGTCCTCAGGTTCCGCCAGAGGCAGCCGAGATCGACCCGAGCAAGCTGCGACTGGCCGCCCAGAGCCGACTCGCCGCCGCCTTCGGCAAGGAAACCGGGACGGCGGAAGAAGTTCCCGACGAGCTGTGGCGAGCCGATCCGCTAGAGCGATCGAGCACGATCAAAGGCACACCGCTGTACATGGCCCCGGAGGTCTTTGACGGCGAGCCAGCCTCACGGCAGTCCGACTTGTATTCGCTCGGCGCCGTGCTCTACGAGCTTTGTCACGGCAAGCCGCCGCACTACAACACGTCGCTCGTCGAGCTTCACCGGCTGGTGACGAATACCGATGCGCCACCTATTCTGAGCGTTGCGCCATCGGTCGATCCGCGGTTTGCCACGGTGATTGACAAGTGTCTCCAGCGCGACCCGAACCGCCGGTACCAGAACGCCGACGACTTGCGCGAGGCGCTCGAGCACCTGCTCCCGTCCGCCCAAAATCAAGCGATCCCCGAGGGAAACCCCTATCGTGGACTGCTGCCGTTCGAATCGCAGCACCGCGCGCTGTTCTTCGGTCGTCAATCGGAAATCGGTACCCTGGTCGATCGGCTGCGCACCGAACCGTTCGTTGTCGTCGCTGCGGATTCCGGCGTCGGCAAGTCGTCGGTCTGTCGCGCCGGCGTTCTGCCCATCATCAAAGAAGGGGGCTTGGGCGGCACCACAAGCTATGTCATCGCGACGCTGGTACCCGGACGCCAACCGCTGCGCGCCTTGTGCGAAGCCATTGCGACGACACTGGATCGCGACGAACAGCCGCTGCTGGCAGCGATCAAGACCGATCCGCTGTCGTTTCCCCGCACGCTGCGGAGCATGCTGCCCATTGGCACGAGCCTTCTTCTGTTTGTCGATCAGATGGAAGAGTTTGTCACCATCGCCGACACCCATGAGGCAAAGCTCGTCGGTGAAGCGCTCGGAGCGCTGGCGCAAAAGGCGGGAGAGATTCGGCTGCTCGGCACAGTGCGGGCAGACTTCGTGTCACGCGTCGCGACGGTGCCGGGCATCGGGGACGAGGTAAACCGCGGACTTTACCTTCTGCGCCCGATGGGACCGGAAAAGCTGCGCGAGGCGGTGACGGGACCAGCCCAGCTAAAAGGCGTGCTGTTCGAAACCGACGAGATGGTTGATGCGCTCGTTGCA
>CAYTGC010000949.1:0-1810 GCA_964437195.1 uncultured Myxococcales bacterium | reverse complement strand
AGGACTCGCTCGGGATTGTAGTCGCGGACGCGCTGCTCAATCGTCGCCAGGTCGGTGGTTCCATACAGAAACGAGCCGTCGGCCTTGCGTATCAAAAGCGGTGCTGGTGCGCCGTCGACATTGCAGATGACTGCGCCTCGGCTGTTTTCGGCGATGCCTTTTTGAAGCAGCTCTGCAACGAGAGAAGCCAGTCGCGGATGAAAGTGACTTTCACCGTAGACCGTGTCGAACTTCACCCCGAGCCGGGCATAGGTCTTGTCAAATTCAGCCAATGACACCGTCACAAAGTGGCGCCAAAGCCGGAGGTTTTCCTCGTCACCCTGCTGGAGCTTGGCAAGCTCGGCGCGTGCGGCTGCGAGGAGTGGCGTCACCTGCGCGGCTGCATCGTCATCGTCGTCGTCATCGCCACTTTGCGTGGGACGGGAAAGTTGGAGCGCATCGGCCTGTGCTTTTTCGTCGGTGACAAACTTCTGGTACAGCCGCACCAACTCGGCGATGGGATCGCGGGCGAATGCGGATTCGTCGATCCAGGAGCGGTACGCCACGATCAGCTTGCCGAACTGTGTTCCCCAGTCGCCCAAGTGGTTGTCGGCAATGACTCGATATCCGACGGCAGCAAAGACGCGCTTTAGCGCATCGCCGATGATCGTCGACCGAATGTGTCCGATGTGCATCGGCTTGGCAATGTTTGGCGACGAATAATCGACGACGACGGTCTTGTTCCGGTGAATCTGCTCGATTCCGTGGTGCGGGTCACTGGCGAGGGCAGCCAGGCAAGACGACAGAAACGAGTCCTTTAGAAACACGTTTACATAGCCGGGCCCGGCGATTTCGGCTTTGGCCACGGCCGGGTGATCGACCAGCGCCGACAAAACAGCCTGTGCCAGGTCGCGCGGCTTCTGTCCAAGCGGCTTGGCAAGCTGCAAACAAGCATTGACCTGCAGGTCGCCAAACTCTGGCTTGCTGGCAGGTAGAAGGGGGAGCTCCGCCGGGATGGCGGGATTGTCCGCAAACTTCTCGCGGAGCGTTTGAGCGGCTTTGTGACCCAGTTCTGCACATGTGGCAGACAGTGTGGTCGGCACTGCGGTGGAGCTAGACATGGTTGCGGAGCCTAGCAAATCTGGTTGTCTCTCGGAAGAATTAGAGGAATGATACAAAGCCTCGTCAGCTCGGCGCCCACCGAGAAGGAGAGGAGCCTCGTACCGGGGCGGCGGTAACGAGGGGGCGCCGAGCTAGCGAGCTGGGATTACTTGCAGCAGGCGAACTTCGCGTGCCGGTACTGCGCAACAGCTCCGCACGGATCGTAAGCCGCAAATCCGGTCAGTTTCATCCCACGCGCCGAGCAGGTCTTGTCTGCTTCGGCCTTGAGGTTTGCCTCGCTTGCGCAAGTCCGTCCGTCGCCGAGCACTGCGCCGACGCAGGTTGATGGCGGCGGAGTTGGGCCCGGCATGGTTGCGTCGCAGCACTCGGCCTGAGCGTCCGTGAAACCGCCCATCGCGCAAGCTTTGTCGAGCTTGAGGTCCTGCAGGACTTGCTTCTTCGTCGAACACAGCGTGGTTGCTTCGCGCTTCCAGACATCCGGCAAGCGGCAGACACCGGCGCCAGGAACCGGCATCCAGGTGCAGCGCGCGGGAGGCGGAGGCGGCGGAGGCGGCACGGTGGGGCCGCAGCACTCGACGCGAACGTCGAGGTGGCCTGTCCGGCAAGGTGTACCAAAAGAAAGGGACCTGACCGTGGCACCCTTGGCCTTGCAGAGCGCTTCAGCCCGGGACTTCCATGTGCCGTCATCGACGCAAGAGCCCATCGGATC
>CAYTGC010000948.1:0-1813 GCA_964437195.1 uncultured Myxococcales bacterium | reverse complement strand
TGGACTGGCTTCGCGCCCTTCGAGCTGTTCCGGCGACATGTACATTGCCGTCCCGATCCGCGCCCCGACCACCGTCTGACTCGCTCGCCGTCCACCCTGCAGCAGCTTGGCGATACCAAAGTCGAGGACCTTGACGACTTCTTCGACGGTTCCATCGTCAGACAGCCGCTTCGCCACGAAAATGTTGTCAGGTTTGAGATCGCGATGGATGACGCCCTTGCGGTGAGCGACGACCATGGCTTTGACGGCGGGAACCCACAGCTCCAGGGCGCGATCAGGCTCGAGCCGATTTTGGCGCTCGATCATCGCGGACAGGCTCTCACCCTCGAGAAGCTCCATCGCGATATAGACTTGCCCATCGGGACTCTTGCCGCTGTCGAAGACCGTGATGGCATTGGGATGGTCGACGGTAGAGGCTGCCTGGGCTTCGCGTTCGAAGCGTGCAACAAGATCTGGATTGCGAACCAGATCGCTGTGCATAAGCTTTACGGCAACCTCGCGCCCCATCGGCAGCTGCGTCGCTCGATAAACGGTGCCCATGTTGCCCGAGCCAAGCACGTTCTTTAGGACATACCGCCCGGCGAGCACCTGTTCGGCGCGCTCAAGTGTCGTGCCATCTCGATCGCAGACCGTCGCCTCGACGGGGAAGATCCCCTTGCACGAGGCGCAGAACATGGCAGGGCTCGGCTGCGGATTCACGACGGCCACTACAGTTGTTTGGCTGGCTCTGGAACCCCAGTCGCCATGTGCACCGACGGCGACTAGATGATCTGTACGCTCAGCCTTTCCATCGTATCACGCCCCATGGCGCGGATGTGGCTTGGCAATGCCTAGTTGCAGCGCACCAGGCCTAGGGAACCTGGTAGCTCCAAAAGAAGTTCTTGGGGCCACCTTCTTGGTACGCAGGAAAGCGCATGTTGCGGATGCGCGCCGTCACGCACTGCGCCGTCTGCGTGCTGCCGGCTGGACCCATTACTTCTGCCTTTACAACCGAACCGGACGGCGCAACCGAAATCCCGATGCTGAGGTTCTTGCCGCTGCCATCTTTGGGACAGCTCTGCCACTTTGGCTCCGCCACCGTCATGTGCTGCCGCATGATCTCTCGGGTGAGCTGCGGTACCATCGTCAGTTCAAGTTGTGGCTCTCGCGACGACTTCGATTCAACCTTGGCGACGGCGTTTTTGGGAGTGCTGGTTTTGGCCACAGGCGTCGAATTGGTTGGCAGCGCCGGAGGTTTCGACCCCGTGGCAGCGCCGCCGTGTTCTTCGGTCGGCTTGCGGACTGCCGAGCGTTCCTTCTTCTCACGGACCGCGGTATCCGTGACGGAATTGACCACGACCACCGGAGCCGCAGCCGATACCGTCCGAACCGGTGGTGCAAGGGATGACCCACCAGTAGGCAATGCCGCCGGAGTAGACACCACTGATCCATTGTCGGTCGATGAACGACCTCCTGCGCCGGGCTGTCCGGGATGCAGCCACGCGACGATTCCTATCACCACCCCAAGAGCTCCGATTCCCACGATGACCAAAGGCAGACGATTGGGAGTCGGCGGCAGAGACGGAATGCTTGTCTCAGAGGACCGCAGCGCAGTACTCCGCTCGGGAGTCCCAGTCATTCGCAACATGGGCATCGCCGGATTACTCGTCCCCCGGAGCATCGGGATAGACGGGCTGCTCCCGCCGCGAAGCAGCTGCATCGCTGGATCGCTCGCTCCGCGCAGCATCGGCATCGCGGGATTGCTCGTCCCACGCCCGAGCGGTGCCATCTGCCCATTCCGAAACGCCGCGTCGTCTTCCGTTGAAGAAGCGGG
>CAYTGC010000947.1:0-1813 GCA_964437195.1 uncultured Myxococcales bacterium | reverse complement strand
CACCCGCTCTTGTATCTGGCCGGGGATCGCGCGTTTCCGATGCCCAGCGACGAAGAACTTGCCAACCTGCGACGGCACCTCCAGCTCGGCGGGATGCTGCTTATCGACAGCGCCGAAGGACGCGCCGGTGGTGCATTCGATCAGTCGGTGCGGGCGCTTCTGGCCAAGCTCTATCCGCAGGCCCCGCTGACCCGTCTTCCCGATGACCACGTCTTGTTTCGGTCGTTTTATCTGCTGCGCGTGCCCGTCGGGCGCGTGATCGCCCTGCCCTACGTCGAAGCGGTGCAGCTGCGAGGCCGCGCGGCGGTGGTGTATAGCCAAAATGACCTCGGTGGAGCGTGGGCGCGCGATCGCTATGGCCAGTGGCAGCACGACGTGGTTCCCGGCGGCGAGGTCCAACGCGAGCAGGCGCTGCGGCTCGGGGTAAACCTGGTCCTCTACGCGCTGTGCCTCGACTACAAGGCCGACCAAGTCCACGTTCCGTTTATCATGCGACGGCGGGCCTGGCAGCCGCAGCTTCCGAGCATCACGCCAGCCCCGGTGATGCCATGAACCTTCTCGGCGGCGACTTTAACGAGTGGAAGCTGACGCTGCTCGCCCCACGCAGCCTGGCGGGACGTGTCGTCGCTGTGCTCATCGTCGTGGCGGTCCTTGGACTGGCCTTTCGGGCGCTGCGCGGCGAGCAGGCCCGGCGAAGAAGGCTGCTTCTGTCGCTGCGAACCGTGGGCATCTTGGCCACCCTGCTGCTTTTCTTTCAGCCGACGATTCGTCTGCGCAACGTCAGCCTTCAGCCCAACCACATTGCCGTGCTCGTGGACTCATCGGAGTCGATGCGGCTGGCCGAGGAAGGTGGGGGCGAGACGCGGGCCGCTCGGGCTGCGAGTCACCTGCGCAGCCAGTCCGGCGCGCTCAGTCAGTGGCAAAAAGAGCACAAGGTCGAGTTTTACAGCTTCGGTGAGCGGCTCCAGTCCGCGACGTGGGACAGCGTGACCCATCCCGACCCGGCCAGCCTGCGCGCCGATGCGACGCGGATTCGCGAAGCGCTCGCCGCGGTGAGGCAGCGCTACGAAGGCCGCGACTTGGCCGGTGTGGTGATGTTTTCCGACGGACTCGACAACGGACGGCTCAGCACGGGCGTCTCCGAGCCAAATCCGGGCCAGGTCAGCATCGACGCCGACACCCAAGAGTTTCTGCGCGCGCTGGATGTTCCAGTTCACACCATCGCCGTCGGCAAGCCCGGTCTGCGGGACATTGCGCTGACGCGCGTGCTCGCCGACCAGTTTGCGTTCGCCCGCACCGCCGTCGAGGTCGAGGCCCGTCTGCAGGTGTTTGGCGCCAAAGCCGCGGGCTGGGGCGGACGACACCTGCCGGTCACGCTGCGCCGCGACGGAGTGCCGATCCTGACCGTCGACATCGAAGTCCAGCCCGAGCAGCGCGAGTACCGCGTGATCTTCCCGTTTACGCCCGACCGCGTCGGCAAGTTTCTGTACGACATCAGCGTGCCGGTGCAGCCGGGCGAAGCGATTTCAGAAAACAACCGACGGGCCTTTGTCCTCAAGGTCGTGCGCGACAAGATCCGCGTCGTTCACGTCGCCGGTCGGCCAAGCTGGGATGCACGGTTTCTGCGCGCGGCGCTCAAGAGCGATCCCAACATCGACCTGGTGGCGTTTTTCATCCTTCGCTCGCCGAGTGACATCGAGTTTGCACCGTCGGAAGAGACGTCGCTGATTCCGTTCCCGTGTCAGGAGCTGTTCCAAGACCAGCTGCGCAGCTTCGACCTGCTCATCTTGCAGAACTTCAACTACAGCGCCTA
>CAYTGC010000946.1:0-1816 GCA_964437195.1 uncultured Myxococcales bacterium | reverse complement strand
GGGTCGCAGTTGCAATCCTCATTCCGTACCAATCGATGTCGGGAGGAGGGCGGGGGCAGCGGCATTTTTGCTGGCTGCTGACCTCAACCTGCGGGGCGGACACAGCAAGGGAATCAGGACATGGCGTCCCGCACTGGGCTGGTTCGATGAACGTCTCGACGGCTCCGCAGCGGGATAGCTACAGGGCACAAGGCTTGCTCTGCCAGGGCCTGTGCAGCCAGAATCCACTGCCCTGATTGAAAGGAAGACTCCCTAAATGCATTCCGCAAGACAGCTTGTGCCCCTCCTTTTGTCCGTTCTCTGTGGGGCGTGCGAACCTGTCGATAGCGACTCGCTGACTCTGCCTACAGCCCAAGAACGTCCAGAGACCTCACTTGGAAGCACTCCCACGGCGGCGCCGCGCTCCTTTGTCCATCCGGGCGTGCTTGTGTCTCTGCGGCAGCGGGACTTTGTCAAAGCGCGACTGGCGACCAAAGCAGAGCCCTGGCAGAGCGCACTTTCGCAGGTACAAAAGAGTCCCTTGGCCTCTCTTTCCTATCGTCCACAGCCGCGTGCCACCGTCGAGTGTGGCTCCTACTCGATGCCTGACCATGGCTGTTCGGAAGAGAAGTCCGATGCAGCTGCGGCCTATACACATGCCCTTCTGTGGTACTTCCTGGGAAGCGATGCCCACGCGCGCAAGTCGATTGAGATCCTCAATGCATGGGCCAAGGTTCTCAAGAACCATACAAACTCCAATGCGCCACTCCAGGCAGCCTGGACTGCATCGGTATTCGTCCGTGCAGCCGAGCTGATGGCCCATTCCTATACGGGCTGGCCGAGCGGGGAGCAGAAGGACTTTTCCGACCTCCTGGGACGGGCCTATCTGCCCTTGATCAAAGATGGCAGCACCGCGAATGGAAACTGGGAACTGAGCATGATCGAGGCGCTGATCGGAACCGCGGTCTTTCGCGAGGATCGCCGCCTGTTCGATGACGCAGTGGCGAGGTGGAAAGCCCGCGTGCCCGCGTATGTATATCTGAGCAAGGACGGTGCGACGCCCGTCCCGCCACCAACTGGACGAAGGACAGGGGCCGCGCTGACTGATTACTGGTACGGACAGACTCGCTTGGTCGATGGGCTGTCTCAAGAGACGTGTCGCGATCTCGAACACGTTCAGCTCGGTCTGGCTGCGCTCAGCAATGCGGCAGAAACAGCGCGCATCCAAGGCGAAGATCTCTTCCTACTCGAAAAGGAGCGCGTCAGGGCAGGTTATGAGTTTCACGCCAAGTATCTCAACGGTGCGACCGTCCCGTCATGGCTGTGCAAAGGAACGCTGGACGGAGTCGATGCCAAGCCGATGTGGGAGCTGGGCTATAACGAGCTATCCAATCGATTGGGACTGTCCTTGCCACAGACGCGTGAGCTGCTCCCCAAACTTCGTCCCACCACAGCCGATCATCACATGGTCTGGGAAACCCTCACGCACGCTGCGCCGCTCTAATCCGTCACTGGCCCCTTTCGTGACCTGAGTTCCTGACGCAGGTAGCCGCGAGTGATGCTCTTGAGGTGTTCCGTGTGTTGGCACCTGTCGGTTCTTCTAGGTGGGCCGGTGCAGGTCTTGGTTCGATTGGGGGATCACCGGAGCCGCAGCGGCTCCATATCGGGCCGTTGCGCTGGCTGCATGGTGCGCCGGGGCTGCGGTTCGCACTGAGCGCGGCCTCGCACATCCCAGGGCACATGCAAGCGATTTCTAATTGCAACGGAGGCGGAAGGGTGTCGCCGCCAGCGCATGGTTCAGGAGGCGCACAAGCAGATTCCCAAAGAACTCCGGATG
>CAYTGC010000945.1:0-1817 GCA_964437195.1 uncultured Myxococcales bacterium | reverse complement strand
TATCGTCGGTAGTGGAGGATGGTGCCCCCCTGCCCATACACCCAGTAGTCCGACGGCACCCCCATGATGCCAGCCAGGAAGTTACGGGTGCCAACGTCGAGCGGGCTCCATGTCGCTCCATCGTACCGCGAGACGCCCTGATCGTGCGCGCACCAGACCTCTACCGACGAGCCGAGCGCAAGGCCACGAATCGAGTTCGCACCGGGGACCGTTTGTTTGGTCCAAGTCGAGCCGTTCCAGCGGTAGACGGCGTTGCCTTGGGATGCGACGGCGATGTTCGAGCGATCAGCCGCCACGATGCTCGCGAGTTCATCGGCAACGCCGACATTTTCTACCGTCCAGCCAGCCCCGGTCCAGTGATGCACAGTCCCCGCGCTGCTGGTGATCCAGGCTTCGTTGTCTACGACAGCCAAGCCGCGTAGAGGGCCAGCCGGTGTGCCGGGCATCACCGACCAAGCACTGCCATTCCATCGAATTACCTGAGCCGCAACACTCAACGCCCAGATGTCATTTGGGCCAGAGCCAGCGATGGCCACCAGCCGATTTGTGACCGGAGAGGAGCGCTGCACCCATTGTGATCCGGTCCACTGCACAATGTTGTCGCCTACGCCCCAGACATTGTCGGATCCGGTGCCCCACATGGCATATACGCGCTTGGATGGGTCAGGCAGGCTGACCGATTGCCACTGCAGGCCGTTCCAGTGAAACATGAACTCACTGGCGACCATGAAGTCGCGACCGCTGGTTACCCAGGCGTCCGTAGCGCTGGCTGCCCAACCCGAGCGAAAGTTGACGTAGTCGCCTGCGACCCCTTTTGTCTCACGTACCCAGCCCGAGCCGTCAAAACGAACGATTGTGCCGTTGGTACCCACTGCCCAGATGTTGCTGGGGGCATTGGCAGCAATGGCGACGACATTGCCGGTGTCCGAGGCCGGGATGGTTGTCCAAGCCAAGCCGTTCCAGCGATCGATCGCCCCATAGCGCCCGGTTACGTAGACGTTATTCACGCCTGTTCCAACGGTTCGCCCCATGGTTCGGCCGCTGAAGTTGCCACCGGAAACAAAAGAACTTCCGGTCCAGTGCAGCACAGCACCGTCACCGGAGACCCATGCGTCATTTGGCCCGCTGGCCCATACGCCACTCAGAGTCGTCGCGGTTCCCGTGGTTTGACGTGCCCAAGACGTGCCGTTCCAGCGGAGCGCCGTCCCATTATCGCCAACAGCCCACGCATCCCCAGCAGTCGACGCCCATGCTGCATTCAGCGTGTCCGTGACACTGGCATTGATGAGCGCCCACTGTGTCCCGTCCCAATGAACCACTGTGCCGTCGTCGCCCACACCCCAGATGTCATTCGCGGCGGCTCCGCTGAGCCCGCGTAGGGTCTTGGCGGTGTCGTTCCGCACCGCCCCCCAACGGCCGCCTTGGTAGTGCAGCATGACGCCCCCCACGCCCGTCGCCCAGACATCGTCTGCGCTGCTACCCCACACACCGTACAGATCTGCAGTGGTGCCGCTATCCATCAGCCCCCATAGCCCTCCAGACCAGCGGATGATCGTGCCGCTACCTCCGACCGCGAACACCGTACCGTCCGCCGCCACCCAGACATCCCAGAGAGCATTGCCCTGGATCAATGGGTTTTCCCAGCACCACTTGAAGGTCTTGCTGGCGTCTTGCGTGCAGACTCGTGGGGTGAAATCAACATTGATGGTCTCGGGGCCAGCGACGGTGAACTGACATCCAGCAGCGCCTCGACACGCCCCCGACCAAACATACTGCGCGGTGGGTCGGTCTGGCGTAGCCGTAATCGCAACGGGCTG
>CAYTGC010000944.1:0-1818 GCA_964437195.1 uncultured Myxococcales bacterium | reverse complement strand
CGGCCCCCACACACGGAGGAGGGATTCCTTCGTCACCGCTCGCTCTTCACAGAGCTTACCGAGCGTCGCCGTTTTCTCTCGCTGGAGCTGCTGGGCGACGCGCTTTCCGGCCCGCTTGGCCTGTTTCACAAGGGTATCGATCGAGCGATTCATGCTCTCTGTCCTTTCTTCAGGGTTGATTGGTAAAGCGAGGCTGAGCAGACGAGGCCAGCCTCGGAGGAGACAAGATCAGTCCGTCTCGCCGTCAGAGCCGCGCAGCCAGACGGTGATGGACAGCGAGCGCGGCGGCGTGAGCGCGTACGTGCAGTCGGGTCGACTGCGCAACTCGTGCTCTTTTCCTTGGTGGATCACCGTCGCACGCGAGACGATATTATGGCCGTTAAATCCGGGTCGCGGCTGAAAGCTGACGACAATCGAGATGCTTGGCGGCTGCGGCTTCGCCGTGACGAGAGAGGTATTTTTTTCACCGCTCATCGACGACGCTCCTTTCTGCTGCGACGAGGTTTCCGGCGTGGCTTCCGCCTTCCGTGACTCCGCTCCTCATTCCACGACAGCAGCATTTGGGGTCCAGCAAGGGTTCCGCTCGGCCCGATGTGTGCATCAATGATCCGAGTCATCCGCTCCGTCTCTGCCACCACAACGGCTCGCAGCGAACGGAGTCGACGACGGAGGCGTGACAGGTCGTCGAAGATGCGGAGCGTCTGCGCCTGCGCAGCATCGGCTTGTCCTCGAACTTGCTGCACGCACAGCGAACAGAAGCAGTCGCTTGGATGCGTGTTCACGGCGTCACCTCCGTCTCTGTGACCGCTCCGCGACCGCGCGGCGCATTCCGAACGCCGCCGCCATTTCCAGCCACCCGCAACCGTCGAACCGCTGCGATTCCGACGACGAGGGCACACGTCCAGCCAAAAGGCTCCATCTTTCAGCCTCCGCGCAGACTTGATCCATAGGCCCCCAGCGGATACGCTGCGCCTCGTTCTGTTGGGGTCTCGTCCCGACGAACACGAGCGGTGGCGTCTAGACCACGCCATCGCTCATTTATGAAAATCTCAAACCAGTTCCGCCACAGATAGCGGAACTATGCAAGAAAAAAATGGTAAAAACGATAACCGCCGAGCACGTTCGTGCCGCGCGCGGACTACTGAAGTGGACGCAAGAGGAGCTGGCCCAGCGTGCCAACGTCACCGCGACCACCATCAACAATTGGGAAAATGAGCGAAACGTTCCCAGTGAAGCGACCCGCGCCCTCGTGCGTCATGCGTTCGAGAGCGTCGGAATCACCTTCGCCAACGGAGGGAATCCCGGCGTGCGCTTGATCCGCGATCCATTGCAGCTGGATGAGCCACGCTGACGATGCTCGTCCGGGGACTTTAAGACCTGCGCAATCTACACGCTGGCTGACAGCCAAAAAAGGCGTCGCTGAACCTGCCGCCTGAGTATGATGGGCCATGCCTCCGGTTTCTCAGGTCCAGTCGTTCGGCGACATTCGGCAGGAGGGTCAGGGCAACTCGCTGACGATCAATCAGGTGATTCAGATCGCGGCGAGCGCGGTCAAGACCCGGCCCTTCAAGCCAGAGTCTCCCTATGTCGGCCTGCGACGCTTTGAGGCGCAGTACAAGCAGCTGTTCTTTGGCCGAGATCAGCTTGTTGCCGAGTTGCTACAACTCATCGCGCAGAGGCCGCTGGTGCTGGTTACGGGGGCTTCGGGTTCGGGCAAGTCCTCGGTGGTGCGGGCGGGCGTTGTGCCCCAGCTCGGCGAGCGGCTGCCCGCGGGCCGATTTCGGGCGCTGGTTCTGACGCCGGACCAGGACCCCTTTG
>CAYTGC010000943.1:0-1819 GCA_964437195.1 uncultured Myxococcales bacterium | reverse complement strand
TCAAACAGCAGATCCCCAAAAGGAACCTTCCCACAGGGCCCCAGATCGATCTCTGCATACAGACCTGGGAATCCGCGCGCAAGCGTTCGCGCTTCATAAAAGACGTTGTAAAGCGGAAGTTTCTCTTTCGGAACCACGCCAAACACCTTCCCCTTGTACAGAAAGGCAGCGCAGTTGTAGACCTGTTCAAGGGACTGAACAAGCACGCCGCAGATGACCGCCATGTTGAGCGATTCCGTCGCGAGCGCCAGCTTGTGGAGAGACTCTGCCTGTGCGCGCACAAAGCCCGGCCACAGCAAAAGATCTTCAGGCGGATAACCCCCAATCACTTGTTCAGGAAGAGCAGCGACTGTCACTTCCTCGGCTGAGAGCTTGCGACAGATCTCGATCGCCCGATCGACATTTGAGTCGGTTGCACCCACGGTGGTGTTGACGTTCCCAAGTCCCAGCCGAAGTAGTCGCATAGAGTCTCCGCTTGCCTGTACCATAGAGAAAGGAATTCCGACAGCCGACTTGTTCTACATCGCCGATAGCAGTTCGTCTATCACATGCACGATCCGATTCGAGATTTTGATCGGCCACGGCCCCTCTCCGCTTCCGGGTGTTGCAACCTCTAGTCGTCGCAAGTGTGCAGGAAGATTGGCCCGCTGCGCAGTCACATAGTCCCGCGTCTGCGCAATCGTCGGGAGCGGATCGACCAGCTTCTTTCCACGCCACAAGGGACGCAGCAAAGGAGTCCCTCCATGCGGAGGAGGTTCATCATGCAGCGCAAGCAGATCGTGGTCCGAGAACCGATACACTTGCAGTCTGCCAGGCAGAGTGGCCTTTCCCGATCCGCGCGCAAGCTTCATCGTAAGCTTCCCAGTCGCATTCTGGACCAGCTTCCCTACTGCACCAATTCCCGTCGCTGCGTCCGGTGAACAGGAGATGTTCTCGCCCACACCGAAACCATCGCCGCCAGCGCTTGCCAGTTCACGGACTCTGTATTCATCAAGTCCATCGGACAGAAACAGCTTCGCATGCGGTGCGCCCAGATCATCAAGCAGCTTGCGCGCCTTGCGAACAGATTCCGCAGTCACCCCAGAATCCATCCGAACCCCTGACAGTTTTCCGTCGCTACCTCGGACCGCATTTTCGATTCCACGAAAGGTGTCATAGGTATCGACCAGTAGCGTTGCGTTGCCAGGAAACAGCTCACAGAAGCGATGGAAAAAGTGCTGTTCGGTCTCTGTCACAGGACTCTGAAGTCGCTCACAGGCTTGGATGGCAAAGTGATCCATCGTCCCTACCGAAGGAATCCCGTATCGGTAGGTCGCAGCCAAGTTGCTCGTCGCTGAGCATCCTGCAATATACGCGGCATAGGCCACATCAATGGCCGCTGCCGGATGCGTACGGCGCTGGCCAAACTCGATGACGGATCGCGAAACGCCATCATGGGTTGCAGCCGAAACCACCCGTGACGCCTTCGATGCAACCATCGACTGATGATTCAGCCGTGACAGCCACGGTGTCTCTATGAGCTTGCAGAGCGTGAGGCTTGTCTGGACTTGCAAAAGTGGCGTGTATGCGGTCAGCGGCGTTCCCAAGATCTGCAGCGGACTCCCATCTTCGCGGAGCGCGGGCCCCGCAAAAGCGAGTGTTCCTTCCGGCAGCGCATCAATCTCTCCTTCGAATCCATCCAGCGATGCCAGCTCGCGCATCACCTGCGATCCAATCGGAGTCCCAAGCGCAGGTCCCAGGATCGGATGAGAGGCCAGCATCGCTAGCTCATCAGGAGCAAACCGCAGCGATTCACAGTGCTCGATGATGCTGCGCAGAC
>CAYTGC010000942.1:0-1834 GCA_964437195.1 uncultured Myxococcales bacterium | reverse complement strand
GTGGCGGGGGCGGTTGGTCTTTCTCCGCAAAAGGAGTCCGGCCCAAGGAGCGCATTCTGTCGACCGCGGAGGAGGATCAGCTCGCTCGAAAGCCAGTCCCGGAGATTGATCGTGGGATGACTTTCCAGCATCAAAAGTACCCTCTCAATGGTTCCGATCGAGGCACCGATCGCGGCGGCACGGAGTGAGAAGGTCTCGACGCCAGTGCCCATGTTTTCAATTTGTGGAAAATCGAGTCTCAAGTAGGGAACCACAGCGCGGGCCATCGGCTCGGGCAGCTCACTCAGGGTCAGACCAAGCTCCGATGTTCGGAGCAGTTTCAGCAGCGTGGTTATCGAGGGGTTGTCGACCCTACCCGTTTCAAGGAATTTGATTGTGGCTTCGGAAAGCCCAGCCAAATGTCCAAGCATGCAACGAGACAGTTGGGCGCTGATGCGTCGCGTCTTCAGCGTGACACCAAAGCTGCCGCGGCCAGGGGCCGTCACTTGCGTCTCCGTTTCGCTTGTGTCGTGGGTGGATCCCAGAGCGCTCTGATGGTGTCGATTGGGTGTCCATCATCGGCCAGGATGGTCAATAGGAGTGTGAGCGATGCGCTGGGTTGCATCATTCCTTGTCTCACTTTGCGGAGATATCCGCGTGACAGTTCCAACGCCTCCTCCAGCTTGCGCCTTGCTTCGGGCTCTGCACCGCACAGCCTGTCAATGGCCCGCGCTGCAAGATGTAGGCGGCGTGCTTTGTCCGACGGTGGAGCGATGATCGTCCGATTCCTAGCCGTTCCTTCCAACAGGTGTGGCTCGGCCAGTCGAAAGATGCGGTCACAGTCGGCATCGACGGCCCGTTGCAGTGCCCGCGCCAGCTTGCATACTGCGTGGATGGCACAGGGTCCACAGGCACAGTCACTGGGATGAGGAGTGCATTGGGAATCATTCGACGGAATTGTGGACACAGCGACGGTTCTGGATTGCATTCAATGCTCCATGTGGGCGACCGCGCAAGCAACGAAGCAGACCCCGCAGGTCACCGCGTTACGAGGACTGCCTCCGTTCATTAGGCGGCGATGTTGGTGCGCTGTGCAGACTCCGGAGTCACCGGCTCTGGAATCGGATCGAACGGACGTTGGGGCAAAGCCGCCGGAGTGACGTGCTCGGCCACCGCTGGTTCTGCGCTCTGCTCGGACTTCTTTTCCTGGCCTTTCGCGACAACAGGGCGGACACAGTTTTTCCCGTCGGATTTCGCCCAGTCCATCGCGGTCTCGGCAGCTCGCTCGAGGTATGCCGCAGACATCGGATTCTTCCCATCGGACGCAGCCACGCCGATTGATGCAGTGACGGTAGTGGGTAGCAGCCGGAGTGTGGTCAATATCTGCTGTGCAGTCGCGAGACCCAGCAGCAGGTCGGCTCCGCTAAGTATCACAAGAAACTCATCCGCAGCGTCGCCCCGACGGAACACCAAATCCCGATCCGTATCCCGACGCAGTGAAGCCCGAATTGCCAGCGCCGCAGAACGAATCACTCCGTCCACGTATTGATGGCCTTGGCTCGTGTTTAGATGCTTGATGCCGTCGAGGTCGATGTAGATAAGAGCCACCGGCCTCTTGCCGCGCAGCGCCTCCGCCAGTTCTATCTCGAACCAGCGCTGACCTCGCAGCCCGGTCAGTGCGTCGTAGCCCGTGAGCCGTTCGATGGTGGCCAGCTTGTTACCAAGCGCGATGTGCTGGGCCTTCACGGTTCTGCTAAGCGCGCCGACCTGGACCCGCTGCGACCACAGAATGCAGCTCAGCATAAGCAGACCACCCAGCAGACAGCCAAAGGCGATGGGCAGCACATCAACCAAC
>CAYTGC010000941.1:0-1834 GCA_964437195.1 uncultured Myxococcales bacterium | reverse complement strand
CACGTACTACTACTACAAGAACTTCCACGCCCGTGACTCCTATGACGACAAGGGAGCGCCGCTCAAGTCGTCGGTGCACTTCACCTTCAGCAGTGGTTTTTCGTGCAGCGGAGACAATGCCGCGTGGCTGGGTGACCCCTACAACCAGATGGTCTACGGCGATGGCGATGCGTCCACGTTCAAGCCGCTGTCCCAAGCCATCGACGTCACGGCGCACGAGCTGACCCACGCCGTCACCGACAAGACCTCGGGCCTGGTCTATTCCAATGAGTCCGGCGCGCTCAACGAAGCGATGTCGGACATCTTTGGTGCGGTCACCGAAGCGTGGCAAGCGTCAGGCGGCAGCGCAAGCGGCAATCCCGCGGCCATCACTCCGACCGCCAACACTTGGAAGATCGGCGAAGAGATCGCACTCGCGGGCCTGCCGGGCGGGGCGCTGCGCTTTATGAACAACCCGACCGCCGACGCGTACAGCAAGGATTACTATCCAGAGCGCCTCACCGGCAGCTCGGACAACGGCGGCGTTCACGGCAACAGCGGCATCGCCAACCTGGCGTTCTACCTTCTGTCGCAAGGCGGCAGCCACCCGCGCGCCAAGACGACCACCGTGGTGACCGGCATCGGCATCGAGAAGGCAGCCAAGATCTTCTACAAAGCCAACACCGGCATCATGACCAGCTCGTCGAACTTCCAGGCGGCGCGCAACGCGACGGCGCAGGCGGCGCAGACCCTGTACGGTTCGTGCTCGGCGGAGTGGACCAATACCCAAAAGGCTTGGGACGCTGTCGGTGTGACCGGAACCTGGACTCCGTGCGGGACTGGCGATACGACACCGCCGACTGCAACGCTGACCGCCCCGACCGCTGGCAGCACGCTCACCGGAACGGTGACGGTGTCCGCGAGTGCGACCGACAACGTCGGCGTGGCCAGCGTGGACTTCTACGCGGGCACAGCCCTGATTGGTACCGACACCACGTCGCCGTACTCGATTGCCTTTAACTCGACCACGCTGGCCAACGGCAGCTACACGATCACCGCGAAAGCGAAGGATGGGGCTGGCAACGTCGGAACGTCGGCAGGCGTGGCAGTGACCGTGTCCAACAGCGGTGGTGGCACGACCCAAAACGAAGCGGAACCGAATGGCTCGTACAACCAGGCCAATACGGTGGCGACTTCGGGGACGACCGTGAATGCGTACATCTCGTCGAGCGCGGACGATGACTACTTCAAGGTCACGCTCGGCGCGGGCCAGAAGCTGCAAGCCGTGATGACGCCGCCATCGGGATCGGACTTTGATGTGTACATCTACGACCAGTCGAAGGTGCTCGTGGCGAAGAGCGAAAACGACGTCGGTCTGGTCGATACGGCGAGCGCGACGAACAAAGCCGCCAGCGCTGGGACCTTCTGGGTCTACGTCAAGTACTACAGCGGTGCGTCGAAGACCAATCCGTACAAGCTCAAGCTGTCGTTCTAGGCCGTCGGAAAAGTCCACATGGCCTCGCTTCTGCGGGGCCTGCATCTCCCTCCTGTCGCTCGCTTTTTCCTTCCTTCGCACTCCGTGTCTTGCTGCTTGTTCCGTGCGGTGTACTCTGCGCCGCATGGCGACAAGCTCTGCTGTTTCCGTGGACGAATACCTGGCCGAACTCCCAGCGGATCGCCGTGCAGTCGTTTCGACGCTACGCGATCTCATCGTGGCGAACCTGCCACCTGGGTACTCGGAAGGCATGCTGTACGGAATGATTGGCTACGCGATTCCGCTTTCACGCTATCCGAACACGTACAACGGGCAGCCGCTGGCGATTGCGGGGCTCGCGTCGCAAAAAGGGCACCTGTC
>CAYTGC010000940.1:0-1835 GCA_964437195.1 uncultured Myxococcales bacterium | reverse complement strand
ACCCGCAGATCAAGCTGCGAATCGAAGGCCACACCGACACCAAGGGCAAGCCGGCGAAGAACCTGCCGCTGTCGCAAAACCGCGCCAAGGCAGTCGTCGATTACTTGGTCAAGGGCGGCATCGACGCGAGCCGCTTGTCGTCGGAAGGCTACGGCCAGACCTGCCCGATCGCCGACAACGCTACCGAGGAAGGTCGCGAGAAGAACCGTCGCACCGACTTCTTCATCGCCGAGCCCGGTGCATCCAGCAAGTGCGCGACGCCCGATCCCAAGACTGGGCTCGTCAAAGCGGGGGCTCCGGCCAAGGGCGGCAAAGCACCGGCAGCTCCAGCGGGTGATGCAGCCAAGAAGGGCAAGGGCAAGAAGAAGGCCAAGTAGCCGCTTACTTCTCGACGGCACCGGCCTTGCTTCCACCTTCTGCCAGCAGGATGTCTTTCTCCCTCCCAGCATCAGTGACCGTGGCGCTCTCGCTTCTGGCGAGGTCCGCTGCGGCCCGTGGTCAGTGTCCTGGCTTGGGTCAGCAGCGGTCGGCCAAGGCATCAAATCGGCAGAAAGCGGCGTCTTTTCAGGGTCTAGCGTTGCGAAAAGCATTGGAGTCCGCTAGCACCGCCTACCAAAAACGCTGTAATCTCAAGTTGAGCCCGGTTGGAGAGATTCCGGGTGAATCCACGTCTCGAGGCACGTCGTTTTCATGGCGCAATCGATGAAACAAACGTCGTCGGCAAAAATAGGTCGTTCCGCTCGCTGGCTGCTGGCGGGGGTGCTTTTGGTGAGCGCGGGTCAGCTCGCGCACGCGGGTCCGCAAGACCGCATCGCCACGATGAACAAGCAAGCAATGGACGACTACGATCGTCTCGAGTTCAACTCGGCGCGCAAGACGCTCGAAGATACCGTCGCGATTTTGCGCAAGCATGGGCTGGAAGGCACCGTCCAAGCCGCCCGTACGTTCATCAACCTCGGCATGGTGTACGTCCAGCTCAAGGACAATGGGCGGGGCGAGCAGTGGTTCCGCCGGGCGCTTTCGATCAACCCGAATGCCAAGCTGGATCCGAATCTGGCGACGCCAGAAGTCAAATCGGTCTGGGCAATAGCGACTGGGGCGGCTCCCGCTCCCGCGCCGGTGCAGCAACCGGTTGTTCAGCATGTGCAGCCGGTGCCGCAGCCAGTGCCACAGCCGGTGCCGCAGCCAGTTCCGCAGCCGGTTGCTCCGACGCAGACGGATCCGATGCTGGCCGACGGTGAGCCGAAGCGTCCCGAGCCGACGAAGCAGCCACTTGAGTACAGCGCGGACGACCTTCTCGACCCAGTGAAGAAGTGCGAGCTTCGTCACTCGCCGCTGACCGAGACGCGAACGAAGACCAAGGTCAACCTGTACATCACGCCGTCCTTGGCACCGGTCGCGCGGGCCAGCATCTTCTATCGCCCACCAGGTCAAGAGCGGTTTACCGAATCACCGATGATCCCGAGTCGTAAACAGCCGGGTGACCTCGTCGGTGTGATTCCGCCCGATGCGCTCCTCGGCAAGTCGATTCAGTACTACATCGAGGCATTCGACGCCAAAGGGCGGGTCTGTGGAACGCAAGGCAACGCGGAAAATCCGATCATCATGACGGTGTCTCCGTACGCTGGCGTCGTTGTGGCGCAGAGCGAAGACGTCGAAGACCCGATGAAGTACGTGAAGCAAGAGGCCGAGCGGCAGCGGCTGGCTGGGCTAAAAGATCGCGTCTACTTCGACCTGGGAATTGGCACCGGCGGCGCGCTCATCACGGCGGGAACGACCACCGAAGTGGCCTGGTTTTACAACCCACGTACCACCAAGTACGAGCAGGCGAAGTC
>CAYTGC010000939.1:0-1836 GCA_964437195.1 uncultured Myxococcales bacterium | reverse complement strand
GCCCACAACGGATCGGACCGAAAGAATCGAGAGGGATCATGACAGTGAGCTCCATTAGGTAACTCCTGTCGAGTACGCTGCTGGAACTTCCCAGCTGCGAGGCGAAAAGGGAGCGGAAGTGCAAGAAGCCCGCCCCCCAAAAATGGTCACAGCAGCGCATCGGCACGGACCTCTCTGCCATCGTGGAATCATGAACAGATACCGCCAACGCTGCTATCCTGTTCTAGGAGGGAAAGAGGATGTTGCGTAGATCTGCGATGCGGGCTCTGGCAGCAGCTGTGCTCGCGACCGGAATTGGGGTGAGTGGACAGGCGTCCGCCGCCGAAGTGATCAAGCTCGGAACCCTGGCTCCAGCGGCGAGCCCCTGGGGCCAAGTCTTCAAGGTCTGGGCAGACGCCGTTGCAAAGAAAAGCGGCGGCCAGCTGGAGCTTCGCGTTTTCTTCAATGGCCAACAAGGCGATGAAGGCGCGATGGTCAGCAAGATGAAGGCCGGTCAGCTCGACGCCGCAGCGGTGACAGCAGTGGGCCTGGGCAAGATCCACAAGCCGATCCTCGCCCTGCAGATGCCCGGACTCTTCACCACCTGGGCGAAGCTCGACAGCGCGCGCGAGGCAATGAAAGGTGAGTTCGAAAAGGGAACAAAGGATGCAGGTTTCCAGATCGTCGGTTGGGGGGACGTTGGCCTCGTGCGCATTCTGTCCAAAGGCTTCGCGGTCCGCTCTCCAGACCTCTTCAAAGGGAACAAGCCGCTCATGTGGCGCGACGATGACACGCAGCCGACCCTGTTCCAAGTCATCGGTGGCGTGACCCCAGTGCCCCTCAATGTTCCCGAGGTCTTGCCGAACCTGAATACCGGAGCCGTGAATATCGTGTACGCGCCAGCCCTCGGTGCCGAGCAGCTCCAGTGGGCATCGAAGCTTGACACGGTCAACGACGACGCGACCGCTGTGTCGATTGGCGCACTGGTCATGTCAAGCAAGCGACTCGACGCGCTCGCTGCGGACCTGCGGACAGTCCTATTGGACACCGGTCGGATCGCCGCCAGCGCGCTCACCAAGCGCATCCGAGACGAAGATGCCGCTGCGTTCGCCCGGATGAAAGGGAAATTGACCGTGGTCACGCTGACTGCCGATGAAAAATCGAAGTTCGCCGGAATCTACAAACAGACCAGGCAACGACTCGGACAGGGAACCTTTCCTGCCGACCTCGTGACCAAGCTGGAAGCACTCGCCAAGTAGCAGACAGAGTGCGTCGCGTTCATCGCTGGCATCCTCCCTTTCCTCGTCTGCACTCCCGCCGTTGTCCAGACCAGCAAGGCGCCTGAGTGGCTGCGCCCGTGCGGCGGCGTGCGCGGCGCTTTCGGTCCATCTTTTTGGCGCGTAGAAACATCCGTATCGGCAGGCAAGCGTGCAGAATGCAGGAACACCACTTGCGGACAAACCTGCCAGGACACGCGATGATTCCAACCAGGAACGACGACCAGCCCCGCAACCTGGAACGCACCGCATTCGGAGCGCTCTGTGCTTTTCTCTTGGCGCCCGTGATCGCCCAGGGAGTGTGGCGCCCCCTCATTCACTTTCTGGGACCGTCGGGGGATAGCGCCGCGATCACTGCTGCGTCCCTTGTGGTATGTGGCGCGGTGCTCGTCTCAGCCAAGCTTGTCCAGCGACACGGATTGCTGCTTTCGCTGGCCGCGGGAGGCGTGGTCTCGCTCCTTACCACGCTCGGCTTCTCGCTCGGTCTGCCTGGCCTTGTGACGCTGCTCATCGTTGCCACCGCCATGGGATTCCTGATGCCGTGGCTGTCCGCCCGATTGCCCGGGACCCTGGATGGTTT
>CAYTGC010000938.1:0-1841 GCA_964437195.1 uncultured Myxococcales bacterium | reverse complement strand
TTGGGGTTTGGGCTCGGGCAGCAGGTGCAGGTCATTCGGGCAGTGTCGCCGACGCTGCCGGGGCGGGGGCGCGAGGTCGACGGCTGCTATCTGATCGAGTCCGGCGGGCAAGCGCTGGTGATTCACGTCGAGTTTCATCGTCGGCATCAGGCGCAAGAAGCGCTGGCAATCGACGTGGCCGAAGCCCAGCTGCGGCTGTACCGGCGGGAGAGTGTGCCGGTGGTGTCGCTGGTCTGGGACTTGTACGGACGAGCAGACGAGCCGGTCACGTCGGAACGCGAGGTCGTGATCGGGCCAAGTGGGCCGCGCCTTCGCTGCCATTTCCGTCGCGTGAACCTACGCGGGATGACCTGGCGCGAGCTTCTATCCGGCGCACCACCCTCGCTGTGGTCGCTGGTGGCGCTGACCCGGGACGGTCAGAATCAGGAAGCGCTACGTGATACCTATGATGCGATTGCTCGACGATCGCTGCCGGATTCCGCGAAGGCCGACCACCTGGCGGTGCTATGGTTCGTTGCTGAAGCCGAGCAAGTTCCGATACAGTGGTTGCTAGCGCTGCTGAGCAGGGAGAAATTGATGCAGAGCACACTCTACCAACAGATTTTTTCCGAGGGCGAAGCACGCGGCGAAGCACGCGGCGAAGTGCGCGGTCGGCTCAAGCACGAGGCCGATGCGATCCAGCGTGTGCTCGCGGCGCGCCTGGGCTTTGTCGATCTGGATGTCAGGCAGCGCGTCAGGGCCGAAACGGACGAGTTGTGTCTGTCCGAGTGGTATCAGGAAGCGCTGCTTTGCACCGATTCCGAGAGCGCCAAGCGACTGGCCGACAAGATCCGCCGCGCCCCGGTTTCCGTAACGCCGACGGCAGAGTAACCCGTTAGCAACGGATTCCCTCACCACCTAAGTCGCGATCTGCTCGCCAGTCAGTTCTGCGTTCGTCACTTCTGTGATCGCTTGCCCTTGGTCAGCCGACGTAGCTTGACCTTATACGCTTGAGTTCGTCGGCGACATCGATCAAACAGAATCGCCTCACTCTTTTCGTCGAGCAGGTAGAGCATCTGTCGGCAGCTCGCACGGCTTGGCTCGTCGGGATCATCCTTGTGCGCAAGGTAGTGAAGCATGCGCGCATTCAGGGCCGCGTGCTGCACCGCAAACGAGTCCTCAATCTCCGTCGGATACAGCCGCACGGTCACGGCTCGTCCGGCTTTCTGCTGCGCCTCGGCCAGCACCTTCGCGGCGTGTAGCTCGGACAGCTTCGCAATGACCAGCCGATCTGCATACGGTTTCCATCCGTTCTGTCGCTGACTTTCAATCACCGTGCGCCACTGAGGCACGTCGATCTTGCGCGGCTTGCGCATTGGGGGCCGCTTCCGCTGCGAGTGACCAGCGGGCGCTGGCGATGCGGACTCGACTTGTGGCAATTGGATGTTTCGACTTTGTGCAACGGCCTGAAGCATCCCATTCGCCAGCCCGAGCGTCCCGCCGAGCAGCGTCTGCCACGTCCCATCTTCAAAGTTCGCAAGCCGACTTTTCAGATCCTTCACTTCGGCTGCGAGCCGCTGACTATCAGCCAAATAGCGATTGCGCTCCGACGAAACTTCAGAGATTGCCTTCTCGATCTGCTGATGCTGGTCCCGCAGCGCAGTAGCCCACTTTCGGTACGCCGCCAATTCCTCGACAGCCTGCGCCGACTGCTGGAGTTGCGCCTTCAGTGTAGACACCTGCGCCGTCAGGCTTTGGATTTGTCGCTGCTGCGCCTGCATCAGAGAATCATTCGAAGAGCGTGGCGTCTGTACGGGATTAGACGGAGGCGACGGCGGCTTCGCTGACATCGCCGACATTCG
>CAYTGC010000937.1:0-1843 GCA_964437195.1 uncultured Myxococcales bacterium | reverse complement strand
ACATCGTGGATCACCGTGTCTTCGATCGTGAAGGTCGAGTTCGAGTGATCGATCGCGTCGTCACCGATATCCACGACGAAGCAGCGACGGATGTTCTGGCGAGACGAAGCTCCGTCAACGTGGATGCCGTCCCCGTCATAGCGAAGCGGGCTCGTCGGGCCACGACCGATCGACGTCCACCACGAGTCCTCGATGTCGACCTTGTTGCCGTTCGACAAGAACTCGGCACCGATGCCAACGCGCGAAACCAGCCCTCGCCGGATCGCATGGGTACCAGTTCCCTGGCTCATGAAGGCCATGCCAGTGGAATCGAGCACCATGCTGTCCTGAAAGTTCAGGTTCGTCGTATTGAACATATTCAGAATCGGCGGACGCGGGTGGCTCACGACGGGACCGTTGCCGGCACCGGTCAAGATCACCCAGTCCATCGACGACACATCGGTCCCGTACAGGAAGATGCCGCGCCAAGCGTTCGGGTTCGACAGCGAGGAGCCACTGATCGTGTGGGTCATCGCCAGCGGGCCGCGTTCCGAAAAGAAGTAGATCGGCTGCTCGATGGTGCCGCCCGCGCTCAGCTTGCCGTTGACCGTCAGCAGCGTGCCGTCCTCGATCTTGCCGGTGGTGTCCACCATGACCAGCGTGCCGGGCAGAATGGTCAGCGTCGTTCCAGCCGGGACCACCGTGTTGTGCTGTGACAACCGGATGTTTTCGTTCGGTCCCCAGGTGAGGTCAGCCCCCGACAGCGTCGCAGGCATCACGCGCCAAGTCGGGCTGGACTCGATCGTCAGACGACGCGTGGCAGTGCGCTCGCCCACGGTCACCGTCACCAGGTACTCGCCCGACGGAACCGCCGCACCACCATCCAGCGACAGCGAGACGCTGCCCACACCGTGATAGAAGCGGATCGAATCGTCCGGAACCGGAACGTGGTCATCGAAAACCGTGACCGTCACCGGTACATCGCTGCCATCATCGGCCCGCTTGATCGTCACATTTCCAAGCGTGTCGAAGCAGCCATCGGTCACGATTCTTCCCGTCTCGGGATCGAGCATCTCGGCGCGCAGCGTCAGCACTTTGTCGTTTACCATGCGACGCGGCACGGTCAAGCGCAGGTCGAGATCGATTTCGCAGCGCTCCCCAGCGAGTCCCGGCGGGCAAGAGCAGCTGTAGCTGTTGACCCCGTCAACGCAGGTGCCACCGTTTTCGCACGCGCTCGGCGGGCAGTCGTTCACGTTCTCTTCGCACAGCTGACCGGTAAATCCCGAGGGACACTCGCAAGTCGCGACCGTGCCGTCGAAGTGGCAGCTCCCACCGTTTTGGCAAGGCGACAGACCGCACGGATCGCCATCCGGCGGAAGAGTGACATCCGGCGGCAACGTCATTGATTCGTTGGTGTTATCGGTGCAGCCGCTGCTCACGGCTAAGGCAAGGAGCCACGGTGCGATAAGCACACGGCTCGTAGTAAGTACTCGATTCATGGAGTCCTCCTCAATGCGCACAACGCGCTCTCCATCGAAATATCGACATTAAGCCTAGTCAAGATGAAAGGCCAGAAGATTAAAAAATAGGCATCTGCGACGTAGAATCAAGCGCCGACACTCCAGTTTGAGCTAGCAACTTTTGGAGAGAAGTTGCGAATCAACACAGCAGCACAGTAGCAGACAGGCAAAGACGCTGCGCAGCGGTCAAGAAAAATCGAATCATTCTGGACACTTAGCGCATTCCGAGCGATCAGCATGAGAAAGACCGTATTGAATCTCCGGGCCACTTCCTCATAATTGAACTTGCTGTGCAACACGGGTGGTGTCGGGATGCAACAGACTGGGGTCAATAGACACCAAGG
>CAYTGC010000936.1:0-1847 GCA_964437195.1 uncultured Myxococcales bacterium | reverse complement strand
CTAAGAGCTCTGCCGACGCCATGGCGACGTGCTCGGCATACTCTGGTCGAAGCGACATCCCGACGCAGAAGTCTCGAACAAAGCGGCGAAGGTTGCGGATCTGCAAATACAGCGGGACAAGCTCGACGTGAACCCAGGGAAGCTGCCGTGACATAGCGACTCCGATGCTGCGTACCGACTACGCTCCGACGTACGACGGCGAACCGTGACGGGCGACGACCAGCGTCTGGTCATCTTCCAGCGATGCCGATCCAACGAAGCGTGACACTTCGCCGATGAGCATTTCGCAGATCTCCTCGACGTTGCGGTTGCTTCCTCGCTGGACGGTCTGACGGACTCGCTTGTCGCCGAATTGATCGCCGTTGCCGTTTTGGGCTTCAATGAGCCCGTCGGTGTAGCAGATGAGGATGTCGCCAGGCTCGAACGGCTGGGTGTTGGCGACGAACTTGGCCCCGTCGCTGGAGCCGAGCGGAGAACCGGCGGCGACGAGCGGAATAAACGGCTTGTTGCTTTCCCGGTGGCGGAACAGAAGTGGGAATGCGTGAGCGCCGCTGGCAAACGTTATCGAGCATTCTTTGATGTCGATGATGGCGGCAAAGCAGCTCATCGTGAACTTGCCGCGCATCGTCGATCCAATCGCTTGGTTGAGTCGCTGGAGCAGCAGCTCGGGGCGCAGCTTCGGTCCTTGTTCTTGGTGAAGCTGCTGGGCGCAGCCGTACGCCATGGCTCCGACGACTGCCGAGCCGATGCCGTGCCCGACGACGTCGGCCATGACCAGCATCGTCCGGTTCTCATCGAGCGGATAGTAGTGCCACCAGTCACCCGACAGCTTGCTGGCGCTGCGATACACCCCGCACAGCTGCAGCGCCCCACGGGAGATGCGCCGCACGTCAGGCATCAGTGTCTGCTGGACGATCTGCGCGTCCTCCAGTTCCTGGGCCATGCGTGAGGTGTGCGCTGTCCCCTCGATCTGTGTCTGCTGAAGCAGTTGGGCCTGATCGGCCATCATGTTGAGCCGCTCGGCGATGGCGGCAAACGACGGCACCTCTGCCGGACTCAGCCGTGTCTCGAAGTGTCCCATCGCCATTTGCTCGGCGACTTCTTGCACAACCATCGACTGTCGTTCACGCTTGCGGTCATTGAGCAGCCACATTCCCAGGGCCACACCGACGCCCAGAATGCCGAGTCCAACGGTCAGCCACTGGGGCACACGCTGCGGCTGAACCGTTGTGACCACTTTGCCGAGCCCGTCTTCCATTTCAGCGGTCGTAAGGACCAGATACAGGACTCCGTTGCTTCCGGGCTGCCCGGTGACTGGGAGAGCCAGCACCACGCGTTGATTTTGCGGCAGCGACTCGACTTGGCGACTGAAGTTGGCGGTGACGGCTTTTTTCACCAGATCGGTCGCGTGACCACCCATCGGTTTTCCGATGCGTGACTTTTCTGATGAAGCGACGACGGAGAGATCATGGTCAACCACTCCGATTTCGACCAGATCTGGGTCCGCCTGTGACGCCAGATCGAGCTCGGCTTGCAGCTTGGCCTGATCTCCCTCGGCGAGCGCTTGATTTAGCCGCTGTGCCAATCGCTCGGCGCGTTTTTCTGAGCGGAGATAGACCGACTCGATGGCGACCTTCTGGGCGACACGCTGAGCGCGGCTGGCTGGGCTGTCGGCGAGGCTCAGCACCAGTTGGAGCAGGAGGCACAAGATTCCCCCGGCAGCGATGAAGAGCGGAATCCGATTCTCGGACATTACGATTGACTCCTTTGCTGGCTGAGCCCCGTAGACGGATTGCGGCGCAAGACGACGATGGTGAGGTCGCGGTTTTGGCTACCAACGAAATCGG
>CAYTGC010000935.1:0-1849 GCA_964437195.1 uncultured Myxococcales bacterium | reverse complement strand
AAGGAGCAGAAAGTTCAGCAGATTGTTGCGCGCGACCGCAACTGCGTGCGTTTGTCCCGCAGCGAAATCGCCAAGCTCGCTGCTCAAGGCCGCTGTTCCTGCTGCGCGGGGAAGATTCCCGAGGTATTCTGTTCCCCCCACGCTCTTTCCAAGCCACGCAGCGATCGACTTGACCGCGCTTTCTGCGGACACACTCGACGGAAGCAGCGACCACAGATCGGCAGCCCGATCGACTTGCAAAAGCGAGTCTGCATCGACTTTTTCCGCGCCTTTGATGTTGCTTACGCCGCCATTTTGCAAAACCGCTTGCAGCGTCTTGAGCTTCGCTGCATCAAGCGCTCCTTGCGTCTTGGGATCCAGCTTCTTCTTGAGTGCATCCAGAAGCTGCTTGATGGTCGGGGAACTATCTGTGGCTGTCGGTAGTGTGATCTGGACGGGAAGTGCTGCATCTGTCATCCCGTCTTGCGAAAGAAGCACGTCCGTGGCGACCTTGGTTCCATTTGGATCAAGGACTTGTAGCTTCCAGTTCATGGAGACATCGGACGGTGCAGCCGCAAGCGGCCAAGGGTGTGCCAGAGAAAAGAAACCACGCGCGTCTGTCTTGACCTCTCCCATCGCGCGGAGAGAGGAAGATGCCTGAACCTGTACCCGATGATTCGCCAGCGGCAGCATCGTGCTTGAATCAACAAGTTGACCGAGTGCCAGGAGCGTTCCTTCGGCTGGCTTGCAGACTTTGCCATCGCGATGCACACAGGCGATTCTCAGCGATGGGCTGCTCGGGTCTGTTGCGTCAAAGCGGAGCTTGATCTGCGTCGTCTCATCGGGCTTTAGGTGGCACAAATCCACCGTCGCTGGGGCCGAAATGGTACGTCCTGCCGGCTGTCCCGCGCGTGCAGAGATCCGCAGACCATACACAGAGTAAGGTTGGAATGGCAGCAGGTCTCCGCCGCGGACAATCTCCAGACGGAACGTTCCATCCTGGTCTGATGTTGTAAAGACCGGACGATCGACGGGTTGGGGAAACTCCACAAGTTGTCCCGTCGATGGAACCACCAGACTGACCCCAATCAAAAGCCCGCCGACCGCAAACCCTTGGGGTCCTGCGATCTCACCAGAGATCAGCAAGGACGGATTCTGCAACGTGCCATCTCGGCTCACAGACTGCACAACGAGCTTGGCGGACACCGCTGGCTTGGTTGCATCACCAGCTTGCTTCGACTGATAACATAGCGTCACGAAGACACTTTTTTGTGCATCCAGATGCAGCGGCGTTGAGCGGCTCAGTCCTTCCGCTTGCGAGCTAGGGAGATCGTCGTCTGCGCTTTTGAAAAGCAGCGCATAGCCCAGCGTCAAAAGCTGCTTGATCGTCGGGCCATCTTTGATGGTCAGCGTGAATCCACCATCTGCCGCTGTGGTTGCCTCCAGAGGCTGCCCCAGGTCGTTGTTGATCGTCGCCAGTGCCGATCCATCCGGTGCCAGTAGCTTGGCCCGCACCTTGAACCCACTGACCGCCACTTGCGATGGACCGACAACCACACCAGAGACCATCAAGGAAGAAGGCAGCTTGATCGACATCCTGTATCCCCCGTGTACTGAAAACCCAAACGGAATGACGACAGATGGCTACGCCTAGCGCGAACCCCGGACTTGGCCGAGCTCACCGAAGGACGCGAACCGATCGCTCACACCGTCGACGCTTGGACTGAATGGCTACTCATTTGACGTACACGCCCCTAGTCTGTCAACCATGTATCTGACAGACCACCGAAACTGCTCTGTTATTCGCAGGAGCGAAGTCAGAAATTCTAGGAGATGCAGCTATCGCTAGATTGCGTGTATGTCCCGTCGC
>CAYTGC010000934.1:0-1850 GCA_964437195.1 uncultured Myxococcales bacterium | reverse complement strand
GTCGCTGACTCGCGATAGCAGATCCGCGCTGCCGTCCCCGGAAACAGCTTGTCGAGTCGCCCAATCAGGTTGTCCTCGATCTGCTGCTTCCGCTCTTGGTAGCGCTCGTTTTTGCGATAGCCCCAGCCCAGCACATCTTGCTCGGAAAGCCCCCACCGCGACGCAGCCCCGGGCACAATCGTCATCACTTCGACATTGGTCACGCCGTCGGGAGCATGATGCAGCCAGTGGTCGGGGTCTTTCACGCTCGCACTGGTGATGTACGCAGCCTGCACCGGTGGCAGTTCAGCACTGTTCGTCGCGTTCGTCCGATACATCGCGTCGATGTCGTAGTGGTCGTACAGCCAGTAGTTCGTCGCGCGCATGCCATCCTGGCGCAGATCTCCCTTTACGCCGAGAAACGTCATAAACAGCGCCGACGCCATCTTCGATTCACGCGCTCTGGTCAACCACTCGCTCGGCAGGTGTTCCGGCCCAATCAGGTCAAGGAGCGTGCGCTTGAAGTCGGCATTGGAAAGCACCACGTCGGCACGGACCTGACGCACCGGCTCTTCATCCCGCGCGGCAATTTGCACACCGACAGCGCGACCATCTTCGATCAGGATCTTCTCGATCGTGTGACGCAGGCAGATGAGCCCACCGAGAGACTCAATTCGCGACGCCAGTCGATCAGCGATCACCTGCCCGCCGCCGCTTGGGTAGAAGGCACCGCGGAAGTAGTGCGCACTGAGTCCAATGTGCATCATCGCGCTGACTTGGCTCGGCGGCAGCCCATAGTCACCGTTTTGCCCGAGGAGAACGGCTCGTAGCTTGGGATCGCTGACCCCGATGGCATCGAACATCTCACTGGCCGTCGAGCGCCAATGTGCTTTCAGTCGCAGCGCATCGACGGCAAGCGGAAGGAGCGTCCGCAGCTTCGGTTTGTCCGAAAACTCAACCGCCCGCATCGTCTTCATCACCGACGATATGAGCTTGGTGTAGCGCCCGATCGGAATCCGCTGCGACGGAAACTGCTCGCACAGCCGCTTTTGGTAAAGCTCGAGGCTGGCTGGGATGCGAAAGCGAAAATCGGGATAAATCAGCGTGTCGAAGCCGTCTTGCTCGAGCGGTACGTAGTCGACGCGCACCGAACAGTCCTCGAGAATGCGCGGAATCGTGCCTTGCCTCTCGCAGTCACCGATGTAGTGCAAGCCGACGTCAAAATGAAACCGCGCATGCTTCGGCCCCCGTCGGAACTGCGTCGCGCAGCCACCGGCAACGTAGTGCGACTCGAAGAGCGCCACTTTTTTGCCAGCCTTTGCGAGCAGCGCCGCCGCGACGAGGCCACCTGGCCCGCTGCCGATCACTGCAACATCAACTTTCGTCGGCAACAGGGAATGAACCCGTCGCCAACTCGGGGTCGGAACCGGAGGGCGCTGTGGCTCGTCGTCAAGCATGTTTTTTGTCCGATGGAGTTAACCGAGCGGCGCAAGCAGCTCGCGGTATTTCGGAAGCGGCCACAGCCGCGCGTCGCACTGATCTTCAAGACCGTCGAGAGACTCGCGGAGAACCTGGCAGGCTGGCAGAACGTCCGCAGCGAACGCCGCTGTCCGACGGTGAAGATCGTCGTTCGAGTCCGCCGCGGCCATCGTGGACTTAAGCGCCCCGAGTCGCTGATACGCCTGTTCGAGCAGCTCTGCTTCGGTCTTGATCGCTGATCGTACCGTTTCGGGCGACGTAATGCCCGCGGCCTGAAGCTGGGTCAGACACGCCGCCTTCTGCTTCACGTCTTCTAGGATGACCGGCAGGATCTGCGTCTCGGCCATCTCACGCAAGACCTGCGCTTCGATTTGCAGCGTCTTGACGTACTG
>CAYTGC010000933.1:0-1851 GCA_964437195.1 uncultured Myxococcales bacterium | reverse complement strand
GGATCCGCGCCGCGTGCAGCCGAACCGAATCGACCGAGTCGCTCAAAAACAGCGCCACGAAGTCGAGCTCGGAGGCAAGCGCGTCGAGGACCAAGTGCCGAATCTGGGGATCGCGCTCGGCTCGGAGAGACTTTAGACGATCGACCTGCGTGCGATCCCCGAGCCGCAACAGCACCGCGGAGGCAAGCGCTTTTTCGAGGGCGGAACCCTTCTGCAAGATCTCCTTCAGAACGCCCTCGGCGGCCTGCAGGAGCCCAGCCGCGTCTTTCTTGGGCAGCCGACCCACCAAATCCAGAAGCGCCAGCAGCGAGGCATAGCGCACTTTTTCATCTCGGTCGGCCACGCTTTCGAGGAGCACTGTCATCGCCGTTCGTTCTCGTCGACGACCAAGCGCCGTTGCTGCCGCCTGCCGAACCTCAGCCGATCCGTCCTGCATCGCCGTGGCCAGCAACGCGACTGCTTGACTCGATGGCAGATCACCAAGCACGTGCAGCGCCACCAGTCGTCGCTGCATCGACCCAGAGCCCAGCTCGCCCTGCACCCAGCCAAGGCTCGCAGTCGTCAAGAGCCCAGGATCACCGCTCGCCAGACGCAAAATCGCCGCTGCGGCAGTCTCTCTCACGGCTGGAACCACTTTTCCGTCGAGAAGCGGCCCGAGATCCTTCACCTGTGGCAGATCCCCGCTCTTGCCGACGCCTTCGGCGGCAAGCTGTCTGCCCGCTGGAACGCCAAACTCGTTGGCCAGAATCGGACGAAAGACCGCCAAAAGCTGGGGCTCGTCGGGATTCGCAAGACGATTGGCGGCCAGAAGCTGCTCAGTCCCGCGCTTCTCGGCGATCTGTCGCAGCTCGTTGCGCGCCGACTCATCGCCCAGCTCGGCCAGACGGAACATCGCTTCTAGCTTCTGCTTTCGCGTCTGTCCGGCGTCGACTTTGGCCCGCAGCTCTGTCCTCGACGGTTCGTCCCCCAGTCGAGCCATACACTGCAGCGCCGAAAAGTCCTCGTCGTCTCGCAGGCCATTTTGGTTGTGCAGCGTCGATAGAACTTGCCGCGACGATTCATCACCCAGCTCACACAGATACAGCGCAGCCTGTTTCTGCACGGCAGGCTCTTTGGCCCCGAGAGAATCGACGAGTATCTTGTGTCCGCCTTCGTCGGCAAGCTGAGCCAAAGCCATCGCGGCCGCCAGTCGAACTTCCGCTGGTCCGGTCAGCGCCCCTTTGAGCGCCGCCGTCGCCTGCCGATCCCCAAGAACACCAAGCGCGAGCGCGGCTCGCACCCGAACCGACGGAGCTGCGTCCCCGAGCAACGCCTCAAGCTGCGGACGCAAGCTGGGATCTCTCGTCTGTGAAAGCGCAGACGCAGCAAGTCCACGCAGCGGCGCATCGTCGCCCTTGGCGTACTCGCGAACCACATCCAGTGCACGCTGCCGAAGCTCAGCCAGTTCCTCGGGAGTAATCGCCGCCTGCTCGACGCGCTGTCGCCACATAAGCCAGCTCGCGGCGCCACCAGCGACGACAAAGATCATCAAGACAGGCAGAATCACCCACAGGGGGACTTTTCTTCCGCCGATCCGGATGTGGGTCCCGGCCTGCGTCTTGCTCAGGGCTTCCGCAATGTGCGCCGGCAGCGCCGTATCGCCCCGGGCCAAAAGCCGAAGCTCAACCTCTTTTTCGAGCGCTTCTGCCACCGCGCGCATGCTCGGGAAGCGGTCGTGCGGCTTTTTCGCGAGCAGCCGCGCCACCACTTCATCCAGCGTCTGCGAGCTATCGGAGATCTTCTTGCTCAGCAGCGGTGGCTTGGTCGAGATGTGATGCTGGAGCATCTGCCCGATGGTGGTCGCCTCGAACG
>CAYTGC010000932.1:0-1854 GCA_964437195.1 uncultured Myxococcales bacterium | reverse complement strand
GGAGAGACGCCCAGTGTGTCGTCACCGACGAAACAAAGTCAAGCGTTTACACGTCCCAGCACCCCCGCTACGCGGCCTTCAGCAGTTCATCGAGGAAGGTCACAAGCGGCTCAAGCTGCGGCAGTCGTAGCGTCGTTTCCGACACCCAGCGATGGTCTTGGATCGAGTTCTGAATCGCCTTCCCCGGCTTCAAAAAGGCCCCCATCACCCCGAGCGTCGCCTTCTTTGCGCCTGCGCGTTTATCGAACGCCTCGCGCTCTGTGCTTTCTAGGTCGACCAGGAACTCCGCGTGTCGTGCCACGCAGCTCCGGGCTTCCTCGAGCAGCTTCGGATACACCGACTGAGCGCAGTCGAGCAGCAAGTCCTCGAGAGTCCCTTGTCGCGATGGGGACGGCATCGCAAATACGCCAAGACGTGGCGCACCCTGTTCTACCGTGCCAAGTGTCGGCTTGTCTGGAATCGGGACCTGGACACCAAGCTTGCGCAGCTCTGCCAGGAGATTTGACATGCGCGCAGCTGCGTCCTCTTTGTCGCTGTCCAGAACCACGCCCACCCCATCGAGTACGAGCTTGCCGAGCAGAATCTGCTCTACGTCGCTCTCCATTCGGGCTGCAATCTTCTCGATGCCTTCCGCATTGCTCACGACAACGGTGAGATCCATCGTCTTCGGGCGACAATAGAAAAGCGGTGCTGGCACGGCCAATCGACTGATCAACCGCTCGCCCTTTGGTGTGCGGGTTGGCCACTTGAAGTTGTCCAAGAAGGTTTGCCAGCCCTCTGGTAGCTGCTTCGCCTCTTGGACTTGGGCCATCGCGGCCTGCTTGGTCAGCAGTCGACCGATGAACGCTGCATCGTGGACGCCTTCGACGACAAGATAGATGTGTCTCATCGCAGGTCGACGCCTCCCTCGCGCAGTCGTGACAGCTTGGCGCCCTGATAGCGCCGCACGGCGTGGTTGCCCTCGCCCCGCTCGATCCGGTAGCCGCACAGATCATCAGGACTTTTGCTTCTTATCGCAGCCTCAGTGAGGGCGTCGATGGTTTCGAGGCTGTGGGTGGTGCAAAGCACCTGCACATCGCTCGCTGCTGCCATCGCAAACAGGTGCGAGCAGACCTCGACGAGCATGCTGTGGTGAATCCCGGTCTCGATCTCATCAACAAGCAGCAGCCCACCACGCGCCTTCGATACCGCCGCCGCCATCGACAGTGCGGTTTGCATTCCCGCGCCGAAGTTCAGAAGCGACTGCATTCCGCGGGTTTTGTGTTGGATCAAAATTCGCGCTTCTTCTGCCCGGTGAACGAGATCCAGCGTTTCGATGTCTGCATCGAACAGGCGCAGCATCGCGATCAGATCGGCCTTCTTGCCCTGTTCAATGGCAGTGCTGACGAAGCCGACGTTGCGAGTCATCGATAGCCGGGATGCGGGGGACAGGAGCACGGCGCGATCCCTTTGTAGAGCAGGCACACTCGGGCCAAAGGCACCGGTCAAGGGCGGCTGATAGTCGAGCTGATACCACTGTTGGCCAGATGGGGTGTTCACCTCTAGCTGGGCGATGACCTGAATCCGTAGCGCCCCACCGGACGTGCGCACCGTCGACTCTCGGGCATGAGCCGATGCGCGCAGCTCCCTCGGTCCATCCGTGAGTTCACCCTTTATGTGGATTTGACCGGACAGGGGCGGCGGTCCATCGAAAAGGAGCGGCTGGGGAGTTGGGAACATCTCCCACAGGCTGGTGCTTGACGGCGAGGACATCAGGGCATCCCGGCTCATGATCACGCGCGTCCACTGTGCATCGTCGAACGGGCGGGCGAGGAGGGCGGCGGCTTCGAGCACGGACGACTTGCCGGAGTTGTT
>CAYTGC010000931.1:0-1854 GCA_964437195.1 uncultured Myxococcales bacterium | reverse complement strand
GGGCGGATAGCCGTGTTTTTTCAGGATGCGCTTCACCAGCACCTTGATCTTGGCGCGGGCTCCTTCGCGCACTGCCCAGTCGATGGTCACACTCTTGCGAACGGCGGTGACCAGCTCGGTGGCGATGACTTTCAGTTCCGCGTTGCCCATCGCGCGGACGGCACTCTCATTTGCCGCAAGCGCATCATAAAAGGCCGTCTCATCGTCATTTAGGCCCAGGTCTTCGCCGCGCTTTTTTCTGGCTTCCAGATCCTTGGCGAGCCTTATCAGCTCCTCGATGACTTCGTGGGTGGCGATGGTGCGGTTGTGGTAGGCGTTCAGCGTCGCTTGCAGCATCTCTGAAAACGCGCGGCCCTGTACCAGGTTGCGCGCCGAGCGGGTCTTGATCTCGTCCTTGAGCAGCTTGGCCAAAAGCTCGGCAGCCACGTTCTTGTGCCGCAGTCCGCGCACCTCGGCGAGAAACTGATCGGACAGAATCGACAGATCCGGCTTCCTTAGACCCGCTGCGGTAAAGACATCGATGACGCCATCGCTCGTGGTGATGGCCTTGGAAACAAGCTGGCGCACCGCGAAGTCCAAAGCCTCGGGGGACTGTCGAGAAGAGGCGGGCTTCACCAGCGCCACTTTGATGGCCTGAAAGAACGCCAGGTCATCACGCACCGCGACCGCTTCATCGCTGGCGGCACACAGCGCGAAGGCCCGCGACAAGTCCGTCACCACTTTGACAAAGCGAGCCTTGCCGTCTTGCTGTAGCAGGATGTGTTCCTGCCCAGCCGGAATCAGCGCCAGCCGCTCTGCCGGTGTGCCCGTCATCCACTTGCCAAAGTCGAAGCCGTGCAAAAGGTGACACGCGATCTCGTACTTTTCCAGCATCACAGAGACTGCTTCGGCGACATTGACACTGGGACTGCCGCGCCCGCCGCTCTGGGTGTACGTGACCAGGGCGCGTTTGAGCTGATCCGCCAGACCCAGGTAATCGACGATCAGCCCGCCGTCCTTGTCGCGAAAGACACGGTTTACCCGCGCAATCGCCTGCATCAGTCCGTGACCTTGCATCGGCTTGTCGGCATACAGCGTGTGCAGACACGGCGCGTCGAACCCGGTCAGCCACATGTCCCGAACAATCACGATGCGGAAGGGGTCTTTCTGGTCCTTGAATCGGCTGGCCAGCTTGCGCCGCCGCTCTTTGTTGCGGATGTGCGGCTGCCACTGGGGGCCGTCTCCTGCCGAGCCGGTCATGATGATCTTGGCGACGCAGCTCCGCTTGGTTTCCACCGCCAGGTCATCGTCCGCGGCGCTCGCCCAGTCGGGACGAATCTTGATGATCGCCTCGTACAGCTCGACGCAGATGCGGCGGCTCATGCACACCACCATCGCTTTGCCGTCCAGCGCCTCCAGCCGACGCTCGAAGTGCTGCACCAGATCTTTGGCAATCAGCGCGATGCGCTTGGAATCCCCGACCAGCACTTCCAGCGCCGCCCACTTGGTCTTGAGCTTTTCCTTGTGCTCCTCTTCCTCGCCCTCGGTCAGCTCCTCGAACTCCGCATCGAGATGCGGCAGCTCGGCTTGACTTAGGGCCAGCTTGGCGACGCGGCTTTCGTAGTAAATCGGCACCGTCGCGCCGTCCGCCACCGCGCGCTTTATGTCATAGATGCTGATGTAGTCGCCGAAGATGGCGCGGGTGTTGGCGTCGTTCTTTTCAATCGGTGTGCCGGTAAAACCAATGAACGATGCGTGCGGCAGCGCATCGCGGAGGTTGCGCGCCAGGCCGTCGATCACGTCGTACTGGCTGCGGTGGGCTTCATCGGCAATGACCACGATGTTGCGCCGGGGCGACAGCAGCGCCTGACGACC
>CAYTGC010000930.1:0-1854 GCA_964437195.1 uncultured Myxococcales bacterium | reverse complement strand
AAGGTCCAAGAAATCCCCGCCACCGCCAAGTAAGGAGCCACCCGATGCGCAAGATCGCCCTACTTTTTATGTTCGGTCTTCTCTCGGCGTCGCTCTCGGGCTGCGCCAACATTGGCTCGGCGATGGGCGGCAACACCGGCATGACCGGCGAGGCCTGGTACGTCAAAACCACCGGCATGGGTGGCATGATCTTCTCGAGCAAGGTCTTTTACTGTCCGCAGCCGAACACCGCCGGCCCAGCGCAGTGCAAAGAAGCCAAGATGGTCGAGGGCAAGTAAGCCCGCTGCCTTTTCGTCCCGCATTCCCCGTGAAACAATCCTCTTTCGCAAAGGCCGTTCGCGCCCAAACCGCGACACGCAAGGATGCTGAGCGCTGCTTGATTGCGACGCAGCGCGGCAGTGTGTTGCGGCTGCCACTCATCTATCCGAGCCCGTATCGCGTCGGGATGTCTTCGCTCGGTTATCAGGTCGTTTTTCGACTGCTGCACGACCCGCAAAGGCCAGAGGTTTCAGCCGAGCGCGCGTTTCTTCCCGACGATGTCGATGGTGCGCGGCAAGCCCGACTGCCCCTGGTGACGTATGAATCGGGCAGCCCGGTCGACGAGGCGCCGGTGATCTTGTTTTCCGTCGCATACGAGCTGGAGATCACCGGACTGTTTTCCTGCCTCGAGCTGGCTGGAATTCCGGTGTTGCGCAGCGAACGAACCACCGCTCACCCGCTGGTCATCTGTGGCGGGCCGCTCACCTTTTCCAATCCACTGCCGCTTCTGGCGTTCGCCGATGTCGTGGTGATGGGTGAAGCCGAGAATGTTCTTCCGGTCGTCATCGAAACGCTGCTGCAAACTGGCGTCGGCCAAGCGCCGCACAGCGACAGCGAGAGGCACGCGCTGCTTGTCAAGCTTGGCCAGCTTCCTGGCGTCTGGGTTCCAAGTGAGCACGGAGAGCAGCTACCCACTGTCGCCGCAGCCGACAACGACAAGCTCCCAGCGACATCGGCCATTCTGACGCCACACACCGAGCTGTCGTCGATGTTCCTCATCGAACCGGAGCGCGGCTGTTCCCGCGGCTGCACCTATTGTGTGATGCGTCGCTCGACCAACGGCGGCATGCGGCTCGTCTCTCCCGATCGAGTCAAATCGCTGCTCCCCGACGGCATCGAGCGTGTTGGTCTGGTCGGCGCTGCCGTCACCGATCATCCCAAGCTGCCCGAAATCCTCCGCCACGTTGTCGAGGATCGCGGTCTCCAGGTGGGCATTAGCTCACTGCGCGCCGATCGCTTGACGGATGAGCTCGTCGGCTTGCTCGCCAAAGGTGGATACCGAACGCTGACGGTGGCCAGCGACGGTGCGAGCGAGCGAATGCGCGACAAAATCGAGCGGCGAACCAAAGCCCGACACATCATGCGATCGGCAGAGCTGGCGAAGCAGCACGGCATGAAGACCCTCAAGGTCTACATGATGGTCGGTCTGCCCGACGAAACAGACGAAGACATCGACGAGCTGGTCGGTTTTGCCAAAGAAATCTCGAAAGTGATTCGACTGGCCTACGGCGTTGCTCCATTTGTCGCCAAGCGCAACACGCCGCTCGATGGAGCACCGTTTGCGGGGATCGCCGATGTGGAAAAGCGGCTTGCCCGGCTAAAGACGGGCTTGCGAGGCTGCGCGGAAGTTCGACCGACGTCGGCCCGCTGGGCGTGGGTGGAGTACCTTCTCGCACAAGGTGGGGGAGACGCCGGTCTGCGCGCCTATGCCGCCCACCTCGCAGGCGGTTCGTTTGCGGCCTGGCGACGTGCTTTCGACGGCTACGTCACGTATCACGCACCGACTCACGAGCGGCTCAAAGCGATGCCCAGCGA
>CAYTGC010000929.1:0-1854 GCA_964437195.1 uncultured Myxococcales bacterium | reverse complement strand
TGGGGTTTCAGCATCACTTCTTCGGCAACTCAAGGCCCGCGGGCAGACACTGGGAGTGGCCCTGCCATAGTATCTAACGAGCATATGTACTCACCATGCATGCAATGATCGTGCGGGACGGTCGCCGATTCCAAGATGTAGTTTGTCCGGCAGCTGTCTGCGTTGGTGCCGGGATGCTGTGGTATTAGCGTGCGAGCGACGTTCGCGCGGTCGGACTCCGGAACGCGGTTCCGTTTTGGGTAGGCATGACGAGGCCGTCGAAGTAGAGGCGGGACTCGGGGTGTTTTTCGGGATTGCGGCGGATGGCGGGGTCTGCGAGGTGGGCGACGGGCTGGTTGTGGGTGAGCTTGTCGAGGGTGGCGAGTGCTTCGGGATCTTGGAGATGACGGTCTAGGCAGCGGCTCTCGCGGAGCTGGTACTGCACGACTTGCGCGGCGGCTTCTTCACTGTCGATGTTTTGCGCCAGCAGCTCGTAAAGAAGCCAGGGATGCCCCCCAGTCTGCCGATACAACCAAGACGCACGCGACGTGGGCAGTCCCAAAGCGTGCAGAACCTGGCCAATTTCTCCTCCGTCGTTCCCATCGCCGCTCAGGTCTGGAACATCGAAGAGCGAGCTAGGTGGCAGAAGGCGCAGCCAGGAGTAGCGCTCGTGCGAACGCAGCCGAAGCAGCCGCTCTCCACCGATGATCAGGAAGTGGAGCCCGCGATGCTCGGACAGAAGCATGCGGATCGTCGCCGCCACTTCTTCGAGCAGGTCTTCCGGCCCCCGCGGCTGCGTGCAGATGAGCAGCATCGAATCTCTTTGCCGCAAAAGCGCCCGCAACCAGGTCTCGAAGGTCTCTTGATCCTTCACCTCTTCATTGCGCGACAGCCGCCGGTAAAACAGCGATGGGGATGTACGATCGCAAGAGGTATCGACGAGCCAGACCGGGGGAATGCCAGCTCTCTCGGCAATCTGCCGCGCCAGTGTCCGACCGCCACCTCGGTGGGTCTGTAGGAGAGCGACAACTCGCTTGGGAAGCAAGACCTGGGTCAGGATCTCATGGATGAGTGCGGTCCGTACGACGCGCGGATAGGCTGGATCACTGGGCAGAGGAGGCGTCGACGGATCGACGGCAGCCGACGCAGTGAGCGATGGTGACGGTGGTGGCGTTGAAAGGCTTGTGCCCGCGCGGCTCGCTTGCTCAAGGATGTCATCCGGCAAGCAGCTTGGCGTAAGCTCGGAAACCCCGCGGTGAGTCTCCAGCATCATCCGAATACAGGACTCCAGCTCGCGCAGGTTCCCCGGCCACTCGTGCCGCAGGAGCAGTCGCCCGAGCTCGTCCGAGATGGATGGCTGCGGAATCTTGAAGCGGCTGGCGAGCCGAGAGAGGTAGTGGTGGACCAGCGGGAGGATGTCCTCCTGACGCTCTCGGAGCGGCGGCAGATGGATGCGAATGTCTCGGATTCGGTAGTAGAGATCCTCGCGAAACAGACCGCTGCGAATCCGCGCATCCATGTCGCGATTGGTGGCGCTGATGACCCGCGCATCGACCAGGTCAATCTGGTTGCTCCCGACACTCGTGCAGGAGCGATTCTGGCAGAACGACAGCAGCTTCGCTTGCTGGTCGAGGGGCATGTCCCCAATCTCATCGAGAAACAGTGTGCCGAGGTGAGCCAGCTGAACACGCCCGTCTTTCCCAGGATGCCGACTGTCCAGGTACCGTGGAACCACTCCAAACAGCTCCGACTCGAGCAGCTCCTTGGGAATACACGTCAGGTCGAGCGAAACAAACTTGCCTGCGCGTTTGCTCGTTTCGTGGATGAACTTGGCAAGAACCCCTTTGCCGGTTCCATTCTCCCCAGTGATAAGGA
>CAYTGC010000928.1:0-1857 GCA_964437195.1 uncultured Myxococcales bacterium | reverse complement strand
TAATCACCTCGCGGCGCTCGATGGTGCGGATCTGCTTGTAGTCGAGCATCAAGCTTTCCATCACCGAGTTGAGCGGAATCGCATACGTGCGACCCGCGGCCCGAATCACCAGCGCCTGGATGATGGCCAGCGTGATCGGCAGCGTGATCGTAAGCCGAGTGCCATGCCCTGGCTCGGAATCGACTTCGATGATGCCGGCCATTCGCGAGATGTTGGTCTTGACGACATCCATACCAACGCCGCGACCAGACGTTTCGTCCGCGACGGCGCGCGTCGAAAGACCGGGCAGAAACATCAGCTCGTACATCTCGTGCCGGGTCATGTCGCGGGCTTGGTCTTCTGAAATCTGTCCGCGTGCAATCGCTCGCTGCACCAGCGCTTGCGTGTCGATGCCATTGCCATCGTCTTCAATTTCGAGCACGACGTGATTGCCGCGCTGCTCGGCGTTGATGGCGACGGTCCCCGCAGCGGGCTTGCCACGCGCAAGACGAAGCTGCTGGTCCTCGATGCCGTGATCGATGGCATTGCGAATCAGGTGCATCAGCGGGTCCGACAGCTCCTCGATGATCAGCTTGTCGAGCTTGGTGTCCCCGCCGGCCACGACAAAGTGAATGTCTTTGCCAATCGCTTCCCGCGACATCCGCCGCACGACGCGCGACAGCTTGTCGAACACCTGCTGAAGCGGCACCATGCGCACCGCCAAGATGCCGGCCTGTAGCTCGTCGAGCTTGCGGGTGAGTGCGCGCAGCTCGTCTTGCAGCGCCCGCGCAAGCTCGGCCCGGACGCGGTCACGACGCAGTTCATCGTGGACGACTTGCATCCCCGATCGCGTCAGCGCAAGCTCACCGACGATGTTCATCAGTACGTCGAGCTTGCGAATGTCGACGCGCACCGTCTGCGAAACGCTCTTGAGCGTGTGACCGGGTTCTTGCCGGTTGCCGCCACCATCACCGCCGTCGCCATCGCCATCACTCCCCGGTGGTGGCTCTTTGGGTGGCAGAGGCGGCTGTCCTTTTTCGACGGGCGGCGGCACCGGGACATTTACCGACTGACGCACCGTCACCGACTGACGATTTGCCGAAGGTGGACTGCCACCTGACGGCATGTCCGGATGGATCGACACCGAACTGGCTGCTGTCGCCGAGCGCCGGGTCACTTGCATGACACGCGCTGGCGCATTGCCGACCGCGCCGACAATTGCCGACGAGCCATGCTGCGAGCCCAAGATGACTTCCAGGTCGATTCGTTCCGGATCTGTACCCGATGAACCGGGAACAATCGCAATCACTTCACCGACCGGCTTGAGCGAGGCTTTGATGTTTTCCAGCTCGACGTCAATCGACATGAGCGGAAACGAGCCCAAGATGCGGTACAGGTTCTTGCCCGTCCGAATGTTCTCTTTGAGCCGATGCTCCTCGTATTCCGTTAGTGCTGCGACGAGCCCAGGATCAAGGTCAAAGTCCCCGTAGCTCGGCTCGCCGCCTTTTTGCGCGCCCTTGCCTTCTGGATTGGCGGCGCGGTTGACACGGCCCGTGAAGTCATCGACCAGCGCACTCGGTGGCGAAGCTGCCAGAAGTCCGTGGTCGGCGACCTCAGCGCAAATCAACTGGGCGTGCTCTATCGACTCGAACAGCAGATCGAGCACATGCGGGGTCAGAAGCACTTTGCCAAGCCGCAGCGCATCGAGCAGATTCTCGACGCGATGGGCCATGTGCATCATCCGCTCGACACCCGACAGCCCAGCCAGTCCCTTGAGCGAGTGGATCGCCCGAAACGCGCTGTTGATAAGGTCCGGATCGACGCGGATTCCTTCGGTGGACGGATCACGACCCAAGCACGCATCGGCAATCGCGAGCA
>CAYTGC010000927.1:0-1857 GCA_964437195.1 uncultured Myxococcales bacterium | reverse complement strand
TTCAGGCCGCGCGGCGGACGCTCGGGCAGGGTGCCGCCTTTGAGGACCAGCTCGACGTCTTCGCCGCTCAGTGTTTCGTGGGTCAAAAGCGAGTCGGCCAGGCGCTTCAGCTCCGCCAGGTGGGTCGTGAGCAGCTCTTTGGCCCGCTCGTACTGCTCCATCACGATGCGCTTCACCTCATCGTCGATGACCCGCGCCGTATCTTCGGAATAGTTCTGGCTCTGGCCGATCTCACGCCCGAGGAACACATGCTCCTCTTTGCGTCCGAACGTGAGCGGTCCGAGCTTGTCGCTCATGCCCCAGTTGCAGACCATCTTGCGGGCCAGATCGGTCGCGTGTTCCAGATCGCTGCCCGCGCCGGTCGTCAGGTGGGAAAAGACCAGCTCTTCAGCGACGCGACCGCCCATCAGAACCGCTATTTTGCTTTCCGCCCATTCTTTGGTCGCATTGAGGCGATCTTCGGTCGGGAGCTGCTGGGTCACGCCGAGCGCCGGACCGCGCGGGATGATGGTCACGCGGTGGACGGGGTCGGTACCGGGCATCATGTGCGCCACCAGGGTGTGACCCGCTTCGTGAATCGCAGTGATGTGGCGTTCTTTTTCCGAGATGACCATCGACTTGCGCTCGGGGCCCATCAGGACTTTGTCCTTGGCTTCCTCGAAGTCGCGCATCTCGACCATCTCTTTGCCCTTGCGCGCTGCCATCAGGGCCGCTTCGTTGACCAGCGACTCGAGGTCGGCGCCCGAAAAGCCAGGGGTGCCGCGCGAAACCACGGCCAGATCGACATCGGGACCGAGTGGAACCCGGCGGGCGTGGACCTTAAGGATGCCTTCGCGACCTCTGACATCGGGACGCGGCACGACAATTCGGCGGTCGAAGCGGCCCGGGCGAAGCAGCGCGGGATCCAAAACGTCGGGACGGTTGGTGGCGGCGATCATGATCACGCCGTCATTCGACTCGAAGCCGTCCATTTCGACGAGGAGCTGGTTGAGGGTCTGCTCGCGCTCGTCATGGCCACCACCGAGACCTGCGCCACGATGACGACCGACGGCGTCGATCTCGTCGATGAAGATGATGCACGGGGCGTGGCGTTTGCCCTGCTCGAACAGGTCGCGAACCCGGCTGGCACCCACACCAACGAACATCTCGACGAAGTCACTGCCAGAGATGCTGAAGAACGGCACACCCGCTTCGCCAGCAATGGCGCGAGCGAGCAGCGTCTTGCCCGTGCCCGGCGGCCCCATCATCAGCACGCCCTTGGGGATTCGGCCACCGAGGCGAGTGAACTTCTTGGGGTCTTTGAGGAAGGCGATGATCTCTTCGACCTCGTCCTTGGCCTCTTCGACACCCGCGACATCCGAGAAGGTGACTTTGTTCTGATTTTCCGTCAGAAGTCGCGCCTTCGCTTTGCCAAAGCTCATCGCTTTGCCACCGCCGGCCTGAAGCTGCCGCATCATCAGGAAGAACAGCAGCACGACCAGCACCATCGGCAGAACCGTCGACAGAATCAGCGTCAGGACGCCGCTCTCGTACGGTTTTTCGATCTCGTAGCGGATCTTGGACTTGTCGAGAGCAGAGAGCACCTGGGCATGCGCCAGCTCAGACGGACCGACGATGCGCGCCCGATCGTTCGGCGGTGCCTCGTTGTAGCTTACGAAAAACTCTTGCCCGTCGATCTTGACCGACTTGATATGGGCGGGGTTCTTCTCCACTTCCTGCATGAAGTCGGAGAAGCTCGGCTTTTTCTCTTCACTGAGACGAGCCGACGAGATGAGTTGATAGGCGGCGACGGACGCCAGACCCATCATGAGCCAGACCAGGAGTGTCTTGTGTGACTGCCGCAATATGAACCTCGGC
>CAYTGC010000926.1:0-1858 GCA_964437195.1 uncultured Myxococcales bacterium | reverse complement strand
TGCCCGTGGTTCCGTACACATAGAGCGCCGCTTGCTCGATAGTCAGCCACGCATCCGCAGCCGACTCCGACAGCGCATCCCGCAGCGCATCCCTGACGATGGGCTTTAGCGCTGCCGCGAAGCGGGGATCGCCAGCCGCAGCCGCCAGCAGTCCAGCAACATCTAGCGACATGGCGTACCCGCCGAGCCGCTAGCAGCCGTAGTGCCGGTTACGTCATCGCGCAGGGTATCCGTCTGGCCCGTGGCAAACGCCCAGCCCGGATCGCCTAGCGCGCCCCGAATCGTGTCTAGCAGCGCAGCAGAGCCCCGGCGGCGTCCGGTGAGAACGTGCCAGACATGGCGACTCGATACTCGGGCTTGCCGTGCCACGCTTTCGATACTTGCCCCACGAAGGTCAAGCGACGCGCGGAACCGGCGGTAGTTGAAGGTTGGTTGTTCGGTGTGTTTGCGGTTGTTGGTGTCTTCCACGCCCTAGACAATGGGGCTTCTGGGACCCACGAAACTAAGTAGGCGCTGTGGGTTTCGTGGCGACGGAAAGTTGGTAGCGCACACTAGCCTGGCGCAATCGCTCTATCTCAGCGCTGACCTTCCGCGAATGTGAGCGGACACCCTGTCGATCCGGCGCGAGCTTGGCTTTCACCATGGCTTCGGCAAGTTCGGGTAGCGAAATTCCGCCCTTGCTCGACATCCAAAGCAGCCATCTCAGATTCAGGTCGTAGCGACGTCCGCCGTCGAGTGAGTTGGTCTTGCGACCTACCCGACTGGCTCGCCGCATGGTTGAGCTGTCCACGATGGGGCCGATCTCGTCGATTGCGTTCAACAAGGCCCCGCGGAACTTTTTCCAATCGGACAGGGGAGCTACCCCGTCAGTGTGGCGCTGAACAAACCGGTCGGAGAATTCCAGCAGCGGAATGATCGCACGCTGCGCTGCAAACGCCTGAGTGCCATTGTCCGCTTCTGGCCATGCGCCTTTCAGTGCCGAGAAGAGCGCACCCCAAACTGCCCGCTCGGACTTTTGATATCGCTCAGATGCTTCGCCGTAGTGCTCACCGATAGAGATATTCCGCTCGACGAGGCTAAGTGCCTTGCGAATGGATTCATTCGCGGCGGCGAAGTAGTCCAAGCATTCCCAGCGCGCGAACTCAATCAGCAGCTCATAGACAGCAGGCGACATCTCATGGGCGGAATAACATGGCGACTCGATTTCCTTCGTCCTCTTCGCAGTGCTCGATGTAGACCAGCAACCCTACTTGGCTGCGGTAAGAGCTCATGGGATAGAACCAGCGATGATTTGGGCCGACGACAAAGAACCTGACATGACACCGACTGATTGAGACAGACGACCGCCAGCGTACCCTCTGAGCAATCAGGGACCTTCGCACCGCACCTCGCTTGGCCTGAGTGCCTACCGAACCAAAAGCGGTGCGCCAAATCTGGTCCAAATATGGTCCATTTGGGTGGGATTTTGGGTCCTGTTGGGTCCGCTTGTTGAACGCGCTGCTTCTCAATCAGCGACGGAGCGTTCAAGACACTAGGACAGCGACGGACAGAGGGGTAAAATACCCCGTTATGGATCCAGTCATTATTGGCCCCCTTATCGCCGGGGGTGCGCTGGCGCTGATCATTGCGTTTAAGGTCCTGCTGTCCGGACGCAAGAAGGACCCGGGGCCGCAGAAGAAGGTCCGCCTGTTGATCCACTCGATCAACGACGACCGCTGCACCGGCTGCGACGCCTGCGTCACCGTCTGCCCCACCGACGTGCTTGAGCTTCAGAAGAACAAGAGCCGCGTCGCTCGCTTCGGTGACTGCATCCAGTGCGAGCAGTGCGCCAACGTCTGCCCGACCACCGCGCTGGTCA
>CAYTGC010000925.1:0-1859 GCA_964437195.1 uncultured Myxococcales bacterium | reverse complement strand
CTCAGCGCCAAGATGACGAGGGTGGTGAGGCCGACTTTGAACGCCGCGGTGGCGGTCTTCATGGTGAAACTCCGCTTAAGTTACTTCATCCACAATCAGGTCTTTTGCGTCGCACGGAACCATCTGCACAGCGCCGCTTGTCTCGATGAACTCGCGCAGCCACTTGTGGCGGCTTTGGCGGATTTCTTCGGGCGCACCGCTCTCAATGATGACACCACCGTAGAGCGCCGAGATCCGATCGCCGATGCGAAACGTCGAGGCCATGTCGTGACTGATGATGACGCTGGTGACGCCATGCTCGCGTGACACATCGCGGATCATGTCGTCGACATTCTTGGTCGAAACCGGATCGAGACCCGTCGTCGGTTCGTCGTAGAGCAAGATCTGCGGCTTCATGACAAGCGCCCGCGCCAGGCCGACACGCTTGCGCTGACCACCGGACAGCTCCGATGGAAACTTGCGCAGAAGCACCTGCGGCAGCGCCAGCTTGTCGAGCTGGGTGACGGCGATCTTTTGCAGCTCGGCACGGCTGAAGAAGCGACGCTTTTTGGGCTTGCCGCGCTCGTCTGTGCCGCTGCTGTCGGGGTCGCCGTGCTCAACCAGCGGAAAGACGATGTTTTCTTCGACGGTAAGCGAGTCAAACAGCGCCGCGTACTGAAACAGCATGCCGAACTTTTTGCGCAGCCGGTTTAGCTGAAACTCGTCGAGCGGGACCAGATCCTCGCCATCGCAGTAGATCTGGCCGACGTCGGGTTTTAAAAGCCCCATCAGGTGCTTCATGATCACCGACTTGCCCTGACCCGAGCCGCCGATGATGACGTTGATCTTGCCGCGCTCGACATCGAGGTCGATGCCGCGGAGGACGTGATGGGGGCCGAAGGTCTTGTTGACGCCGCGCACACGGATGTGGAAGCGGTCGCTGCGCACGCTCGGGTCTTCGTCTGGGGCTTGCCACTTGTACACCGCCATCGGCTAGCCCTTCTTGGTAAACAGCGTCAGCCACATGTCGGTGAGGAAGTAGTCGAGGACGAGGATGGTCACGAAGCTGCCGACCACCGAGCGGGTCGTGGCGACGCCGACGCCCTTGGCACCGCCCGACGCGTTATAGCCCTGCTGGCAAGCGATCAGCGTCAGCACACACCCGAACACCACCGACTTGACCATGCCTTGGGTGATGTCGTTGGGGTCGAGCAGCCACTGCGCTTTTTCGATAAACACACCGCGATCGACGTTCTGGATGCCGACGGCCACGGTGTACGCGCCGAGCATGCCGACGACGTTAAACAGCATCGCCAGCATCGGCATCATGATGGTTCCCGCGACGACGCGCGGTACGATCAAATACTGCACCGGGTTTACCGCCATCGTCGCCAGGGCATCGATTTGTTCGGTGATGCGCATCGAGCCAAGCTCGGTCGCCATGCCAGCCCCCGCACGGGCCGCGACGACGATCGAGGTAAACACCGGGGCCAGCTCGCGGGCGAGTGCAAGACCGACAGTGGCTCCCGTGAACGCCTGGGCCTGAAAGGTTCGCAGGGCGCTGGAGAGCTGAAGCGCAAACACCGCGCCGACGAACAGCGAGATCAGCAGCACGATCGGCAGCGACTCAAAGCCGATGAACACCATCGCTTCGAGGAGCACGCCAAGCCGATACGGCGGACGCAGGGCCCAGCGCACCACCGCCAGCAAAAGCAGGATGTGCTGCCCCAGCACCTCGACCAGTCCCATGAGGAGGCGCAGTGGCGGCAACCAGATCCGGTCGAGGAACGCCGCCAGCCGCTCAAGCCACATGGTTCCATGCTACCGCAAAGCGAGACTGCAAATTCGCGGTATCCCGGCGTGCTCGGTCAGGAAATCGC
>CAYTGC010000924.1:0-1860 GCA_964437195.1 uncultured Myxococcales bacterium | reverse complement strand
TTCCGACGCTAGAATGCCCCCTCATGAGCAAGGTGAAGACGATCGCGATCTCGACCGGTGGTGGGGACTGCCCGGGACTAAACGCTGTGATCCGGGCGGCTACCAAGAGCGCCATCCTTCAGCACGGCTGGCGGGTGCTCGGCATCGAGGAAGGCTATAACGGCCTGATTTGGCCTGACCGAATCAAAGAGCTGACGCAGTGGAACATTCGCGGCATCCTCCCGCGCGGCGGAACGATCCTGGGCACCACCAATCGCAGCAACCCATTTGCGATCAAGATCGTCGAAAACGGGACCGAAGTGACGCGTGACCTGTCCGACACGGTGATTCAGAACGCCCGTTCACTTGGAATCGACGCGCTCATCAACATTGGTGGTGACGGCACCCAGACCATCGGGCTCAAGCTGCACAAAAAAGGGCTGCCGATCGTTGGGGTTCCCAAGACGATCGACAACGACCTGTCGGCGACGGAGACGACGTTCGGATTCGATACCGCGGTGCATGCCGCGACCGATGCGATGGACCGGCTGCATACCACCGCCGAGTCGCACAAGCGGATCATGCTGGTCGAAGTGATGGGTCGCGACGCGGGGTGGATCGCGCTCCACGCCGGGATTGCTGGCGGGTCGAACATCATCCTTCTGCCCGAGATCCCTTTTACGATCGAGCGGGTCTGCGAACACATCCGCAAGCGTGAGTTTTCGGGTAGGCGGGCGACGATCATCATGGTCGCCGAGGGCATCGGGATACCCAAAGACATGCCAGCGGATCTTATCGAGGAGTGGAACCGAGTACCTCGGCGGGGCGCCGTCAGTCACCTGATCGGTGAAGCGGTCAGCCGTCAGGCCGGACGCGAGGTGCGGGTGACGGTGCTCGGGCACACCCAGCGGGGCGGCACACCTTCGCCGTTTGACCGCGTTCTATCGACGCGCTTTGGCGTGGCTGCGGTCGAGATGATCGCGCAAGGCAAGGTGGGTCACATGGCTGCCGTCAAAGGCGAAGAGATCATCTCGGTGCCTTTGGAGCAAGCGGTGGCGCGCCAGAAGCTCGTGGACCCAAATGGCGAGCTTGTGCGCGTCGGACGATCGATTGGGGTATGTTTCGGCGCATGACGCAAGAGACTTCCCGCTTTGCCGGGACTGATAGCTACGTCGCGACGCCGGATCTGATGGTGGCGGTCAATGCCGCGATCACGCTCGGTCGTCCGCTGCTTGTGAAGGGTGAGCCGGGAACGGGGAAGACGGTTCTGGCCGAAGAGGTTGCCCGCGCGCTGGGCAAGACGCTCTACCGCTGGCACATCAAGTCGACGACCAAGGCGCAGCATGGCCTGTATGAGTACGATGCGGTGGCCCGGCTGCGCGACTCACAGCTTGGGGACGCGCGCGTTCACGACATCGCCCACTACATCATCCGGGGCAAGCTGTGGGATGCGTTCACGGCGGAGTCTTCGCCGGTGCTGCTGATCGACGAGATCGACAAGGCCGACATCGAGTTTCCAAACGACCTTCTTACGGAACTCGACCGGATGGAGTTCTACGTCTACGAGACGAAGCAGACCATCGTTGCGAAGAACCGCCCGATCGTCATCATCACGTCGAACAACGAAAAGGAGCTACCGGACGCCTTTTTGCGCCGCTGCTTCTTCCACTACATTCGCTTCCCTGATCCCGAGACGATGACCAAGATCGTGTCGGTGCACTATCCGCTGCTCAAGTCGTCGCTTCTGCGCGAGGCGCTGTCGGTGTTCTATGAGCTTCGGGAAGTGCCTGGTCTGAAGAAGCGCCCAAGCACGTCCGAGCTGCTCGACTGGATCAAGCTGCTGGTCTGCGAAGATCTGCCGCCCGAGGCGCTGCGCAGCCG
>CAYTGC010000923.1:0-1860 GCA_964437195.1 uncultured Myxococcales bacterium | reverse complement strand
TTAGAAGGCTGATGGCCTTGTCCAAGAATGTCGTCGAGAAATCGCGCCCAAAACGTCGGCGCGGGAAGTAGGTGGGAACGGATCTGCTGGCGGGCTTGTGTAGCGCTAGTGGCTCACGCTGGCAGATCGAGAAAACAGATCGAGGATTCGCTTGCCCATTTTCCGAACCCTGTGCAGCGGATCCTTCATATACGGCGCAACTTCGTGAACGACATCAGATGCCGTCGCAGCAACGCGGTGGCTCGGCCAGAAAAACGGACTGGAAAAACGGCTGTGCTTGTGGACAAACAGGCGTAGTTCCTCTGGTGTGACGCCGTACTCCTTGCACGTCGCTTCAAACTCGGTACGAGCCGCTGCACGCGCCTTGAAGAGCATCATCTGGACACGGCTGTACACGTTCACTGCGCCATCGCCCGACGTCTCGATCGGCAGGAAGATGGCGCTTGGCCACTTTTCCGTCACATACGACTGAACGCCATCGGACACGCCCGATGACGGCATGCAACCAAATGGCTTCACCGATAGCGTCATCGTCGACTTCTTGTGCTTGACGTTCATCACCAGCTTGCCGACTTCCATGTGGCCTTCGCCACCGCGCAGGTGATTGTTGTAAAGCTCGCGCGCTTCCTCGGCGACTTCGTCCATGTTGGGCATGTAATAGTCATGCAGACCCAGAAGTCCGGCGATGCTCTTGAAGGTGAGGCGCAGTCCCTTGTCCGCCAGCCACAGCATCGCGAGCTTCTGCTTCGCGTTTACACCGACCAGGCCTTTGTTCGCGTTGTCGTCTTGGCGCAGCGCCATGCGCTGGCGCGTGTCCCACGAATGCTCCCAGATGTTGTATAGGACCCAGTTGGTAACAATCTGAATGTCGACCTCTGCGCCCTCCTGTTCTAGGAAGCGCTGCAGGCCGTAGTTGCCATCGCCTTCGGTTGTCATGGCCCAGAATTCCCCAATGACGGCGACCTTGGGCTTGACCTGCGTGCGATCGACTTCGATGGCGCGAAGGGTGCGGCGGCACTGAAGCAGCGCGACCACAGGATTCGATCGGTCGCGCAGCATGTGCGCCAGTGTTTGCTTGCACTCTTCCAGCGCGCGGTCGGTCGCCCCTGGCTGCTTCTCATAGGGACGCAGGCGATAGCCGATGGCGTTCACCGCGTCCCCGACCATGATCGTAAACAAAAGAGAGATGAAGAAGTTCGGGTTCAGATCGAGCCCAGGATCATCGCCCGTCACTTGCTTGAGGCCCCCCTGCTGCTGGAACAGCATGACCCGGAAGCCATCAAATCCGGCATCGCGAAGCGCCTTTCGATATTCGGTCACATAACTACCAAATCGACAGGGACCGCACGCACCGGGCATGACGAACACATAGCCATCGACGATCTGCTGTGACGTCAGGCCCTGCTCGCGCAGCTCGTGTAGCCGTTTGACCAAGTTACCGACGTTAAAATAGGTCGGGTTGCACTGGCCGCGGTTGCCGAACTCTTTGCCAAGCTGAAGAGCCGCAGAGTCTGGATTGTCCAGCGTTTCGACGCGATATCCCAAGCCCGCCAGCGTCGCCGAGATCAGGTAATCGTGCGCGATCGTAAGCCCACCGACGAGTACAGTAGTCTTCGGTCGCTGCGCCCGTGTGAAGAACTGCGGATTCGGATCGCGAAAGTGCGTGGTCACCCGGCCAAGACCCAGCACCGCCCGCTGCTCGGCCTCGAATCGGCGCAGCTCCTCCTCAATGGCCAGCTCATGCGCACTCTTCATCGACGTGAAGTTGCCAATCACTGGAAGCGTCCTGCGGCCCGACGCCTTGCCTGCCGTCTGTCCGTCCTGTCCTTCGCGATCCGCACGCTGCATGGCCGACTCCTA
>CAYTGC010000922.1:0-1861 GCA_964437195.1 uncultured Myxococcales bacterium | reverse complement strand
TCGACGAACCTCGCCGAGACCTCGCTGACGATTGATGGAGTGACCGTCGTCGTCGACAGCGGACTGCATCGGCAGGCTGGCTATGCGCACTGGTCTGGGCTCCCGACGCTGAAAGTCGTTCCGGTAAGTCGTGCCTCAGCGGCGCAGCGAGCGGGTCGAGCCGGACGGACCCAGCCGGGTCGGTGTGTCCGGCTCTATACCAAGCACGATCACGACCTGCGACCTGAGTTCGACAACCCCGAGATCCTGCGAATGGATCTGTCCGAGCCGCTTTTGTTGCTGCATGCGCTCGGGCTGCGTCCTTGTGAGGTGACGTTCTTCGATCCGCTGCCGAGAACTGCCGTCGAGGCCGCTGAAGCCCTGCTCCGCAACCTTGGCGCGACGACGAGCAAGGACGAAGGATCGAAGCTCACATCGACGGGACAGAAGCTTACCCAGTTGCCGCTTCATCCACGCCTGGCCAGGCTGCTGCTTTCTGGGGCGGAAAGCGGGATTGTCGATGATGCAGCGGTGGTTGCCGCGATGCTTAGCGAGAGAGACATCCTGCAGAGCAGCCGGGCCTTTGGCACCGATTCGCGCAAGACGCACTCCATCGCCAGCGAGCGCTCGGATCTTGGCTACCGGCTCGATCGCTTTCGCTGGGCGGCGTCGGAGCGGTTTGCGAGACACGCACTGTCGCGGGAAGGGCTGGAGCCCGACACGGTGCAGCGAGTCGAGCGCGCCCGTCGGCAGCTCGTGGAGCGGGCTCGCCCGTTCGCAAAAGCCACGCGGCTTGGCTCAAACCAGACCGAGGAAGCGCTGCTGCGCGCCATCTTGCTTGGATTTCCAGATCGAGTTGCCCGACGACGAAAGAAAGGGCCAAGTGACTCGACCGAGCTTGTGCTGGCCGGCGGAGGCTCGGCGGTGCAATCAGACGCGAGCGTCGTCCGCGAGGCCGAGTGGATGGTTCTCGTCGATGCCGAGGAGAGAGGCAGCCAGACTGCTCCCGTGGCTCGCTTGGTGAGCGCAGTCGAGCCAGACTGGTTGCTTGATTTGCCCGGTGATTCGCTCGTCGAAACCGATGAGCTTTCGTGGAATCCGTCGCAGGGACAAGTCCAGCGCAGCACCAGGTTGCGTTTTGGTCAGCTTGTCCTCGATGAGAGCCGTGGTCCGGCGAGTGCCAACGATGCACAGGCGTCGCAGCTGCTTTCGGAGCGAGCGAGTGCCGAAGCGGAGACGATCTTTTCCGATGGGGAACGCCTCCCCGGACTGCTCTCTCGATTGAAAATTCTGAAACACACGTACCCCGAGCTGGGCCTGCCCGATCCGGCGCCGACCATCCTGGCTGATGCCGTCCGTCGGCTTTGTCTTGGAAAAACCAGCCTGGCGGAAATCCGCGGACATTCGCTTCAGAGCGCTGTCTTCGAGGAGCTATGCCAAAGCAGCCCGCAGGCGCCAAGTCCAGCACAAGTCAGCCGTCTGCTCACCGAGCAGCTTCCAGATTCGATCCAGCTTCCCGGTGGACGACGAACACGCGTTCACTATGTCGTCGGACAGCCGCCCTGGATTGAGTCGCGCTTGCAGGATTTTTTTGGCATGTCCGACGGACCAAAGCTCGCAGGAGGTCGGCTGACGCTGGTCATCCATCTGCTGGCCCCCAACCAACGCGCGGTGCAGGTCACCACCGACTTGGCCGGGTTTTGGGCGCGTCATTACCCAACCATTCGGCGCGAGCTGATGCGAAAATATCCCCGCCACGCGTGGCCAGAAGACCCGCTCCGCGCCGAGCCCCCGCAGCCGCAAGGACAACGATCGCAGCGATGAACTTCGCCGACCCTTCGACATATCTTGGCCCGCTCTGCGCGCTCGGTAGCTCGCTCAC
>CAYTGC010000921.1:0-1863 GCA_964437195.1 uncultured Myxococcales bacterium | reverse complement strand
CGTTCTATCTGGCCCCTGAGCAGCAAAGTGACGCGACAGAGCAGCCGATTGACGGAGCGGTCGATATTTATGCGCTGGGAATGATTCTTATTCAGGTGCTTCTGGGTATTCCTGCGGACGGAAAACACGGAAGTCACAGAATCGGGGAGTATCTTTCCAGACTCGCGGATCAAAATACGTCGGGCGACCTACTCCGTCTTCTGCGCAAAATGCTTGCCATTCGCCCATCGGAGCGTCCGAAGATTCAGGAGGTTGCTCAGACACTTCGCACCATTGCGGAGCAGGAGGACGACGATGAGACCATGCTCCAGAGCCGGATGCGCCCGAGTACCGTGCCCCGCATTGAAGCGGTACGGCAGCCTGAGCAAGCCCCCAAGGTAGTCAACGCTGCAACGCAACAAATCTCAGCCGCAGACACCAAAGTAGGCTCGTTCTGCGGGAACTTTCGTATTCTGCGCAAGCTGGGCGAAGGCGGAATGGGCGTCGTCTACGAAGCTGAGCACAAGCAAATCGGCAAGCGTGCAGCCGTCAAGCTCATGCACGCCGAGTTCGCCCAAAATGCTGAGTTTGCCGCCCGCTTTCTCAACGAAGCGCGGGCGGTCAATATCATTCGCCACCCCAGCCTGGTGGAAATCTTCGAGTATGGGCAGCTTCCCGATGGGACGCTGTTCATCGTGATGGAGTTTCTCGAAGGACAGACGCTGTTCGCGCGGTTCGTAAAAAGCGCACAACCAGGACCGCTTCTGCCGTGTCTTCACATTGCCCATCAGGTCGCACAGGCACTGTCTGCCGCACACGAAAAAAACATCGTCCACCGAGACCTCAAACCGGAAAACATCATGCTCGTCGCGGATCCACTACATCCGGACGAACTGCGAGTGAAAGTTCTCGATTTCGGCATCGCCAAGCTGGCGCGCCGGTCAGCTCCCAGCGCCGATGATCGCACGCGCGTCGGTGCGTTTATGGGAACGCCGCTCTATATGGCGCCGGAACAACATGGACGCGCTGAAGAAGTCGACGGGCGCGCCGACGTGTTTGCGTTTGGCGTCATTCTTCACGAGCTCCTCGCGGGGAAGCCCCCGTTCCAGGGTTCGGCGATTTCACTTTTGGGTAAGTCTGCACCGCTGCTAAGCAGCATTCGCTCCGATTTGCCTGCGGGCTTGTCGGAAATGGTGCAGCGCATGATGAGCCTGGAATCGACGCAGCGACCGTCGATGCCAGAAGTGGAACAGACGCTCGCTGGATATCTCCGAAAGAGCTCCTCTCGCATCGACCTGGCGCTTCCCAAGCTCGCTTTGATTGGGAGTGCTGCCGCACTGCTCCTTCTGTTTGTGGTGTTACTAGGCATTCGGATGCTGCGCCCACCAACGCTGGCGGAAGCGCGGAGCAAAGCCCTGGAAGTGGTGACTGCGGGACTGCAAGCCCCAGACTCCGCTCAGCGCGTAGCAGCCATCGGTGCCGTTGCAGAAAGCAAAGACAGCAGCCTCCGTGGCCAAATCCTACCCTTCCTGTCTTCCGACAATCCGACTGTGAAGGAGGCTGCCGCACGAGCCTTGGGGGATATCGGCGCGCTCGACGCAACACGCGAGCTGTTGCCACTTTTGGAATCGCAAAATGAAACGGTGCGGCTCTCGGCGGCCCGTGCCCTTGCGCGGCTTTCCAATCCCGGTGGACCGAAGACATTGAAGGAACTGCTCGATCAGGGAAGCGATGCCGCGAAGCTGGAAGCCGCGGTCAGTCTTCTGGAGTTTGGCGATCTGTCGGGCTCTCCGCTTCTCCATCGAATCGTCGCAAGGGCCAGTGCTTCCGATGCGCGTGTTTTGGCGATTCTGTCGGCACTGGCCAAGGCTGGTGATGTCGAAG
>CAYTGC010000920.1:0-1868 GCA_964437195.1 uncultured Myxococcales bacterium | reverse complement strand
AGAATCGGCAAGTGGTCTTGTCGCTGCCCTTGGGCGCACAACCACGGCGGCGATCCACTCCAGACCGTGCTCGACAGCAGCACGGTGGTCTTTGAGGACGGTATTACCGACGGCGGCTTCGACTGCAAGCACGATGGCTGCCGCAGCGCGAACGGGGGGACCAAGCGCACTGCACAGGACGTGCTGCGAAAGGCTCGGCTGACTGGTGTGACCCTGCCCGATCGCCCTAGCTTCGCGGGTATCGGGGAAGGTGAGCGAGATGCGATCGAAGCTTCCATCAGCGATGACGGCCAGCCAGAGCCCGCAGCAGCTCGCCCCCGCTCCGCCGACCCCCGGCTGCGCATCGTCGTGCAGGACGATCGCCTGGCGATGATGCGGGATGCCAGCATTGCTGCCCTTCGTCGGCGAGGGGACGTGTTTGTGACGCCTGCTGGGCGTATCGTCACGCTGGACCGGCGGGGCAGCCGCGCTGCCGGACGGGCTCATCTCGCCGCCGTCCTGTCCGAGGAGGCCCGCTTTGTGCGTGTCAGCCGAGATCGCGAAGGCAACACCGTTGACAAGCCCGTCGCCGTGCCTATCGACGTGGTGGCGGCGGTGCTGGATATGGGGGATTACCCCACGCTTCGACCGCTGAAGAAGGTCGTCCACAACCCTGCACTACTCGCCTCGGGTCGGGTGGTGACGAGCCCTGGCTATGACGCAGAGAGCACGCTGTATTTCGTGCCCCCGCCGGGGACGGTGTTTTCAATCCCTGAAGCGCCGACCAAGGCCGACGCAGAGGCCGCAGCCAAGGCTCTGCTCTGGTACGTGCGGCATACGAATTTCTGCGAGGCCAGTGGGCCGAGTGCGTGGCTTGCACTCGTCCTCACGCTCGCCGGGCGGCAAGCTTTTACGCAGAGCCCCACCTTCGGTTTTGACGCAGCGGAGGCGCAGATCGGGAAGACGAACATGATCAAGATCGCATATGGCGTGATCTATGGCGGCGCTGCGGAGCAAGGACGGACACTGCAAAAATTCCCTTCGACCGAAGACGAAATTGAAAAGCGTTTCCCGTTGTGGGCAAAGCATCCACTGGTCGCCTTTGACAACATGACAACAAGCCTGGCGTCGGGTGCCCTGGACCTGGCGATCACTGCGGGAAGCGCTGGCACGCGACTGCTTGGCAGCAACGACCCCGACAAAGCCGACCTGCTTTGTGACCTGTCTTCGGTCGTATTCGCCTACAGCGGTTGTAACCTGGCCGTCGGCGCTGACCAGCTAAGCCGAACCATCGTCACGCGAATCAAGCCGTCGGCCACCAAAAGGTTTGATTTTGACCCGGACGACGCCACCTTTTACGCGGCGCAGAGGGCCAGCGCAGTCAGCGCTGCGTTGACGTTGCTGAAAGCTTTTATCTGCGCCGGGATGCCGCAGACCGATGGCCCGCACTGCCGTTTCACCGAGTGGTCAAGACTGGTGCGGGGGGCGATCAAGTGGATCGGGATGCCCGATCCGTGGGGTGCCGCCGCCGTGGATCAGACGGCGGAGGCTCGCGCAGAGGCTTTGCATGCGCTTGCAGCGTGGCGTGCGACTGTCGATGGCAATCCCTGGGGTGTGTGGTTTGCAGCGACACTATCGACCGATCGCTACAAGCAGAGCGACGAGAGCGACGAAAGCGCAGAAGCAAGGCGCAAGGCAATAGACGCACTGTCGGCTGTGATGGATGAGACGGGGCGTAGGAAGGTGAGCAGCCCCGCCGACGTGGGCCGAACACTCCACAAGCTCAAGGATGCGACGGTACAGACGGTGGCGGGGAGTGTGCGTTTCGATGTCGAAGCACCCACGTCGAAAAGCAGCCGAACCCGATATCGCCTCGTCAAGGTCTAGCC
>CAYTGC010000919.1:0-1871 GCA_964437195.1 uncultured Myxococcales bacterium | reverse complement strand
TTGTTGTGATACATGAGCCGCGCGTTGATTTCGGCGCCCATGTTGATCGCGTGGCCGGGGAAGACCGCCGGCTTGTTGGCGAGCGAATAGATGAACTCCGCTTGTCCACCGAAGCTATCGATGAGCCAGTAGGTGATCGACGGCTTCATGTACGTCGCGTTGTAGACCGTCCCGAGGATGCGGCGGAACAGGATCATATCGACGTGATAGTCGGGGTCGAACGTAAACCGGGAGCTGTTTAGGTTGATGAGGCCGTCGGTGTTCAGAAGTCCCGATGGCTTTTCGCGAGCCCGTCGGAAGTTCAGCTCACCGCGCGGATCGCCGTTCTGCGGCCCACTGCCACTGCCGACTTCGAGCCCGACGATCAAGCTGTCGCGCAGGAACTTGTAGTTGCCCCGGATCAGACCGCCTAGCTGCTGGATTTGCAGCGTCGCTTTGCGCAGGACGTTGTCGGTTCCGTAGCCGCCATCGCCGTAGACACCCATCTCACCGACGCTGCCGAAGATCGCCGCGCCTTCGGCTTCCAAGTACAGCTTCTTGTACTGGAGTCGGCCCCACAGGTCAGCCGTTAGCGCCCAAGCCTTGCGTCGACCGAGTGACTTCTGCAGCTCCTGCGCCGTGTACAGCGCCGAAGAATCGGGACCCGTCTGATTGAGCGGCGTCGTCTGCGGTCGCGGATTGTAGGTCAGATCCCACTCTTGCCAGCGTCCGATCACGAGCGCGCCGTAGTTGAACACCGCTTTGCCACGGCTGAGCGCATCGGCGATGTATGCATCGTCGTCCTTGCGCCCAAGCGCCAGGCCCACCTGCATCACATCGTCGACGTTGTCGATGTTGTAGTTCCAACCGGTCAGCTGCTGGTTGTTGACGATCTGTGAAGTCGCGCCGACCGCCGCCCAGTCGTACATAAACGACGCGAAGTGATTCCACAATCGCGCCGTCACCATCACGCGGTCGACCGTAGTGCCGAAGTCGCAGTCTGGACAGTTGCCGTCGTGATAGAGCATCCCCGTGCCCCACATGAACGGCATCCGGCCAAACGCTAGCTCGGCAAGCGGAATCTTGACCTCGCCCCATGCCCGCTTGGCCCGAATCGACGACTGAAGCGCATTGACCACCGATTCCTGCGGCACTTGCCCGCGGTTGGTGATCATCGGGTAGCCGTCAGCGGCCCCGCCACGCCCGTTGATGTAGAAACCTTCGGGAGTGCTTCCCAGCACCAAGTTGTCGAAGACGTCGAGCTGCGACTTGACACGAATCTGCTCTGACAAGTTCAGCGTCGGATCAAAGCGCAGTCGCATATCCGACGTAAGAACGCCCCGCTCGATGCAGCCCGAGCCTGGGTTGCGATTGATGCAGCTCGATGGTGGACGCTCACCTGTCGCGGTCGGGATTTCCGAGTAAGGAATCGAAAACGGATTCGACCGAGTGCCGGTGTCGTTGTAGTGCCCGAGGTTGAAGTTGTGCCAGTAGTAGCCGCGGCCTCTCAGGTAGCCGTTGAGCTGAAGGAACTGGAGTTCCTTGCCTTTTTTCTCTGGCCACGGTGGGAGCTGTTCGGTCGCAGTGTCGACGGCCCCAGTCGATGGTGCAGCTTCGGCTGGACCCTCGGGCTTGTCGGGAGGAGGCCCACCTTGCGGACCCCCCATCCCACCACTGCCGCCCATGGGTCGCATTCCGCCACCAGGACCAAACTGTGCATGTGCCGATTGAGAAACGCCAAGTAGGACGAAGAGCACGGCAGTGCCCAGCGTCAAGGCTCGTCGCGACGGCCCAGGCCGATCCGATGAGCCACACAGGCGACGAAAATCCGGGTCGGCGAGCCGAGCCGGGTCAGGCCGTCGCATGAAGACCTCCGTGTTCTTTCGATGGAA
>CAYTGC010000918.1:0-1873 GCA_964437195.1 uncultured Myxococcales bacterium | reverse complement strand
TCCAGCCCCGGCAGATCTACTTCGAGCCCGACCAGCGTGGGAATCGGGGCGCTCAGGAGCGAACGCAACGCATCAAGCCACTTCGTATGGGATGGATCAATCAGTGAATACAGACAGCGCTGGTTCAGAACCAGCGTGAGAGGGCCCGGCCAGCACGACAAGACGCTGCGAACATCCGAAAGCCAACGCACTGGATCGTCTTCGATGACGGTCGCTGGCTCCTTCCACTCCGGTAGATTCTCCTCCCACTGTAACATCGGCTCGTATCGCAACGGCACAGAGAGCGCCCGCAGCGCATCCGGATTCCCCTCCGCAAGGAGGTCTCTCAAGTGGTCAACAGGGGCCGCAATTCCTTGCGCCATTTCGCGGAATCCTTGCCACAATCGACTCCGGCTTTCCGGTGTTCGACACACACCAGGCCTCCGCATCATTTCCCACGCGCAGCCCCCCGGATGTGTGATGTAGAAGTCCTGATTGCCGTGTTTTGGATCGACTGCCCGGAGCATGCCAAGCGCAGGATGAAGTCTGTCGCGGACCTTGGGAAAGGGATCCGTCCACCATATCTCCGATCGGGTTAGGTCCAGACAGCCGCTTTCCGCTTCACGCAGCCAGATGTCTGTGGAGAGAGGATTGGGCATGGTCGATGATCGTTTTCGCTGGGCATTCCGCTTGGTGGAAACGGGGTGGACTCAGTCTGTGCTCGAAGCTGTGATGCCAACCAGAATGCCATGTGCTGGCCATGCGATGGTCCAAAAAAATGTTCCCCACCACTCACGGCCTGGGCCAAACCATCCTGCATACCCATCGGTGGTCCACTCACGGAATTCGAGTTCGTCAACACAAGCGGTCGCATTGCCCGTGATGGGATACGGATTCGTGGGGGACTGAATCATTACAACACCCAACAATTGGGCAAGCCAAGCTTCTGTTTCCCCCAGGTGGTTTCGAGTGTCGGTCCCTCGCGATGGAGAGTAGGGGCCATGATAAAGTGCGTACTTTAGCCCGCGATGATCGGCATCTCCGCTTAGGAAACGCGGATACGAAATCACGTTGTACTGCTGTGTCGTTTGGGGCAGGTCCATATTGGAGCAATCGTAGGACAAAGCGCGCAAAATGGTCGCGTGAATGGCATGTCTATGTGCGATTTCCGTGTCACCCGACCAGCGAAAGCGCGCCGTTGCGCACTCGCCAAAGTGTAACAGTTCTGGGGCCAGCGTCTCTTCCTCGATCCGCACGTCTTGCGTCACGAATCGATACAGTTCAAGCGTGCTGTACGGATGTCCACTGGGTTCGCTCATGCTCCCATCATGAAGGAGCGGGTTGCGATCGATCCAGATCCATTCATCCCAGAGCATCACAGATCGGCGACTGTCTCGCTCAGAACATCCGCAGCCAGCGCGAAGCCCGCAACAGTTTTCCCAAGCGGTCGACCCGTTATGAACGGCGAAGCCGATCGTTCATGTAACGCCCGTGATTCGCGGCTGCGCCTGCGCAAGCTGCCCGGCTGCATTCCGCAGAGCCAAATGCTCCAAGATATCAGCTGGTTCTGCGGTTTCCTTGAGGCTTGCGGAGAAAACCTGTGAAATTGGTAGATGCGGATTTTCCACCTTCTCCCCATTCCTCTGTCTGGACTCCTCACTGCGACCACCTTCCTGCTTGCCAGCATGTCGAGTCCTGCGAGCGCCGTGTCAAACGCAGCAGCACTCGCATTCGACGCCCCCCAGATGCAGTGCCTGCCCAGCGCAGAGTCTCCTTCGGACTTGTCTGCCATGAGCACGGTGCCGTCCCATGAGCACCTTCTCATTGCCAAAAAGCCGCCCACTCATCTACAGCGCTGCTCGGCGTCCTGTCGCGGGATTAAGTCCGCCTCTGC
>CAYTGC010000917.1:0-1873 GCA_964437195.1 uncultured Myxococcales bacterium | reverse complement strand
TATCTTGAGAAGATCGCCCGCAACGTCGACCACCCTTTCCAAGTATGGCTCGATACCTCCCCGAAGCTGCAAGAGATGCTGAAGACGCTCTAGGTTCATACTGTGCATCCTCTGATCCCGCTGTCTGCATTGCTGGCCGAGATCGAAGCATTTCCGTTTGCTTCAGAAGCCGCGCATCGGCAGGGAATCACGCGACTGACCTTGAGCGATTCCGGTGTGCTCAGCGGTGGCTGCGAACCACTGGGTACTTCGCTAGTAGAGAGTCTGCTTTCTCAATCTGGAGGCATGTCGATTGCGAGTCTGCGACTCCTGATCGCGCATGCCTGGTTCGGGGAGAGCAATGATCCCGCGGATTCCACAACGGCAGCCAACCCCGCAGTCTCCAGTCTCATCACAGGGCACAAAGAACTCGCTCTGGCGCAGTATGCAGGCCGGTTGGCATCCAGATACTTGGCACTGGCCGGCAATCGGGTGCAGCTCAATGCTTCTGTGGATCGGCCAGCGCGCGCAGAGTGCTTCCGCTGGCTGACGCTGTACTTGCCCCACGACTTCCTCATCGCCGCCCTGACCGCCAAAGAGGGGGTTGCAGAACCGCCACCCGAATCCGTCCGCTTGGTAAGCCCACAACTTGCACAGGTCTTGCAGCAAGGCTGCGCAGAGACGCATCTGCATCGCGGTGCCGCGCTTCCATTTTCCACGCTGTGGAGTGGTCTTGTGAAGTCGCTCTCTGGACCAGAATCGGTGGATTTCGCAAGGCTCCGAGCCACCCAGCGCGAAGGCCGTCCAAACAGCGATCCGCAACCCGGCGGGAGCACCGAGCAGCTTGAATTGTTTCTGCTTGCCGCGGCGATTACACGAATTCTGCTGGCGGCATATCTGCTGCGCTACGAAGCAAACGGTCCGGCGCGGTCTTTTTCCCAGTTTCTACACGAAACCGGACGCGGCACGCTGACTGCAGTCTGTCGGCAGTTCCCTTGGAACAGAACCTGGCGGACTCCAGGCGCGATTCAGGCCTGCCACGATGCCTTGCGACAGGTTCTTCATGGCGGTGCAGAGACGTGGTGCCGCCCGATTTGGCATTCCCTCCATCGCTTGCTACGCGGCGCGTTTACTCATTCCAGACTGCATATCGATCCCATCGAGGACTGGCTGACGCCGCAGCAAGGAATTGGAGACACAGAGACGCGCTTTGCTCACCGCTGTCTGCGACACTTGCTGTCTGCTCAGGGGTCCCAAGATGATCTATTCGCCCGTGTTTTCCTGCAATACCAGAGAGTGCGATCGCGGTTTTATCAGTACTTGGTCCTGAAGCCAGGCACTGCTGGACTCGATTGGTTCTGTGGTCACTTTGATCGCGTGTCCCCGCTGCGCGCGCCGATTGATTCCAAGCTATTTGACATCGCGCTTCATACGGAATCGCGCGATCTTCGACTTGCATCTTTAGAGATTCGCAGAAGTCCGTCCACGCACTGGTACGAGATCCGTGACTCCGTGCGTGAAGTTGCACGCGGACGAATGCAGCACCCCTCATTGCCCACAGCGCCCAAGCCAGAGGTTGGACTCGTCCTACACTTTGTCAAAGCGCAAGAGACCCGCGTTGCAGGGCAGCGCGTTCTGTACGCCGATCCCAGCGCGCGAACCGCCCGATCGCGTCACGGACTGTGGTTTCAAGATCGCAGTGCAGAGGCCGCAGCCATTTGCCGTAGCCTGCGCATGCATCCTGAACACCTGCTGCTCTTGCGCGGCATTGATGTGGCCAACACCGAGCTGGCCCAACCGACATGGGTGTTACTACCGCTGTGGAAGCAGGTGTTCGCGGTGGTCCATGAAGTTGCGGCACTGCTAGGCCGACGGAAACCGTACTGGGGAGTCT
>CAYTGC010000916.1:0-1880 GCA_964437195.1 uncultured Myxococcales bacterium | reverse complement strand
GTGAAGCATGGCTTTAAAACCAAGTTCCGATCCTCAACAAGAAGCGTCTCCGCAAAAGCCCGAACCAGAGGTTGTTGGTTCGGCTGAGCCTGGGGCGCCTATTTCTCCAGATGCCATTGACCCTGAGCTTGTGAACCTCAAGGTTCCACCGGCTCGTCGCCATCCACTCGTTGCCGTCGCTGTGATGGTGGTGTCGCTCCTGCTTCTGTACAAGATGCGCGGCGATATTTCGTACGCGATGCTGGGCGAGCAGCCGACTCCGCTTGGCAGTCCGGAGTTGGCAGCGGTCGGCAAGCTGGCGGGGCAGGGCGACAAGTTTGTAAAGATCTCGGGGCTTCCGGACCACCGCAACTCCGTGTCGTACGATCCGAAGGGCGGACGCGGACGGGTCCAGGTGTTCCGGGTGCTCGGGTCAGCCAATCGGCTGCTCGTGGCGCGCCGGGCATCGCTGTCGGCGGAAACGTCAAACGACTTTGTTGGGCGACTGCGTCCGATTGGCGACGTCTGGTTTGCCGATGCGCTGCGCGCGTACTTCAAACAGACGCAGGCGCTGCGCGCAATCGATCTGGAAAAGCTGAGGACGGCGCCTGTGGGCAAGCTCACGCTGCCGTTTGCGACGCTCGATCGATCGGGACAGCCGCTGACGGTAAACACCGAACAAGAGCTGCTCATCGATGTGCTTCTGTCAGACGACGTCCGGGTGCTGCTGTCGAAGGAGAAGTTTCCGTCGGAGCCCGATGCTCGTTATGAGGTCGAGCGCCTCAGCTTGCCGCACGGTCCGGGCATCGAGACGCGGGACGGCTTTGGTTATGTGCTTCGCCTGCCGCCAAAAGGTCCCGACCGCCAGAAGGTACTGGCCCAGATCGACTCGATGGGCATTTGGCTGTGGCACCGCATCGAGACCTATCGCGTGCCGAGCGCGCTCATCCAGATGACGGCAAACGGGATCGAACTGCCGGGACCGGATGCGCTGCAGCAGCCGGTTCGCTATCGAACCCAGGCAGCGGATCCCCCCGCTCCTGCTCCACCTGCATCTGCACCGACTGCACCTTCAGCACAAACGGCAGAGGCTCCGACCGCGGCCAAGGTTGCAAATCCGGCTCCTGCGGCAGATAGCAAAGTCCTCGCGGCGGTGCGTGAACCGAGCACGCTCCTTGCTTGGGATGAAGTCCAAGCTGTTCAGGTTAGCGAGCCGCTCACGATTCCCGACGACGCCTTCGTGCTTTTCGACGGAGAGACGCCCCAGCAGGTCAAGTGGGCTCCACCGGTTGCGGCGCTGCTCGGGCTGTTCATCCTGCTAAATCTGTACTACCTCGCCCGGCTTCGTTCCCGTCCCGATGAATAGCCACCGCAGCGCCCGAACCCGACGGTGCAGCGTCCACGCTCACGCGTGAGCGCTTTTGCCAACCAGCAGCGCTACTGCGCCTTGCTCTGCAGGTGCTTTTTTACGTCTTCGAGGTGACGGCCCACCATCAGCTCGTGGTGGAAGACTGCTTCGATGCGTCCGTCGGGACCGACGACATAGGTGACACGCTGGGTCACGCCGAGCAGCGGCCACATCACGTCGAAGCTCTTGCCGATCGACTTTTGCACGTCACCGATCATCGGGAAGGACACGCCTTCACGATTGGCAAACTCGCACTGTTTTTCGTTGGAATCGACGGATACGCCGATGACTTCGGCGCCAAGGGCTGCGATTTCGGTGTAGTGGTCCCGAAACAGCCTCGTCTCGATGGTGCAGCCGGTGGTCATGGCCTTTGGGAAAAAAAACATGACCACGCGCTTGCCGCGCAGCTCGGACAGCTTGACGGTTTTTCCGCTCGTCGCGGTCGCGGAAAAATCTGGTGCGAGATCGCCAATTTTGAGCACGGAGAAACCCC
>CAYTGC010000915.1:0-1880 GCA_964437195.1 uncultured Myxococcales bacterium | reverse complement strand
GAATTGGTTGTGGAGTGATCCATGCCGTCGCCAGTCATTGAGGGCTTGCGTCAACAGTTTTTCGCGTCGCTCGGGATTAGCGAGAACACGCCGATTGCAGACAGCGACGCCGCGAACCTGATTGACCAGTGGGAGCAGTACCTTTACCTGCGCGCTTCGGGGGGCGGTTCCATGGTCGTGCAAACGCCAGGGTCCGCACCGGGTCGCGGGTCGATTGTGCTGGCTCCGCCGGTCAATCAGAGCGGCGGCGGTAATTTTCCGGTCGGCTCGTCGGGAGGGGGCAGTTTTCCCGTCGGGACGCGAATCAGTCCACCAAACCAGGGCGGAGCGACGCGATACACGCCGCCCCCTGCCGCTAGGAAGTGAGGGTTTTCATGTCGTCCATCTTTGAAGTCGATAACGTCGTGGTCGGTGGCGGTTCTGCCGGAAGCAGCGCCACTTGCCGGGTAAGTGACTGGACCCAGAACGCGAGCTATTCCGACGGCGCGATCGTGGTCTTTAACGGCTCGCAGTACGTCGCGTGCGGTAGCGTTCCCGTCGGTTTGATTCCGCCTGTCGAGTATTACACGCCGCTTACACCGGGTCAGCCGCGCTGGCAGCTCGCAGCGCGTGGCCGGTCGCTGCCGCAAGCGTACTCGGACAATGCAACGTACTACGCAGATCAAGTGGTCACGCATCTTGGTGGAGTGTTCATCCTCGATGCGCCGACGGTGGCCACAGGCACTCGCCCAAGTCGTGACAAGCGCTGGACTCGGCTTTCCGAGACGCTGACCGTCGCGGAAGGAGAGCCGCTTGGCACCGCCGATCTGACGAACTTTGCGGCATCCGTCACCGCCGCGATCGTGGCAAACAGCGACGAAACCGCTCGAGTGCGTCATCACCGGGTCCGTATGACGATCTCGAATCTGCTTTCAAACGGGCCGCTCTACACCTGCAAGTTTCCGCGTGCGATTCCGTGTGAGGCCCGACCGCAGATCACGATCCAGCCCGAGGATCAGATGGGCTTTTACATGCTGCTGACGGCTTCCCCTGTCATCAGTGGCGGCCAGGTCACGGGCTATGTCCTCAACAACCAGGGCGGCGCTGCTGCGACGACGATTGAGTTCACGGTGTACGTCAAGGAACAGATTGATCAAGTCCAGCACAGCTAGGACGCAAGGAGCAACATCATGCGAGTTATCGATCCACTCGACGGAAAAACCCCCTTTGAATCGGTCCGCGCCGTGGTCCGTAAGTACACCGCGCTGCTTGGCGCTGACGCACTCGCGGCCATCGTGGACATCATCGGGAATCGTCCCGACTTTGCGACGCCAGCAGCCGTGATGACCATCACGGGAACCGGGGCATCGCAGCGCGTGGCGCACGGACTGAAAGACCCAGACGGCAAGCCCGCCAAGCCGCGAGCGTGGGCGATTCAGCGCTTCAAGGCTTGCACCGAAATCGACATCCAAGCCGTCGACGACACCAATGTCACCTGCGAGATCACAAACAAGGGTGAAGTCACGATCGCGCTGTTTCTGTAGGGGGCTACCTTGTCGACGCTGTTTGGATTCCTATTCCGTCTGCCTCGGGCTTTGGGGGTGCCGCTCGCAGCGCTTGGCCTTGCACTGCTTGCGCTTCTGCTCGGGCTGCTCGTCGCGAGCCTGCCCGTTCTGCTGTGCATCCTGAGTATCCGCAGACGGCTTACGGAGTCCAAGCAGCGTCGGCTGATTCTGGCTGCGCTGCAAACCAAGGGGGGTCTTCATGCGTCCTAACGTCTGGCTCTATGCACAAGCCGCCGTCGCTGTACCGCCGGTCTTGTCGGTTGACATCGTAGGAAAGTGGCCTATCGACAAGATCCGAGAGATTGCCGATAAGCAAATCAAGCTGGCCAAAGAGAG
>CAYTGC010000914.1:0-1886 GCA_964437195.1 uncultured Myxococcales bacterium | reverse complement strand
CGATGGCTTCATGCTCAGTCGGGTCTTCATCCTGGTCCTGATACCAGCGCGCGAGGGTGTCGACAGCTCGAAGATGTTCATGGATCTACCGAAAACCGAAGGGCATTTTGGTGAGGGGAGATCTGACTTTCCGACCCGCTATTGAAGAAGCCAAGCGATGAGGGTAGCAGCGTACAGGGTGATCACGAGCGTGCTGCCTATGGCAATGACGAGTCGGCAACTGTGATTGACGAGGGTCTGCCGAGGAGAATGCTCGCGCAAAAGGAGCTTACCCAACGGGGGCGCGGCAAGGTGCAGCTGCGGCGGATCGGACGGAGTGGCAGACGGCCTCACGCTGAGCACGCCGACCACGTAGGCCGCGGTTTGGACTGGCACGGATCGCTCGTCACAGTGGTAGGCCCGCTCGGAGTTGGGCGGCCAATAGGCGGCAAGATTGGGGGCAAGCTTCGAAAAAACATCCACGTCTGGCTCGATGTGGTGATCGAAGCACTGGTTAGGAAACCCCCAAACCGACTCTTTGAGATCGAGCGTGACCGGGCCTTCGCTGGTCTGCAAGACACACCGAGCGGTGCGGCGAAACTCCTCGCTCGCGACGGTTTTGGCCTCTTCGGAGTTCGGATGCTCAATCACCTGCATCGAGGTAAACCGATAGACCACGGCATCCCCGGTCCAGTTATAAAGCGGTTCCTCGGTCTCCAGAGTGCCGTATAGGACACGTCGGCCCGGAGTCCGCTGGGTCGCGGTCTGAAGTAGCTTCCACATCGCCGGTAGCGCCGCAAAGGATGCCCACAGGCCCCACTTCTTTTTGGTAAACAATAGCAGCACCAAAAGCACTGCCAGAGAGCCGGTCACTGTCTGGAGCATCAGGCGCCTCCTTGCTTGGGCTCCCTCAGGGCTGAGTCAAGCTCCTGCAGTGGTGAGAGGTACAGCACACAAGCGGTGAGCAGGCCAACGATCAGCAGGATGATTAGTTCCCCCACTGCAGATTTGCCGCTGATGGCTCCGAGCGAGCGAAGGCCTCCGACTAGCAGTTTGTCGTGGCCATCGTTGCAGTCCTGGATGATTCCGCCGGAGCCGCAGCCGACGATGGTGACGGGAGTGCCGGTGGGAATGCGGGTCTCTTCGGCGAAGTACGCGTCGGCGCAGCGTGCTCGCAAGCGGGCGGCAGCCCCCGGCTGAGCAGACCCGGGACCGCTTTCGCACTCCGCGATGTGGCACTCCGCGAACGCATCGATGGGCACAGGTATGCGCGTGGTTGGCGCGGATGAGGCCAAAAGCCGAGCCGTGGCGATCTCGGTCACTCGCTGACTGTCGGATTGGGCGATGACGATCGGGACATCCACCCGCTCGTCCGTTAGCCAAAGGTGCGAGACCTCGGCAAGCCGGCAGACAGGTGATTCCTTCTCGCCCTCGCGATGCACCACCGTGAGCGCCCAGGCCGCCGCCGGCTCACCACTTGGAGAGACCCTATCGCCTGGGGCCATCAGCTTGCCGTGGAAGCGACCCGAACCAGAGAGGTCATCGTCAAGATGGGCGAGGACCGGGCGCTTCTTGAGCGACAACATTTCAAGTACATCGGTTCCCCGACCCAGCGCCATCCAACCGAGCAGCGCTGCAAATCCCCCCGAAAGCAGGAGGTGGTAGATCAGGCTGAGCTCGGACTTCTCGTCAGAGATACTCTCTTGTGGGAGATAATCTTCAGGTGGGAGAATGAAGTCTGGCATCGGCCAACATTATCATCGCCTTCAGTCCGTTCTTCATCTCCGAGGTACCCGACTGCGTCCCGCACGGGGTTTTCGGCGTGATCGTGCTTGTGTTTGGGGTACAGAGCGGAGACAGATACAGAGGTGGGATCAAAAACAGGATCACAATCCCGCGAGTTCATG
>CAYTGC010000913.1:0-1887 GCA_964437195.1 uncultured Myxococcales bacterium | reverse complement strand
TTACCTTGGGTCAAGAGCTCCTCTACGAAAGCCCTCGCGCACAGTCAGGGACGATCTCGGCGGCCAACATTGAAGGGCACAAGCTCGACCTATCGCTGTCGCTGCGTGCGGCGCTAAGCAAGCGCCTGTCGCTGGTTCTTTCCGTCGGGGCCACCTGGATGTTGTTTGGTCCAGATGCTGGACAGCGCTTCGATCCGTCGCTGGTCGAAGTGTGTCGGCAAAGCGGCTATGATGTGACGAGTGCGGCCTGTGATGCCGTGCAGCACGGCCTGGCCATACCGACGGCAGCAGCAAGCTACACCCTGGGTATCCCTCACGGAAGTGCAGGTCTTGAGATCAACCTGTGAGGACCTCGACGATGATGCCCACCTCTGCCTGGACCCGGAATGTTCGCCGCGTGATGTTTTGGTGTGTGCCGCTGCTGCTGGCATCCTCTTGCAGCAGCACCCAAGGCAACGCGAGCAGCTGCCGCACTGTCGCCAACTGCCAACTCGACAGCGCTCCCGTCTGCGATGCGGCCACACTCACTTGCCGGGCTTGCACCATGGGCGCAGACGACATCGCCTGCAAAAATGGTCGGCCCACGACGCCGCGCTGTGGACCGCAAGGGAGCTGCGTGGCATGCCTTGGCCACAGTGACTGCGCCGCACGCGATCTGCGCAAACCGGCTTGCCACAACTTTGCGTGTGGTGCCTGCAAGACCGCCGCCGAGTGTCAGAGCAAGCTGTGCAGCGCTGACGGCAGCTGTGCCCCAGTCGCCGAGGTGCTTTACGTCGATAACAAAAACGGCGCCTGCACCGGCATCGATCATCGCGGCACCATCGACGATCCGTTCTGTTCGCTGCGCGATGCAGTCGCGGCGGCCACGATGGGTGGCAAGACGCTCATTTCGGTTGCGCCCTCGAGCAAACCCTACGCAGCGCTGAGCATTTCGCCAGCAGATCAGCTGACCAGCCTTCAGATCGCGGGAAGTGGAAATCTCCCCTCGGAAACACGCATCGAAGGACTGCTCACCGAGTCGGCTGTCGCGGTCGCGGGTGACGGCACTGCCGGCAAGCCCACCGTCTCGCTTCGCAACGTCGAGCTGCGCGGCGGAAGCAGCGGCAGCGGGGTTTCCTGCACCCAAGGCGCGTCAGTATCGATGAGCAGCGTCCGCATTCGCGGCAGCGGCGGAAGCGGAATCAATGCCACAAACTGCAACGTCTCCGCCGACGCCAGCCAGGTTTTTGACAACCGCGCGAGCGGCATTTTGCTCACGAACAGTACCTTTGCGCTGTCCAACCTGATGCTGTGGAGCAACAGCGTGTCCGGCATCTCGCTCGGGGTCGGCAACAGCGGCACGATGCGCTTTCTGACTCTGTCGGTGAACGGCAGCCCCGCGAGCGCCCAGCCCGCCGGCATCGACTGCGGTGCAACCGCTCACTCCGTTGAGCATTCGATCGTTTTTGACAACTACTCGCGCGCGAGTGGCGTGAACAGCACCGACAACCAGCTCGTTGGCTGCATGCTGACAAACGTCGTCACCAACGACAAACAAGCGACGACCGGCATCTACAAGACCGCGCTCGATTTCGTAAATCCCGTTGCAGACGTGCCGAACATCGACTTGCACTTGGTCAAAGACAGTCCCAAGAATCGCGACGCCTGCGTGGACAAGGTGCCGCAGGCAGCCGTCGATCACGACATCGATGGAAACCAGCGTCCGCTCGGTGCGGCGGCGGACATCGGCGCGCACGAAGTGCAGTAACCACGCGGCGGAAACAAAAAAGCCACCGCGTTCTTTCAGTGAACCGGTGGCTCTTGAGCGGGAGACGGGATTCGAACCCGCGACTTTCAGCTTGGGAAGCTAACACTCTACCGCTGAGTTACTCCCGCGAGACAGTCTGT
>CAYTGC010000912.1:0-1907 GCA_964437195.1 uncultured Myxococcales bacterium | reverse complement strand
GAACGCAGCAGTCGCGGAAGAGATCTGTCATGCTCGAACGGGTTGGTTCCTGCCGTATTGAGAGCGAGCTAGCGTCGGGCGGAATGGCCGTTCTGTACCGCGCGGTGCAGGAGACGCTCGATCGCAAAGTCGCGATCAAAGCGCTCAAGACGGCGGTGCAGGAAGATGAAGCGTTCGCGCAGCGGTTCGAGCGAGAGGCGCGAACCCTGGCGCAGCTTCAGCACGAGAACTTGATCCACGTCTACGAGTTTCTGCGTGAGCAAGGCGCGCTGTTTATCGTCATGGAGCTGGTCGACGGAATCGACCTCTATGACCTGTTGGAAAAGGTGCCGCGTTTGCCGCCGACGGTGGCGGCCTGTATTGCGCTACAAATCGCGCGGGCGCTTTCCTACCTGCACACGATGGGCGTGCTCCATCGCGATCTGAAGCCGGCCAACGTGCTCATCAGCCGCGTCGGTATCGTCAAGCTGGGTGACTTCGGCATTGCCGACGATCCGCGCCACAATGGCGACCTGACAGCGACGGGAGCCACGCTGGGAACGCCAAGCTACATGAGTCCCGAGCAGATCCTCGGCGAGCGACTTGACTGGCGGTCGGATCAGTTTTCACTCGGGATAGTGCTTTACCAGATGCTGGCCGGGCGCAAGCCGTTTGCCGAGGATGCCCAGCACTCCCTGCCGGAAAAGATACGAACCCAGCCGCCGTCGGCGCTGACCAAGAGCTTTTCGGACATCCCGCCGCCACTTGCGCGGATTGTGGACCGCTGTCTGCGAAAAAAACGGGCTGAGCGCTACCGGACGCCGGAACAGCTCCTGGTCGCGCTCGAGGGCTTCGTCGGAGAATCTGTCGCCGAAAGCGGCCAGGCCCACATCGTTCGTTTTCTCGTCGAGCGTGGACTGCTTCCACCTAGCGAGCTGCAGAGTCTGCCGTCACAAGCGCCGCAAAAAAAGCGGCGTCGGCTCCAGCTTCCGGCCTTGCTGCGGACCCCGCTTGCGCATCTGGGAATCTTGGCGTGTCTGCTTGCGTCGGTGTCGTTTGTTCGCTGGCTGATTCCGATGACACCGCCGTCGCCGCTGGCACAGGCCGGGCTGCCCGATGCGCAGACCGCGCAACTGCTTTTGACGGCTGACCCTTGGGCCGAGGTTTTTGTCGACGGGCAGCGAGTCGAAATCACACCGTTTGCAGTGCCGCTCAAGCTGCGTGCGGGTCGACGCTATCTGGAGTTGCGAGGTCCGTATTTTCGTTCCGTGCGTCAGCTTCTGGACCTACAGCCCGGCGAGCGGCGGGTACTGCATGTGCAGATGCAGCTTCTGCCTCGGGGAAGCTCATGAAGAAGCCGCGCTGGGTCTCGCTTTCCGTCGGATTTTGGGCGGTCAGTGCTGTGACTGCCACCCTGACGACCGTGCAGGCCAAACCGCTGGTCGTGAATCGGAAGTCGAGCGTGGCAGTGCGGCCCCGTCCTGTGACGGCAATCCCTCGGGAAGATGGTCGCCCGGCGCGTGAAGATCGCGGTCGAGCAGAGACGCGGCTTTTGGCTGCTCGGGGTGAATATCTCGACGGAAACTACGCGGATGCGGTGATGTCGTCGGTGCGAATCTTGGCCGAAACCCAGCCTTCGCTCGATCAACAAGTGCAAGTCTTCGAGCTTCTCGCTGCTTGCTACGTGGCGCTTGGTCAGCTCGAGCTCGCGGTGAGGAGCTTCGGAGAGGTGCTGCACCGCCGCCCTGACTTTGCGCTCGATCCGGTCAAGACCTCGCCGAAGATTCGGTCCGCGCTCGAGACTGCGCGCAGCCGACTTTGAAAGTCCCCCGCATTTGTGATGACGCGGTTCGCGTGTTAACCCATAGCCATGCGGTATTGTGCGGTGTGGATGGTGCCGGTGCTGCTGGCGTTCGCCGTGCCGGATC
>CAYTGC010000911.1:0-1909 GCA_964437195.1 uncultured Myxococcales bacterium | reverse complement strand
CCCAGCGCAAACAGCCAAGTCCGCAGCTCGGAAGAGACAAACCCACCAGCGAGCACCAGCATCGGTGCGAGCGAAGCAAACGGAATGAACGTACGCAGCCCGGACTGATGTTCGCGATCGTGCGACAGACCAAACCAGTACAGAACGAGTCCAATCTCTCGCACCAAAAAATACGACGCGCCAAACCACAGCGCGGTGTCGCGATAAAGTCCCGGCAGGGTGAAGGCACAAAGGAACGTCGGCACCGTCGCCACGAGCATTCCCAAACGGGTTCCTTTGCCAGCCGGACCAATTGCATTGGCCATCCAGGTGTACTGCGACCAGGCCCACCAGACCATGAACAGAGCCAGTCCACTTCGCGCAAACCCGACGGGCGTCAGGTCGGAAAGCAGCAGCTGCGTCACCTGGGTGATCGCATAGACAAACACCAGATCGAAGAACAGCTCGACCGGTGTGACTTTCGGCTCCGATGAAGCGCCATGCGCGCTGTGGGAATGCGCATGGGAGTGCGAATCGGAATGCGCGGACTGTGAAGAGGAGTGACCTGACATCGACGTAGGAGAGTCCGACTTACGACTTTTTCATGTCGCGAATGCGTGTCGGTCCGGCGGTGGCGATGATGTGCTCATGCAGATCCAGACAGAGTCCCATCGCGAACAGCGTCTCGGCGACCACAAACATCGGACCAATCAGGAAACCGACGACATCATCGACAAACGCGGGCTTGCGTCCTTCGTAGTAGTGGCCAATAAATTGGATGATCCAACCGACCACAAAGCAGCCAACCCCGACGGCAAGCCAAGTCCCAAGCGGCGCGAGCGCATAGCCGTGGCCAAACCACACTGCAACACCAAACGCAAACGACGTTGCTGCGCCCACGATCGGATGGCGGCTCAGGTAAAAGATCGTGGTCAGGACCCAGACCAAGCTGGCGGCAGACAGCCGCGGATCGAGGCCCGGAATGTGGAGCCGAGCCAGTAGCACTGCGACGGAAAAGACGATCATCGGAATGCCGACAAAGTGGGTCGCAATGTTGCGCTGATCGCGGTGATATTCGGCATATTGGGACAGAAGTTCTTTGACGGTGCGCATGCACTCTCCTTGCTACGCCCCAAGCGTGCGGCACAAAGCGGGTCGCCGTCAATCGCTGGCAGCGGGTTTAGATGCCGACCGTCACCGGAGTTGGCGACAACGAGCCGAGTACCGACGGTGAAATCTCGACCAAAAAACCGCGCTTGCCGCCGTTGATGTAGATTTTGGGTAGATCCAGAATCGTGGACTCGACATACACCGGCAGGGCTTGCTTCGTCCCAAACGGACTACATCCACCAATTTGATAGCCGGTGTAGCGCGTGACGTTCTGCGGCGTACACGGCACGACCGTCTTGCAGCCCAGGAAGCGCGCCAAGTTCTTCGTCGAGACTTCGCGGTCGCCGTGCATAAGGACAATCAGCGGCTTCTTCCCGTCGTTTTCGAACACCAGCGTCTTTATCACCTGATGCTCATCGACCCCGAGAGACTTGGCTGAGTGCGCCGTTCCGCCGTGCTCTTCCCAGTCATACAGACGCGGCACAAAGTCCGCTTTTTGTGCGCGCAGAAAGCGCACCGCAGTTGTGACGGGAATGTCGCTCATCGGTGGGATTCCTTCGCCCGCTCTTCCCTAGGTAAGGAGTGTCGCATCCCCAGCGCGGGCCGACAGGCGGCCATTTTCCCACAGACCGACGCGCTCCATCCAGGCTTCAAATTCCGGCGCCGGACGCAGACCCAGCACTTCGCGCATCGTCGCATCATCGTGGAACGACGTGCTCTGGTAGTTGAGCATGATGTCGTCGCCCATCGGCAGACCCATAAAGAAGTTGCAGCCCGCGTTGGCAAGCAGAAGCTCGAGGTTTTCGAGATCGTTGTGATC
>CAYTGC010000910.1:0-1912 GCA_964437195.1 uncultured Myxococcales bacterium | reverse complement strand
GCCGCGCCCAGCGCATCGACGACGCCCGTGGACGCTACATCGTCTTTTTGAAAAACTCGTTCCCGCGAAAGCTGTCGCTCGATGGTCTGAAGATCGTCGTCGATTGCGCCCATGGTGCCGCCTACCGCGTCGCGCCGGACGTGCTGTCCGAACTCGGCGCCCACGTCATCCCGCTTGGCGTGGCTCCCGACGGCAAGAACATAAACGATCATCTAGGCGCGCTGCATCCTGAAGCGATGTGCAAGGCCGTGGTTGAGCAAGGCGCTCACGTTGGCATCGCTCTCGACGGTGACGCTGACCGAGTGATTTTTGCTGATGAAAAGGGCCAAATCGTCGACGGTGACGCGATCATGGCGCTGTGCGCACGGCGACTATTGGCCCGCGGAGAGCTTCGCAAAAACACGCTGGTCGCGACGGTGATGTCCAATCTGGGCCTCGAGCGGGCGCTTGGCGAAATGGGCGGAAAGCTGCTGCGCACCGCCGTGGGCGATCGCTACGTCGTCGAGGCGATGCGACAGCACGACCTCAATTTGGGCGGCGAACAGAGCGGGCACCTGGTGTTCCTCGACCACATGACGACGGGGGATGGCATCATCGCTGCGCTGCAAGTGCTAACCGGAATGCTCGAGCAAAGTCAGCCGCTGTCGTCGCTGACTTCGATCATGCAGCCCTATCCACAGGTGCTCCTGTCGGTCAAAGTCAAAAACCGACTGCCGCTCACCGAGCTGGAGACGGTGCAGCACCTGATTTCAGACGTCGAGCGCTCTCTCGGCCAAGATGGGCGCGTGCTGGTACGCTACTCGGGGACCGAGCCCAAAGCCCGCGTCATGATCGAAGGTCCAGACGTGACGATGATCGAGCGCTTCGCACAAGACATCGCGTCGGAGTTGGTCCGTGCCTGCTCGTAGGGCCCGTCGAAAACCTAGGTGGCCGAGCGCGCCAAGGCCTTGTGATCTGCCCAAGTAACCAGCGGCGTCTCGTCGGGGTGAAACGGCAGCCACGGTGTCTGCCCCAAAGTCCGTCTCATCATCATCGCCGGATAGAGCAAAAACGACGGCAGTCGCTCGGGCCGATTGTGCCTTTTGGCCCGCTCGCGCTCTCGCAGCTTGAGCGGCTGAAACTCGCTGACCTTTTGCGTCCGCAGCGACGACAACACATCACTCAGCTCGCCTCGACGGTGCTCGACGATCGAAGTTTCCATCGAAAACGCACCGCACTGGCCATGCCAGTCCGACAGCATCTGACACGCGCCGAGCGCTTGCCCGCGATCTGAGGCCACCCCAAGCTGCGCCCAGCCCTTTTTTCGAGCGATTCGCAGCGAGTTGTACACGTTTTCCTCGGTGTGCAGCGCATGCGGCTCCAGATAAATCCGGTCTGCCGGTACACCCATCGCCGTCATTGCCACCGCCAGCGCTTCCGCCTCGACAAACGGCGTATGGACAGCCGATCCCGAGGTAATGAAGTGCTGCGCCTGCCCGCGTTCCCACAGAAGGGCTGCCCACACGGCCCGTCGCTGCAAGCAGCGCGACAACGTTCCATTGGACAGCGTCGGACAGCCGGGAACAATCACCGCATCAAACGGCCTGTCGACGGGTGAACGGACCTCCAAATGACCGGCGCAGCCAGCAAGCACGACGGACAGCAGCATCGCCCCGAACATAACACAGCCGAGCCCAAGCAAAGCACGCCGCCACGCCGAGGCCAGACGCGGACGAAGCGAGGACGCAGGCATAAGTTAGCCTCCCAGATCAGTGATGAGAGGCTGCAGCTCATCGTGGAGCTTCATCCGCAAACGCCCAGCCAGCTGGCTCGCCTCGCGCAGCGCCGCACGACCGGGCCCAAGCTTGCGCCTCTCGACGAGAAGCTTGCCAAATGCGGCCAGACCCTGCGCCAGCTCGATCTGATCTCCACC
>CAYTGC010000909.1:0-1913 GCA_964437195.1 uncultured Myxococcales bacterium | reverse complement strand
AGACCTCAAGCCGGACAACCTGATGCTGGTTTCAGATCCTGTTGCCCCCGGCGGGGAACGGGTAAAGCTGCTCGATTTTGGTATCGCCAAGCTAACAAAAGAACGTGATCGGAACGGACTCAAAACAGACACCCAAGCCGTCATGGGAACGCCAGCATATATGTCTCCCGAGCAGTGTGCTGGCGCAGGTGGAGTCGATGCCAAGAGCGATGTCTATTCCCTGGGTTGCGTTCTGTACGAAGCGCTGAGTGGTCAGACTCCTTTTGTTGCAGACGGAACGGGTCGCATCATCGCAATGCATCTATTTCAAGAGCCGGTTTCGCTTCAATCGATCGCCCCCAAGGTTCCGACGGTTGTGGCAGAGCTGGTGCATCGGCTTCTAGTCAAAGACAAGCGTCTGCGGCCAAACATGTCCGACACAGCAGATGATCTTGGGAAGCTGCTGTCCAAGCTATCAGGTGCCGGTCCTGTCGTTCGGTCGTATGCTCCAAACTCCACCGATCCTGACTCTACGCGCGTTGTCCGCTCGCATTCTGGAACAACAACGCTAGGAGACTCAATCGGACAGAATCAAGGGGCCACACACCGATGGAAACGAGTGGTCTTTTCGGCAGTACTTGTAACCCTTGTGACTGCGGGGGGACTCCTTTGGCGAACAATTCACTCGGCGCAGCCATCGACGAAATCAACTTCACAGCAATTCGTGCAGTCCGCACCGATGGACAATGCACTCAGCAGACCGGGGGCCGCAGTAATAGGGGGGGGCGTCTCAAGTGATCGGAAAGTCAAGTGGCTCATCACAACCGAACCGGCAGGCGCAGCTGTCCTGGCCGAAGACGGAACCCTTTTGGGGAACACTCCTTGGCGCGCTGAACTGACGCCCCAGACTGGCATCAGATTGATTCGTCTGCGTCGAGACGGATTTGCAGAAAACACGTTAGAACTTGATGAATCAACCGACGCGCAGCTCTCTGTGCGCATGGTGCGCCTGTCTGTTTCCAACCCTGCTCTGCAGAAGTCACGACCGTCGCCACCGAAAGTCCAGCCACCATCGGCAAAGCAAGAAAAGCGGTCAGGCCTTTCCTATGAAGACTAGTACTGTCTATTGCACGATTCTGTTTGTAAGCATCCTCGTGGTAGAGCAAAAGGCATGGTCACGACCAGACCAGACGGACGCAATGGATGCTCCAGATTCGCCAGAGTTTCAGACGCTGTATGGCAAAGCACGCGCAGCATCCAGCGATGGGAATCTCAAAGAAGCGGTCCGCCTGTATAAGGCCGCCTATGAGCTGCGTCCAGATCCGGTTCTTCTGTACAACATCGCGCGAATCCTGCACAAGCTGACGCGATTTCAGGAAGCGCGCATCTACTATCAGATGTTCATCGACTCTCCCGCCGAGAGTGAAGAGCAGAAAAAGAAGGCTCAAGAATATCTGGATGCGCTCAAGGACATCCCTTCGCCAGCGGGAAAGTCACAAAGTGGGCGCACTCCTTCTGCATCGATCGACAGGGGTACTCAGAGCAGACAAACAGATACCGTTTACCCAGCGAGTGATACCGCATCCAGCGCGCAACCAGCCCAGGCTGTTTCCGCAGAAAATCGTACTGCTGCACCATCATCAGTGGCGGGACTCTCATCATCCGCAGGTCCTGCTTCCGCTGCAGTGTATGAAGCGAAGCCAGATGTGAACGCTACCCCGCTGTATCGCAAGTGGTGGTTCTGGACGATCGTCGGCGGAGTCGCAGCCGCAGGAGCCGTGGGCTTGGGGGTTGGCTTGTCTGGATCTGCTGCTGGTCCCCAGATCCCGAGCGACGCGTTTCAGTACACGCCCACGTTCTAAGAAGCCAGCGTCGCTTGCGGACTACGGCTGATAGCGCCAGAGCGAGTTGCCGGTTCCGGCCATCCAGATGTC
>CAYTGC010000908.1:0-1916 GCA_964437195.1 uncultured Myxococcales bacterium | reverse complement strand
GCGGGACAGTCGAAGTAGGCCGGGCGGGAACTGCCGTGCGTATGTTCAAGCTTTCGCGCGGGCCGGGCTGCGCGAACCTCGTCCAAGCCTCGATTTCGTGTATGGTCCGCCGATGATTCGCAGCAGCTCACCTGACTCCGCCCCACCGAACTCATCAAGGAAAGCGCGAACCTCTGGTAGGACTCCAGAAGCGGGCCTGAGCGTGCAGGCGAAGCCAGAGCGGCTGGCGGCGCTGCTCAGGGCCAATCAACACCTGCTCCGCAAGATCAAGGCGAAGCGCCAGAATATTACGCGGCTCGTTGAAAAACTGCGGACTACAGCAACCACAGCGGTCGGCTTGCTGGCGCCCGTGTACCTGGAGATGGAGCAGCTGGATCAGCAAGGACACGCGCTGTTCACCGAGCTGCTTTCGCGCAAGCGGCAACCACGGGGCGTAGTACGGGACATAAAGGACATTTACGCGCAGCTTCAGCGCTCGGGCCTTTTGTCCTTTCAGAATCCCGCGCGGGCGAACAGGAAGCCTGATGCGGAGAGTACCGATCCGATTCCCGACTTTGGTTGGGATGAGCAGCCCCCGCGCTCAGCGCACGGTGAAGGGGGTGTCTCGGCCCGTCGACCAGATGAGGGAGCGGTCGGTCAGTCGGTGCGCGGTCTGTTTCGCAAATTGGCGGAGGCTCTGCACCCAGACAAAGTTCAGGTCGAAGCGGAAAAAGAGCGTCGCACCGAGGCGATGAAGGAGATCACGCGCGCCTACCAAGACGGCGATCTGGCCCGTCTGCTGGAGCTGGAGCGGACGTGGATGGTCGGCGGGCAGATGGATTTTGCGAGTGAGGAGGTCGTCGAGATCGAGCGGCGTTGCGCAACGCAGGAACGAACCAATGAAGCGTTACGGGAACAGCTCGATCAGCTGACGTGGGAACTCAAGGAACTGCGCCGGTCGCCTCAAGCGGAGCTGTTTTCCCAAGCCGAGAGAGCCGCGAAGGGAACGGGAATGACGCCTGTGGAGTGGATGGTGCAGGACGCGAGCGCCCAGCTCGATCACCTGCGAAAGCTCATCGACTTCGTGACGTCCTTCCGTGATGGCAATATCGATCTCGACGAGTTTCTTGCTGGTCCGTCGTTCCTCCACGACCCAGAGGACTCCCCGGAGGACTCCGAAGAGGAGCTAATGAATCTGATCATCGAGCTGGCCAAGACCCTTCCTCGCAGCAAGAAACGGAAGCGCCCGTCGGCCACTCCCAACGACTGTCCGTTTTAGCGTGGCTGCGTCGTGGCCTGGTGGATTCCTTCCTCCGCGTCTCTGCGGCATCACCCCGGCAGCTGCTTCTGAAACAGAAACACCCCTCGCGGTCGCGTCTTTGAGCCTCGGAACGGCATCAGCCCAACATGCTGCCAACCAAGTCCGCGCAGGCAGTCGATCAGACTCTGCGGCTGATAGCGACGGACTTGCCACATGCAGAACTCCTTTGTCTGTCCACCGAGGAGCTGCACCTTGGCCAGAAACTGGATTCCGTAACTGCCGACCAGCGGTCGATTGGTATCGAGGCCAAGGGATACCGTGACGTTCTGCGCCTCGCGGCAGTAGCGCATGATGGGGCCTCCCAACCATCGCTCATGGTCGTCAAGGGAGCTGCCAAAAGCGGGATCTTTCTCCCGAATTTCCTTGGGATTGGAGGAATCCGTGAAGGCGTATTCCACATCGAACATGAGCAGATCGCCAGGTGCAGCTCCAGACAACGCATGCTGGAAGAAGTGTGGCTCATGATCCAAGTTGCCTAGCGTGCAGCCCAGTAGCATGTAGATTCTTCGACGGTGCGATCGTGCCGGTGTGTAGTGGAGCTGCATGTACCTCGGCAGGTGATGAAAGTTCCCCTGGATGCCGCAGACGAAGATACCCGGCACATCATCGAAGGAAT
>CAYTGC010000907.1:0-1916 GCA_964437195.1 uncultured Myxococcales bacterium | reverse complement strand
CGCACGGCCTGCAGGCACTTTGACATGCAATTTCGTGCGGGACGCGCGGTCAGCAACCCCGTTGGCATGCAAGCTTGTGCGGGGCGCACAGCGCGCAACCACGTTGGCATGCATTTGTGAGCGGTACGTGCGGCGTGCAGCCACTGGGGCATGCAGGCCGATGCTGGCCGCGCGTTCAGCGCTGTGTCGGTAGTTTGTCGGCCTTTGGGGTTGCTGCGGAGCGCTCGTTCTTAGTGCAGGCGCGACTGAAGATCCTGGATCCGGGCTTTGGCTTCGGCGTTCTTGACTTGCTTGTACGCTTCGATGGCCTTCTTCGTAATGGCCTTCTGCTTGGCGCCGCTCTCTTGTTCAGACCAGAACTCGTACGCTTGGCCAAGCTGCATCATGATCTCTTTGCTCGAGTCGTCGTTGCGCGCGGACTCGAGCAGCTGGATCGCTTTTTGGTAGTCGCCACGGCTTAGGAACTTTTCCGCCTGGCTCAAGACCTGCTTTAGCTTGAGCTTCTTTCCGCCCTTGTCTTCATCGGCAGCTGGAGTGGCTGCGGCCACAGCACCAGCCGGAGCCGCCGGAGGAGCCGCGGGAGCCGCCATGTCGACGGCAGCGGCCACAGGGGCTTGCGCCAAGTCTGGCGCCGTTGCCAAGTCAGCCGGGGTTGCCAGGTCAGGCGTCGGCGCAGGAGCCGCCAGGTCGACACTCGCGACGACTTGGGTGGGGGCATTTTGCGTCGGGGCCGTCGGTTCTGGCGCTTCGACCTCCTCCGGTTCTGGCGGGGCCTTCGGCGTAAACTGGGCTACGAGCAGGCCGGCGCGCGAGCGAATCCCGACATCGCTGTCATCCGCAAGCGTCTTGAGCAGCGGCAGTCCGTGCGCGGTTGCGTCAGCAGGCGGCCAGCCGACAATCACATCGAGCACCTGCTTGCGAACCTGAGGCGCCGAGTCCTTGGTCGCTTTTTGCAGCAGCGGCACCGCATCGGCAACCGGCAGCGACTTGGATGCTTCGACGACGCTGGCGCGGACGGCAGGATCGCTGCCCGACAGAAGCGCCGCCAGATCCTTGGGCGGCTCGACAGACTCGCCCAGCTTCTTGAGCAAACCATACGCGCGGAATCCGTCGGTTCCACCCGCTTTGAGCGCATCTTTTAGCACGGCCTTGCCGTCGTCTTTGCCCTGCTCTGCCAGCTCGCAGGCGGCCTTGAACCGAACCGCTTGTGACGGATCGGTCAGCAGACTGGACAGCGCGGTCTTGCTTAGCTCGGGGTCTGCCGACACTTCGGCAATCGCGAGCTGCTTGATCTCGGGATCGTCGGCGGCGAGACCCTGCTTCAGCTTGTCACGTCGGCTGTCATCGCCCATTCGCAGAAGCGTTGCGGCTGCCATGACCTGCTCACTGGCATCACCCGTGTCCGCACGCGACACGAGCGCTTTTTGCAGCTCGGCCTGCGCCGTCGCATCCAGGGCTTGTTCGCCGCGCTTCTTGAGATCCGTGCTGACTTTGCCAATCGATCGCAGGACATCGAGGCGCACTTCCTTGCTCGAGTCGCCAATCGCACTCCCCAGCACCGCAATCGCATTTTTGTTTTTGGTCCGTCCCAGCGTCATCGCGGCGGTCTTGCGAACCTCGATGCGCTGATCCTTCATCGCCTGCCCAAGCAGTGGTATTGCCTTCTGCGGGTCGGTGTCCCCGAGCATCGCCACGGCCGACTCACGCACGGTCCAGTCGTCGTTCGACAAGGCTGCTTGCGCCCAAGTCAGGCTCTGTTCGTTGAGCACCGCCGGGTCACCGCTTGCCAGCCGGAGGATTGCGCCTGCTTCGGCTTGACGCAAAAGCGGGCTCTTTTCGCCTTCCTTGAGCGTCTTGGCCAGCATGCCGGCATCTTTGCGCGTACCGCAGCTTCCCAGTCCTTCCGCTGCGAGCAG
>CAYTGC010000906.1:0-1918 GCA_964437195.1 uncultured Myxococcales bacterium | reverse complement strand
GGGCAGGCGCTGTCCGGGACGGCAGGCAAGGAAGTCTCTTTCGACGCCGGGACCAAGATGGTTCTGAACGCAGCCGACGAGCTGACACTGAACTGTGGCAGCGCCACCATCGTCCTGAAGAAAAACGGCGACATCACCGTGAACGGCAAGAAGATTTCGATCAAGGGCAGCGGTGACATCGTTATGAAGGGCAGCAAGATCACGCAGAACTAGCCATTCGGCAAAGGACCCAGCTGTGAAGAGCCGAGCCAAACTGAAACAAGTTGTCCCTTCCATCGTAGAGCCCACTGGCACCGAAGAGCCGGTTGACGCAGCGGTGCTCCCAGTGCCTCGCCTGAAGTCGGTGACGCCAGATGCCAGCGGGGACGTTGAACCGTTCGGTGCGGTGGGCGCACAGCAAGAGATCGAGATCGACGGCCGCCGCATGGTCTTTACCGCACAGCAGGAGATCGTCCTGCGCTGTGGCAAGTCGTCGATTACGCTGACGCGCGCCGGCAAGATCATCATCTCAGGCGAGTATGTGGTCAGCCGTTCATCCGGAGTGAACCGCATCCGCGGCGGTTCCGTACAGATCAACTAGGCACCGCGCACGCAGTACTCGCCATGCAGCTGCTCAATGCCACTCCGATGCGTGCAAGCTATACGATGGGTCTTGAACCCAATGGGCAAGAGCATGTCGTGGTGGTCGTAAAAGGTTCCTTTCGCCTCTCTCATCGTGGCGAAGAGCTGACGCTGGCCGATGAACAAGCCGACTTCGTCTACGCAGACACGTTCGAAGGCGAACCCGGCCTGTCAGCAATGATCTATGAGTCCGAATTCGCGCTGCGGAAGCCGCGCTGCGATGTGCTGTTGTGTGGCAGCGCATACGCGCCCCCCGGGCGTCGCGCTCGCAGTGTGCGCGTGACTCTGCAGGGAGCGGGACAGATCGACAAGTCGATCGAGGTGACCGGGGATCGCTGCTGGGATCGCATGCTGGGCGCATACGTCTGGACCGAAGCAACACCGTTCGAGCGTCAGCCCTTTTCGTACGGTCGTGCGTACGGTGGTACCGATTCTCATCCGCAGCGGGCAGAAGAGTCGCTGGCCTTTGTCGACAATCCGGTCGGCGTCGGATACTACCCGCTGGCCGCCAAGCAGAGCCTGGTGGGGCGTCCATTGCCGAACACCGCACAACCTGGACGACCGATCGAGTCCTGGAAAGAGCGCTACGCTCCGATGGCCTTTGGGCCGATCGGACGCAACTTTGCGGCCCGTATTGCCCTGGCCGGGACGTACGACGACGCGTGGTTGGACGAACACTTTCCCTTTTTGCCGCCCGACTTCGACTTCCGATACTTTCAGTCAGCGCCTCCTGAGCAGCAGATCCCCCACCCACAGGGCGGCGAGACCTTTGTCCTTCACAACCTGACGCCGCACGGCGAATCAGCCTTTCGACTCCCGCAGCTTCGAGTTCCGGTCGAGTTCACGACCCGCGATGCTGAGCACATCGATGTGATGGCCAAGCTCGACACGGTGATCATCGAGCCCGATCTCGATCGCGTGTTGCTGATCTGGCGGGCCAGCCTGCCCCTGACAAACAGCATCTTCGGGGTGCCGCAGGCCATCGTGGGCCGCATGTCCAAGGGCTTCTATCGCGCCCGCGCGACCGGCAAGCAGTACTACAAATCGCTGGCTGAGCTGGCGAAGGGCGCAGGGGTCGCCTCGGTCGATGCCGACGACTTGGACGATGATGAGGACTCCGACGCAGACGACGATACGGAAACCGGGGAGGCGTCCTAGCCATGGAACCGCTAGCTCTGACTGCCTGCGGTATGGCAACCGGCGTGGGCCTTAGCGCCGCCGCGACCTGCGCTGCGCTGCGCTGCGCTATCGATGGCTTTCGCGAGACACGCTTCATGGTCGACGGCGAATGGCTGCT
>CAYTGC010000905.1:0-1927 GCA_964437195.1 uncultured Myxococcales bacterium | reverse complement strand
CCGAGATGGCGTCGAATCTTGACACAGGCGTCGAGAGAGCACTACAAGCTGTGGCTAATGAGTCGACTTCTGCTTGCTCTGCGCTGCTTTTTTGCGGTGCTCTTTAGCAAACGTTTGCCCGACGACGCGGCGGAGCTTCTGCCGCGGGATGCAAAGCGTCTGCCCGCAAGTACCCCTGCCCAAAAGACCGAGCCGAAAGCCGAGCCGCCCAAGGCCCCCGAGCCACCCGAGCCGAAAGCCGAGCCGCCCAAAGCCCCCGAGCCGAAAGCCGAGCCGATCGGGTCCAAAGAGCGGGACGCGATTCGTCAGCGCGGCGCGGTGCAGCTTCTGGCGCTGCTGCAGCGCGAGGGACGGCTTATCGACTTTTTGCTCGAAGACATCGACGGCTACAGCGATGGGCAGATTGGCGCGGCGGTGCGCGACATTCACCGCGGCTGCAAAAAGGGACTCGCCGAGCACCTGCAAGTGGTGCCGATAAGGCCCGAGCCCGACGAAGCGGTGGTCAAGATTGCCGCCGGGCATGATCCGTCCCAGGTTCGCCTGGTCGGTCATGTCACGGGAAAGCCGCCGTTTGAGGGCTCGCTGCGGCATCATGGATGGCGCGTCAAGTCGTGTAGCCTTTCCGACATCCCCGCCGGTCACGACGCCACCGTGATCTGTCCGGCGGAAGTTGAGATCGCAGGATGAGCAAAGTCAGTCGTTACGTCGTCGGCATCGATCTTGGAACCACGCACTCGGTGCTGGCTTACCTGGACACCATGCAGCTATCCGATGAAGGTCCGCTGCCTGTCCCGACGCTGTTTGCGGTGCCGCAGGTGGTATTGCCAGGCCAGGTCGAGTCGCGGGCGCTTCTGCCTTCGTTTCTGTACCTTGCGGGGCCGTCCGATTTTCCCACGGCGGCGCTGGATCTGCCGTGGCCGGGCGGGCAAGGTCGCAAGTGGGTGGTCGGTGAGCTGGCGCGGCAGCACGGCGGACAGGTGCCGATGCGGCTGGTGTCGTCGGCCAAGTCGTGGCTCGCGTATGACGGGGTCGATCGCACGGCGCCGATCCTGCCGTTTTCCGCCCCGAGCGACGGTCCCGATGCGGTGCCCAAGGTCAGCCCGGTGGATGCGTCGGCGCGCTACCTTCAGCACCTCAAGGACGCCTGGGATCAGAAGATGCCGGGGCATCCCCTCGCCGAGCAAGAGCTGCTCATCACCGTGCCAGCGTCGTTCGACGAAGCTGCGCGCGAGCTGACGGTGCGGGCGGCGCAGGCGGCGGGTCTTGCGAAAGTGACGCTGCTCGAAGAGCCGCAGGCGGCGTTTTATGCCTGGCTGGGACGGCACCCGCAGAGCTGGCGCGACCTTTTGCGCGTCGGGGATGTGGTGCTGGTCTGTGATGTCGGCGGTGGTACGACCGACTTTTCGCTGATCTCTGTCTCGGATCAGGCGGGCAACCTCCAGATGGAGCGGATCGCCGTTGGCGATCACATCCTGCTTGGCGGCGACAACATGGACCTGATGCTGGCGATGAGCGTCGGCAAAAGGCTAGAGCGCGAAGGCCACAAGCTGGAGCCGTGGCAGCGTCGGCAGCTTCTGCATAGCTGTCGGTTTGCCAAAGAAGAGCTGCTCGGTGCCGATCGGAGCAAAGAAGTCGCGCCTGTGGTGGTTCTGGGACGCGGCAGCAAGGTCATCGGCGGCTCGATAAAGACGCAGCTTACCCGCGCCGAGGTCGAAAAGTTCCTGCTCGATGGCTTCTTCCCGGTGGTCGAGTCGGCGGCGCGACCGCTGGCTGCGCGACGCATGGGTCTGCAAGAGATTGGCCTGCCATTTGCGTCCGATCCGGCGGTGACGCGGCACCTGGCGAAGTTCCTTGGCGATCACCGGCTGCCGACGGCCTTGCTGTTTAACGGCGGGGTCATGAAGGGCACGCCGCTGCGGCGGCGGGT
>CAYTGC010000904.1:0-1929 GCA_964437195.1 uncultured Myxococcales bacterium | reverse complement strand
AAGCGACTGCGTGCCGCTCTGGATGCCCTTCACGTTGACCACAATCAGAATCTGACTGTCTGGAACGTTTTCAACCACGGGACCGCAAGAACCCGCAAGCACAGCGCCTGCGACGAGCAGCGACCGTGCTCCCACATATCGATACCGACTGTTCATGGACTCCTCCTCAAGCGGCTAATTCGTTAGAAGGAAGGCATATAGACGGTGACTCCCGACGGAACCGCCGGGTTTGTCTGGACTTGCTGGACGGTTTCCCGATTGGCCAGAACGCCACCCGCCACACCGCCAGCGATGCCACCAGCGACGACAACCCCGATGATGGTCCAGAACCACCACTTCTTGTAGACGGGTGTCTTTTCTGGCTCGGCCGGAGGCTGGGTTTGGTTCACCGCCGTCGGAGTGACCTGCGGCGTCGGCTCTGGCTTCGGCTCTGGCTTGGCTTCGGGCTTCGCCTCGGGCTCCTCGATGATGCCTGCCTTCACCTGATCGATGTAGCCGTTGACTCGGGTAACCGTCTCAGGTTTCGGATTGATGTCGGCCTTGAGATAGCGCTGGTAATAGTCGAGCGCTTCCTTGTTCCGGCCCAGCCGCTGCGCGCACCGCCCGATGTTGATGAGCAGCCACGGAGCTTGCCGTCGCTCGTAGGCCGATTTGTATTCCTTGTAGGCCTCGTCGTAGTGCTTGTCTTTGTAGGCCTTCCGCGCTTCCTCGTAGTGGCCTTTGCACAGGTTGTCGGTCAGACATGGGTCCGTGGCCGAGACACCCTCGTCGCCACCGCTCTGCTCAGCAGCAACCGCCGGCGACGCCACCGCAGTGAAACCGAGTGCAACAAGACCAATCGACCACGACGAGAGAGAGTTAGTCCGCGATTTCTGGTCCATCATTCTTTTGATCCTGGTTCTTACCGGCTTTGCCCTTGTCGCCCTTCTTGCCGCGCTTTGGCTTCAGCGTCTGTTTGTACGCTGCGTCGGCACCAGGCTTGAGCGTAAGCTTGCGATCCGAAAAACCCGTCAGGTGAAGCGTCACTTCAACGGGGCCAGCCCCTTCCGGTTGATCTCCGCTCCAAGGCGTCTGCCCAAGTAGCTGCCCATCGTCGGTACGAATGATGTCAGCGCCCTGTGGGTCGCTGTCGACCGACCATTTGGGCCGTTTTTTCGTATCCGCAGGCGGCGGCGGCTCTTTGGGCGGATCGACCTGTCTGGTCTGAACCACCACCACCGGCGGCGCTGGCTTGTCTGGCTTGCGCAGCGTCACGACCGCAACCACCGCACCTGCAAGCAGTGCCACTCCGACGCCCAGCCCAACAAACAGCGGCACCTTCGACTGGGGCGGTGGGATCGGCAGTGCAGCCGCTTGCCCCGAAGCTCCGCCCAGCGTCGAGAACGCACGCACCGACTCGGGCATCGAGTCCGCCGTCATAATCTGCGAGCGGATCGCCTGCATCGAGCTGGTCACCATCGGCATGCCAACCCGCGTCGCCAGCTGCTCAATTTCGTATTGAACCTGCGCCGCCGTTGGCCGCTCAGCCGGCACTTTGGACAGCATTTTGTCGACGAGGGCGACGATCTCAGGCGGCGCGTCGGGAGCCAGCGGACGCAACTCTGGCGGTTTCTCGTAGATGTGCATCGCCATGAGCGCCCCGACACCCTCGGCGTTAAACGGCAGCCGCCCCGACAGCATGCGGTACATGATCACGCCGAGCGAATACAAGTCCGCCTTCTGGTCGATGTTCACGCCGCCCTTGCACTGCTCTGGCGACATATACTCGGGCGAGCCCAGGACGGCATCTGTCTGCGTATTCGATTTGTTGGTCCCTTGCGACGAGGAGTTCAGCTTCGCAATGCCAAAGTCGAGCAGCTTCACCCTCTCACGCGTCCCCGTTTCCGGGTCCGACTCCGTCACGAGCATCACGTTGTCGGGCTTCAAATC
>CAYTGC010000903.1:0-1931 GCA_964437195.1 uncultured Myxococcales bacterium | reverse complement strand
GCATGGTGAAGCACTGTGGCAATCAGCGACGACGTCGTGGTCTTGCCGTGCGAGCCGGCAATTGCGATGCCGTAGCGCAGCCGCATAAGCTCTGCCAGCATTTCGGCCCGGCGAATGACGGGAATTCCCCGCGCGTGCGCGGCGCGGACCTCGGGATTTTGCGCAACGACGGCACTCGAGATCACCACAACGTCGAGATCGCCATCGAGCAGGTCGAGGTTCTTATCACTGTGGCCTTCGCGAATCTCAGCCCCGAGCTGACTGAGGCGATCGGTAACGTCGCTGAGCTTGCGATCGCTACCCGAGACCCGACAGCCCAAGGCGAGCAGCACCTCGGCGATACCGGACATGCCAATGCCGCCGATTCCGACGAAGTGGGCCCGGGTGCCTGGCCGTCTGCGGGTAAAGAGCGTCATAGTGGGCAAAGCTACCACAAACTGCCACCACACAAAGGCGCTACAGTGGCGGCGATGAAATTGGCTGTTTTGCGGTTTTGGCATGCCCGCTGTGCGTCGTGGAATTGGTGGTTATGCGGGCTGCTTTGTTCGATTGCGATGGTCTGCGGCGGTGTTGCGCGGGCGCACGATTCCGAACATCCCGAGACCGCTGTTTCCGTCGAGTTTTGGGGACCGCTGCTCGTTGAACTTGGACCCAGCCACGCGGCCATTCGCGTTGGGGTAACCGATGGCAAAGCGCGGCCCTGCACGCTGCGAGTGGACGATGCCCAAGTTCGCATGCCGGTGCAGCGCCCGCTGCATGTGGTCGAAAGCGCAAGTGCGGTCTGGCACACACTCCGCGTCGATGGGCTGTCGCCGAGCCATCGCTATCGCTATTCCCTGAATCTGCCGGGACTGACGCCGTTCGTCGCGGAGTTTACGACAGCACCGCCGGTCGGGGACAATCGGCCTCTGCTGCTGGCGGTGTTTGGCGACGAGCAGGCGAGCCCCAACAACGACTCGGTTAGCTCTCGTTCGATAGTTCAGGCGGTCCTGTCTGAGTCGCCCGATCTCGTGATCGGCACCGGGGATCTCGTCGGAGAAGGCGGGAGCAAGGACGACTGGCGGGAGCTTAGCAAGACGCATCAGCCGCTGTGGTCGCAGCTTCTCTACCTTCCGGCCCTCGGCAACCACGAGCTGATCGGCGACTTTGACGGCAGCTTTTTCCGTCAGTTTCTGCCGCAGGCGCAGACGCGCTTTTACGCAGTCCGTTACGGCTTCTTGCTCGCGATCTTTCTCGACGGAAATCGTCCGGGTAGCCAGGAGCAGGCGCACTTTTTGGCGACGCAGCTGAAGGCTGCGGCAGCGGATCCGTCCGTCAAGGCCCGAATCGTTGTGCTGCACCAGCCGCCGCTTTCCGTCGGTCTGCACTGCGGCACGTCGGGAAGCATGCAAAAGTGGATGCAGATTTTTGAAGAACAGCGGGTTGACGTAGTCCTCGCAGGTCACGACCACGCCTACGAGCGGCTCGAGCGCAATGGCGTTCCGTACTTTGTGACGGGCGGTGGTGGGGCCAAGCTCTACGATCAGTCGCCGTGCGGTCAGCCGGACGAGCCCGCGCTTCAGCGCTACGACTCGGTACACCACTACCTGATGGTCGAGCTAAAACCCGTCGCCAATCGCGTCGAGATCACGGTGCGCGCGCAGGTGCCGCAAGGGCTGCCCTTTGACAAAGTCACGCTGCCGCTTTCGCGAAGTGCTGTTGGACAAATTCAAAAAGACTCCGATCGGAATGGGCCACCCCGTCGCTGGCACCGAGGTTATCTGCTGCACATCTTGAGACACCATGGCTTGCAGTTGGGCATTGCGCTGCTCTTTGGTGCCGTGGTGGTTTTGGCTTGGAGATATGGGCGTCGACGATCGTCGTGATACACTTTCGGCATGCGGATAGGTTCTCGACTTGGCGCGCTGGCGATCTCGGACATTCGGGCGATG
>CAYTGC010000902.1:0-1939 GCA_964437195.1 uncultured Myxococcales bacterium | reverse complement strand
ATGTCGTGGCAACGGGCCGCGTGGGAATCTATCTGGAACTGCCAGGGCGTCCTCCACTGCGGCTGCGTTCGGTGACCGCCAACACCTCGCTTGGCGAGATGGCTGTCTATAGGAAGAGCCCGCGCTCTGCGTCGGTGATCTGCGAGGAAGAGACCACTGTCTACAAGCTGAGTTGCGACGCCCTGTCCAAGATGGAAGACGAGGAACCAAAGCTGGCGATTGCGTTTCATGGCTTCGTTGTTCGCACCATGGCTGATCGCTTGAGCGGATCTGACAAGACAATCGCTGCACTGGAGCGGTAGCGAAGACCCGTCGGTCTGCAGAATGGCGTTTCGACTGTCGCTGCCCGTTATTGTGTACCGGGATCGGTGAGCAGAATTTTGTGCAGGCGGCAGTACTCCATGAGCGACTTGGATCGCGCAGTCTCCTGTCGATTCTTTAGCTCACGGAGTGCCCGCTGGGCTCGTTCCAGTGATCGCAGACCGCAGCCGGCCCGCCCGAAGATCTCCCAAGCTCGCATCGGGTCTTGCTTCCCGAACTGCGTGGCCAAGTCCATCGCTCGACGGTAACTTCCTTGAAGTAGGTAGTCTTCCGCGGTTTGCAGTGGATCGAACGGATCCTCGGGGGCGCGTGGCTTGCTTGCCGCAGGCGTGGCAGTGCTTGCGCCAGATGTCTTCGGTGCCGTGTTTTCGACGGCGGGAGCGGCTGATGTCGGATTCACTTCGGTTTGCGGAGGTTGCGCTGCTGGTGGCGGATTCTCTTTGCTGCTCGGCTCGGCTGTCACCTGGGGATTCGTCGGGGCTGGCACTCCCTTGCTTTCCGTTTCTGTGATGGGAGTCACGGATGCCGGGACAGCTTTCTCTGTTTCCAATGGGCCTCGGGCGGGTCTGGATTCCTTTGGCGGAAGCGTCGGCTGTACTTCACTGGCCGCTCCTTCGTCTGTGATCAAGGTCCGCGATTTTGTGAGTCCAGGATGCGGGACATCTGCTCGCTTCGCTACTGTCACAGGCTCTCTTCGCTCTGGTGGAGTGGCGGTGTTCCTTCCATTCGCAGTGTCCATATTCTCTTTGGCAGTTTGCTTCGCTCTGACGGGACCGCTGCCAGGCCCTCCTGGGTTGAGGGAATCTTGCCCGGCGGGCGATTCTGTTGCGGCCTGGACTTCAGGCTCGGACGATTTTCGCGCCAGATTTCCATTTCTTCCGGTCGAGTTGGTTCCGAGTAGAATTCCGGTTGTAACGATGAAGGCACTTGTTGCAAGCGCTCCGATCAGAAGGTGAACCGTTCGTCTGGGAATATGGATGTGGCGAGAGTCAGAGACAATGGCGTTCGGAAGCTCGCGCTGGATTTCCTGCTTCGCTGACCGAATCGGAGCGATGGCTTGCTTGGGCTCCTCTGCTGCTTTGGATTCTGCCGGGGCAGGAACGTCCACCGTGGCTCTCTGTGAATCGTTAGACGGTGCCTCCGTTGACAAGAGGAGGGCAGATTCCGATGGATCAGGCTTTGCCTCGTCTTCTAGCTTCTGAAGGGCCTTGTGGACCTTCTCCATCGGCGGGCGTTCGCTCGGCTTCTTGGCCAAGAGAGAGCGCACAAGCCGCCAAATCCTGGGACTCAGTTCTGGAACGAGCTCGGTCAGCGGAGTGGGCGTATCCATGAGGTGCATCGCGATGAGATCACCCATCGATGCGCCTAGGAATGGCGGCTGCCCAGCAATCATTTGATACAGGATGACTCCAAGGGAGTAAACATCCGATCGGTCCGTCGCCAACTTGGCCCCACGACACTGCTCGGGAGACATGTACGTAGGAGTTCCCATCAGCACATCACTCTTGGTGCGGACGGGCTGGGCACTAAGATGTTCGGCCATCTTGGCGATGCCGAAATCGAGGAGTTTCACGCGCTCCCCACCCGGGAAATCGGGATCGCGCACCAGCATGATGTT
>CAYTGC010000901.1:0-1940 GCA_964437195.1 uncultured Myxococcales bacterium | reverse complement strand
CAGGGCAAAAAGCTCTGGGAAAAGAACAACTGCATGGGGTGCCACACCATCCTCGGTGAGGGTGCCTACTATGCCCCCGAGCTCACCAAGGTCTACGAGCGCCGCGGTCCGCAGTTTATGCGCGCCGTCCTCAAGGACCCGCAGTCGATGTATCCCGGCGAGCGCAAGATGGTGAAGTACAACTTCAGCGACGGCGAGATCACAAACCTGATCGACTTCTTCAAGTGGATAGGTGAAATGGATCTGAACGGATTCCCGGCCAAGCCGCATCTGGTCAAGATGGCGGTTCCGGTGACTTCCACGGGCGGTGGGGTCGCGCAGACCTCCGATCGTCCGTTTGTGTTCAATCAGATGTGCGTGGCGTGTCACACCATGGGTGGACAGGGCGGAATGGTCGGCCCGGCCCTCGACGGAGTTGGCAGTCGCTATACTGCCGATTACCTCGGTGCTTGGCTGAAAGATCCTGGCTCAGTGAAGCCCGGAACCAAGATGCCCAAGCTGCCGCTTACCGATAAGGACATCGCGGAGCTGACCGCATTCCTATCGAACCAGAAGTAGAACGTCACTAGGTAGGGAGACACACCATGAAGTTCCAATCGCAAAAAGTGGCGTACTACTTCTTCGCCACCTGCATGCTCCTTCTGTCACTGCAGCTCATCTACGGCTTCATCATGGCCTTTGCCCACATGGGCTACGATGTGCTGCACAACGTGATTCCGTTTAACACCGCGCGGACGACGCATACCAACCTGCTCGTGGTGTGGCTGCTCACCGGGTTTATGGGCGCCGCGTACTACATCATTCCCGAAGAGTCAGGCCGCGAGCTGTACAGCGTGAAGCTGGCGTTTGTGCAGCTTGGCGCGCTGGTCATTGTCGGTGTGGTCGCGATCATCGGCTTCCATGTCAACTGGTGGGAAGGCCGCAAGTTCCTCGAGATTCCGCGTCCGCTCGACTACCTGGTGGTGGTGGATGTGCTGATGTTCATCTTCAACATCGGCATGACGATTTGGCAGGGAAAGCGCCACACTACGACGGCGCTGGTGCTGTTCTTCGGACTCCTTATGGCGGCTCTGCTGTATCTGCCCGGCATGATCGACACCGACAACCAGACGCTCGATTCCTACTGGCGCTGGTGGGTCGTTCACCTGTGGGTGGAAGGCGTGTGGGAGCTGATCATGGGCGCGATTCTGTCGTTCCTGCTCATCAAGCTGACCGGCATCGATCGCGAGATCATCGAAAAGTGGCTGTACGTCATCGTCGGCTTCACCTTCCTGTCGGGCGTGCTTGGGACCGGTCACCACTACTATTACATTGGGACGCCCAAGTACTGGCTGATGGTCGGTGGCGTGTTCTCTGCACTCGAACCACTGGCCTTCTTGGGAATGGCCATCTACGCCATCACCATGGCCCGCAAGGGAGGCCGCACCCATCCCAACCAGAACGCGCTGTCGTGGACGGTGGGCTGCGCAGTGATGTCGTTTGTCGGCGCGGGCTTTTTGGGATTTGCCCACACCTTGCCGCAAGTCAACATGTACACGCACGGAACGCTGGTCACCGCAATGCACGGCCACATGGCGTTCTGGGGTGCGTACGCGATGCTGGTATTGGCCATCATCTCGTACACGATGCCGCTCCTCACTGGACGCAAGCTGCATGACACCACGATGGCGACGTTTGGCTTCTGGTCCTCGAACATCGGCATGATTGCGATGACGCTGGCGTTCGCAGTGGCCGGCATCAGCCAAGTGGTCCTAGAGCGTCGCGTCGGTCTGGACTTTCTGACCGTGCAGAAGGAACTGCACCCTCACTTCTTTGGTCTCGTTCTCGCCGCTTCGCTGTTTACAGTGGGAATTGCCGCAATCATTGTGAACTTCATTCGCTACGGACTGCCTGTTGGGGAAGTCCGTCCCGACGAAGCACAGTAACACAGGACGGAGGAT
>CAYTGC010000900.1:0-1947 GCA_964437195.1 uncultured Myxococcales bacterium | reverse complement strand
TACGTGCATTTACGCATCCTCGACCCAGTCGGGCCTGTCGCTGATTTTTGCGCCCGCTGCCGCTTCGCGCAAGGATCTTTGGCTGGGTTCGCCAAGTTGAGCGCCGGTTGGGGACAGGACCTGGGCCGGACCGCTCGCAGCGCTGACACGGTTGCCGATGGTTTCAGGCTACGACGGCTTGCCGCTTCGTCGCTGTGCAGTCAAACTTGCCCAGGCAGGATCGTCCCCAAGCATGCCGCCCAGTCGATCGCGCACGACCGCTTCGATCTGCGCCGCACTCGGTAGCTTGAGAACTTCCGTGGCCAGCTCGCGCGCTTTGTCGGCGGAGAGTTGGCGCAGAAGCCGCCGCAGCAGTGGCAGGCTCGCAGCATTCATGGACAAATCATCCAGCCCAAGCCCGAGCAGAACCACGGTCAGGAGAGGCTCTCCGGCCAGCTCTCCGCACATGCCGACCCGCTTGCCCGCGTGGTGAGCCGCGTCCACCGTGTGTTTCACCATCCGCAGCACGGCCGGATGCAGCGGCTGATACAGATAGCCGACGTGTTCATTTAGCCGATCGAGGGCCAGCGAATACTGAATGAGATCGTTTGTGCCAATCGAGAAGAAATCGACTTCCTGTGCCAGGTGATCCGCCACCATCACCGCCGACGGCATCTCGATCATGATGCCGATCGGGATCGACGAGGCAAACGCGACTCCTTCTTTTTGAAGTTCGCGCTTGCACTCAGCGAGCATTTCTTTCGCCTGCGCCAGTTCCTCGACGCCGCTGACCATCGGGAACATGATTCGCATCGTGCCATGGACCGATGCCCTCAGAAGGCCACGCAGCTGCGCTTTGAAAAACGAAGGCTCTTTCAGGCAAAGACGGAGTGAGCGTAGACCGAGCGCTGGGTTGGGCTCGGCTTCCCCGATGCTTGGGTGGGCTCCGGCGATACGGCCAAGGAATGGCGCTACTTTGTCGACGCCAAGATCAAACGTGCGGAACGTGGCTTCATACGGCGCGACCCGGCGGAGGACGCCGCGAGCGTGCATAAAGTGCTCCTCCTCGCGCGGGAAATCCATGCGATCGAGGAACAGAAACTCGGTCCGGTATAGACCGATGCCCTCGGCTCCGTACTCGAGCGCGAGCGGCACTTCGTCGGGAAGTTCGATGTTGGCGAGCAGGCGTACGCGAACGCCGTCGACTGTTTCGGCTGGAGCGTCACGCTCGGCGAGGAGCTGAGACAGTCGGGCATGCTCGGACTTGGCCTGCTGCTTGTACTCATCGATCATCCCCTGGCTTGGGCAGAGGACGACTTTGCCGCGATTGCCATCGACGATGAGCAGATCGCCTGTTCCAACGGCCTCGGTGATGTCCTCGAGCCCGACCACTGCGGGGATGCCGAATGCTTGCGCCAGAATCGAGGTATGCGAGGTGCGTCCACCAGCATCCGTGACGAGCGCCGCAATCTGGTGCCGATGCAGATGAACTGTGTCGGCAGGCGACAGATCGTGCGCAACCACGACGGAACCGAGTGGCGGCTGCCAGGTGGTGCCACCACTCTGATCGAGCAGGTTGCGCAGGACCTGCTCACCGACGAAGGCGACATCACTTTTGCGTTCTCGGAAGTAGGGCAGGTCGATCGCGTCGAAGCGCTGCTGGATTTCGGCAACCGTCTTGCGCAGCGCCCACTCGACGTTCAGCTTTTCGTCGCGGATTCGCCGCCGGGTCGGCCCGAGCAGATGTTCGTCGCGCAGGATAAGCTGGTGGGCCTCCAGAATCACGCTCGAGTCGCTCTCGTCGCTTTCCTTGAGCTTGCGCTTCAGTCGCTCGAGCTGCATGTCGGCGAGCGACACGGCTTCATCAAGGCGGACCAGCTCGGCGGTGATTTCTTCGGGCAAAAGGTGACGCCGTGGTGTGGGTTGGCGCCGCCGATCGATGACGAAGGCCTGCCCGACAGCGATTCC
>CAYTGC010000899.1:0-1947 GCA_964437195.1 uncultured Myxococcales bacterium | reverse complement strand
TGCTGTTTGGCAACACCCAGAACGTCGTCAAAGTGATCGGCAAGGCCGAAGCCGCTGTCGTGGCCAAGAGCGCCAGCGAGAGCCTCGACGTCTTTGTGCTCGGCAAGAACATCTTCCGTCACAGCCGCTCGTCGGGAACTGGCACCGGCACCGGCGTCACGCTCAACCTGAGCAAGAACTGGGATGTCACCTTCTTTAATGCCGAAAAGCGCTTCTGGGTTGGCCCCGTGCCGGTCAAAGTCAAGGCGGCCTCGGCTGGCTCGGCGGGAGTGTCGCTCAATAGCAACATCGGTATCTTCGCGGTGAACGCGACGCTGGTTCCATCGGCCAAGGCCTATGCCACTGCGACCGCGTCCGTCGATGCGTGGGTGGCCGAAGCAGGTGTCGATGGCAAGCTGACGCTCGTCGAAGCGTCGGTTCCGACCGCAGGTCAGCTCGACCTGACCACCGTTGGTATCTACTACAAGGCCGACAGCGATCTCGCACTCAACTACCTGTCGGGCCGCCTGAACGTCTTCGCCAAGGCGCTCGGCAAGCGCTACGAAAAGAAGATCGCCGACTGGCCGGGTACGACCAAGAGCTACCCGCTCGCCCATGAGGCGGGCTGCGTCAAGCTGTTCTAGTCACGGCAGGCCGCAGCGACAACATGCGTATCGCTGCGGCCTCGCCCCTTGCCAGGAGTCAGCCCATGCGTCCTCGTCCTTGGCAGATTCTGCTGCTCTTCGTCGTGATTGCGCTGGGTCTGTCGCTCTGGCAGCGGCAAAACGGACCGGCTGCGCCTCCATCACCGTCTGCAACTTCGACGGCGGGGAGTCCGGCAGCGGCAAAAAACCCGACGGCTTCTCTCACATGGCGGGTCGGGACGACCCAAAGCTATCAGCTGACCACGCGGCGCGTACTCCACATGAAAGGCCGAGGCCCGGAGGCGTCGAGTGACGACTATCCGCTGGCCATTGCGGCGCGACTGACGACAACAGTTCTGCGTGCGGACTCACTGACGGTGACGCTGTTGGCTCGGCTCGATGGGCTGCAGCTATCGTTTGCTGGTGATCCAGCCGCCAAAGCAAAGCTTGCCGACGCGCTCGTGCGGCCCGTTGTGCTCGTCTATGAACCCGATGGCAAGCTGCGCTCGCTGCGTGTCCATCGCGAGGTCGATGCCGTTGGTCGTGGCTTTGCCAAAGCGCTGTTCGCCAGTCTGCAGTTTGTTCGCAGCGCAGCGCCCGTCGCCAAGTGGCAAAGCCAAGAACTGGATGCCACCGGCGAGTATGAAGCCAGCTACGAGCGGAGCGCCGACGCAAAGCAAGCGGTCGTCCACAAACAACGCGGAAAATATCTGTCGGTGCGCACGGCACAAGGTCTGTTGCCAGTGGGACAGCTTGGCAAAGTCTCGGGAAGCTTGTCTCTCTCGTTTGTCCTTGGCGAGGGCGACGATGAAGCGGCCCGGATTGCCAAGGTAGAAGGCAGCGACAGTCTGCTGGTCGATCCCGGCCCAGACATGCCGCTGGTTTCGTCGGAAAGCACACTGAAGCTTGAGCGTGATGGGACGGGGACAGTCAAGGTGGCGGAAGCGGACCTCGCGCTCATCGACTCGCCTGACTACACACTGAGCCCACTTTCGCTGATGGATGCGACCGATTCCGACCGGCGCGGCGACGAACAAAGGGTGCGTGGAGCAAGCTTTGAGGAGCTTTTGCAGGCGCTGCGCTCGATTCCCTCGACCGATACCGGCAGCCAGCGGGCAGAGCTTCAGATGCGTCTGTCATCGCTGTTTCGGCTGAAATCCGACGCGCCGAAGCAGGCCGCGCAGGCGATTGCGCAGGGACTTCCGACGCCGATGGCCAAGACACTGCTCGGAGCGCTGTCGGGGGCACAGACGGAACAAGGACAGTCGGCGCTCGTCGATGTGCTGAAGAATCGCAAGCTTCCCGTCGATCTGCGCGAGCATGC
>CAYTGC010000898.1:0-1948 GCA_964437195.1 uncultured Myxococcales bacterium | reverse complement strand
GACAGCACGATCGTGCCCATCCACAGGTAGCCGACCCACATAAACGGCAGCGCCAGGTTGCGGGGCACGAGCCGTGCGAGCGGAAAGCTCAGCCACAACAGGGCAAACAGGCCGACCAGAACGCCTTTGACCAGCCGCTGCTCGTTGACTCCCAGCGACAGCCCGCGCACCACTCGCAGGTATACGTAGTAGTGCAGGCCCACCATGACCGCCGTCATGATCGAAACGAAGATGATCGTGCGCACAATCGGCATGAACGTGTCGCCTTTCCCGCAGCCAGTTTGGATGCAGCCGTTCGGTCACATCATACGAAACACGGACGCCGTGCGGTTTCCCGGGTGCTGCCTGGGCCCCGCTTGCGCGCTGTCCTTTGCCGAATTTTGGGGTTTTTACCCGAAGCTGCGACCGGCATAATAGGACCGGCTTGCCGCGCCAGCGTGGCGGCGTACCAAGGAGCGTCCATGAGCGAGTTGATTCCGCCCAGCAAGTTTTTCAAGCTCGACACCCGCGACACCACCGGCGTCGTGACGACGTACTATGCGGCCTATCGGGGCTACGAAAATGGCAAGGGCGGGCGCGCGGTGCTGTTCACGCTCTACCGCGACTTCGAGAGCCCGGTGGTGCAAGCCAAGGTGCTTTTTATCGTGGAAGTCAGCAAGGACCAGTCGGTTCGGTCGTATGTCTCTGAGCGGATCGCCGACGTCATCGCGGAAGAAGTGCTGCCGGGTCGCCCTGACTACCAGGAAGTAAACCCTGGAAACTACAGCCAAGATTTCGCTTTCCTCGGCGACATGCTAGAGATGCAGTAGTCGCTTCCGTAGGGACAATTTCTCATGCAGCAGCTCAAAGAGTTCTTCGAGCAGGGCGGGTTCTTCATGTACGTGAACCTGCTGTGCTCGGTGGTGGTCGTGACGCTAATCGTCGATCGGGCGATGTTTTTCCTCGGGAAAGGTGCGGTAAACGCGCGGGCTTTCCTCGAGCAGCTACGCAAGCTTTTGTCAGCCGGTCAGCTTGAAAAAGCGCAGCGGCTGGCGCAGTCCTCGGACGCACCGATCGCGCTGGTCGCCAAGGCCGGGCTCTCCAAGCTCAAAGGTGGGGAAGCAGCGGTTTCGACGGCGATTGAAGAAGCCCTGACCGATGCGACGCCCGAGCTGAAGAAGCGCATCGGTGTCCTGTGGTCGCTTGCCAACATCGCGACGCTGCTCGGTCTTTTGGGAACCATCAACGGCCTGATCGGTGGCTTTGCGGCCATCGGCAAGGCGGCAGCCGATCAGCGCAGCTCGCTTCTGGCGACCCGCATCGCCGAAGCCATGAACAACACCTGGCTCGGTCTGGCGATTGCGGCAGGCTGCATGATTGGTCACCTGTTTCTGTCTGCCGCCAGCAAGAGCAAGCAGCAGGAGCTGGAGAGCTTCGCGCTCCGCCTGGAAAATCTGCTGTTCGACCTGATTGCCAATCCACCTGCGCCCGCTGCCGAAAAAGAGGGCCGGGATGGTGGACGGGGCGGCAGCCGACGCGACGGTGACAAGAACCGCCGCGCGCGGGATGTCGAAGACGAAGACGACAACGACTAGCGGGCAGGCGACTTTCTCATGACCATCCAGAGGTTGCGCTTCCGTCTGCGGAAGCTACGCGAGCACGGGGAAGAGCTGACGGAGGAGTCCGGCGAGCTAAACCTTGTGCCGTACCTCGACATCGTCATGAACATCATCATGTTCCTTCTGGCGACGGTGACGTTTCAGGCTTCGCTGGCCAGCATCAACATCAACCTGCCGACGTCGTCGGTCGTAACAAACACAAACAGCCCACCGCCCAAGGCCGAGCTAAACCTGACGGTGTCGATCACCGAAAAGGGCTACACGCTGGCGACGAGCGGTGCGGTGTTGTTTCGTGGCTTTGTGCTGACGGCGCAAGGGGTGCAGCAGACCACCAGCGAGCTGCCGACCGT
>CAYTGC010000897.1:0-1949 GCA_964437195.1 uncultured Myxococcales bacterium | reverse complement strand
GACAACATCCTCTTTACGCAGTCGGGCTCTGTCAAGCTGACGGACTTTGGCATCGTGAAGACGATTGAGGACGATCCAGAGCTGACTGCATCAGGGCAGCTCATCGGAACGCCCCTGTACATGAGTCCGGAACAGAGTATGGGAAGCCAGAACTGCGATGTCCGCAGTGACATCTATTCTCTTGGGGCTTCCTACTATGCACTTCTGACGGGACGTCCGCCGTTTTCGGGGTCGAATGTTCTGGAGATTCTGGTGAATCTGCGGACGACTTCGCCGCTCGATCCGCGCGAGTATGTTCCCGAGATTCCCGAAGCCTGTGTGAAGCTGATCAAGCGGTGCCTCAGCAAGAAGCCGGACCGTCGCTATCAGAGTGCGAGCGAGATGCTGCAAGATCTGGAGGGCGTGCTCGACAGCATGCCGCGGCGGCAGCAGTCGATCTTTCAGATGGAGCGCTCCATGCCCCAGCCGCGGATGGCATCTGAGGCGGTGGTGCCGACGCAAGGGGCGACTCTCGATGGAGGCGAAGCGCGACCGAGCACGTTCGAAAAAGCGCTCGACCAGTCAATGCCCGGTCTGGCTCGGAACCGGAGTCGTTCGCGCCGCATCTTTCTGCTTGGTGGAGCCGCAACGGCCATCAGCGTTGCTGCTGGGGCGTTCATCGCGCTGCGAGGCAAGGGAGCTACCGTTCCGAACCATCCAGCCGGGCCGGATTCCAAGACCACCCCGAATGCGAACTCGAATACTCATTCCAAAGTCGCCGCAAAAACGACTCCTATCAAGGTAGGAATTCTGCACTCGCTGTCAGGGCCTCTCGCCGTCAGCGAGCGTCCTCTTGCTGACGCGAGCCTGCTGGCAATCGAGGAACTGAATGCAGAAGGCGGGCTGCTCGGTCGTACCATCGATGCGCTTGTTCTCGACGGAAAATCCGAAGTCACAACCGACTCCGCGTTCACGCGTGCAGCCAATCGATTGCTCATGGAAGAGCGCGTCGCTGCGGTCTTTGGGGGGTTCGGATCCGGAGGGCGCAAAGCGATCAAACCCTTTTTCGAGCAGCTTGGTGGTCTCCTGTTTTATCCCGCTTCCTATGAAGGTCTGGAGGAGTCCCCCAACATCATCTACACCGGGGCAACTCCCAATCAGTTTGTGCTTCCCGCGCTCAAGTGGTTTGAAAAGGAGACGGATACCAAGCGGGTCGTGTTCGTTGGTACCGACGGGCTTCGTCCGCGGGCTATCGAGGCGCTGGTGGCAGAAGAGATCAGTCGCAAAGGCTGGAAACTTCTCGAGTCCTATTTCGCTGTTGTTGGTGACTTCGAATTTACTGCGGTGATCAAGCGGATCAAAAAGAACAAGCCGCAGCTCATCATCAACGCGCTGGTTGGAGATTCCAGCGTCGCATTCCTAAAGCAGCTGCGCGACGAAGACATCCTGCGAAAAGACATTCCGACGCTGTCTTTTACGATCGGTGAAGCAGAGATGGCTCAGCTGTCGTCGGTGGATCTGTCTGGGCATTACATCGCACGCGCGCACTTTCCGCTTGCTCAACCGGGGAACGAGTCCGGATTTGTCTCTCGATTCAAGGCCAAGTATGGAACGCATCGGGTCGTGAGCGAGACGATGGAGGCGGCCTACTACGGCGTCCACCTGTGGGCGGCAGCGGTGAAAGATGGCCACTCCGAAGGGGTTCACGAAGTCCTATCGGCAATCAAGCAGAAGGAGTTCGACCTGCACGGCATTCGCGTTCGAGTCGACCCAAGCAACCAGCACACCTGGAAGGAGTTTGAGCTTGGGAAGCTGGATGCTCGAAATCAGATCGCGGTGGTCGCTACCGGGCGAGAGGTGTTCCCGCCGATCCCCTATCCGGGTTCACGCACCCGTGCTGAGTGGAACGTCTTTCTTGATTCTCTCTACGCGAGATGGGAAAACAACTGGGCCAATCCGCACAAGCCAGT
>CAYTGC010000896.1:0-1951 GCA_964437195.1 uncultured Myxococcales bacterium | reverse complement strand
CGCGTACGGCGTGCCAGCCCCGACCTGGAAGGCACGTCGTGGCGGTCTTCGCGGTCTTCGCTTGTCGGCGCGTAGCGGAAGTTGGTATTCTGAAACACTAAAGATTTGTGTCCTCGGCTCGACGAGCCTGACGGATGCAGCAAGGCCGGGGGGGACGATGGCCGATATCAAGCGCGAGATTCGCACGCTGGGGCAGCGTCTGTCAGGGCTGACCGCGGGGAACAAGTACACGTTCGTGCTGAAGCGACCAAACGTGCGGGTCGACGTGATGAACGCCGAAAAGGCGATCGAGATGGCAGAGGCGCAGATCGGCGCGGTTCGGAAGCTCATCGCGAACCTGGAAAACATTCGTGACGAGGCGATGCGCGGCAGCGCAGACAGCGCCAAAGGGCAGCTTCATGTCGCCAAAGCGGCAGCGCGCGAGATCACACGGGCCGTTTCCGACGCCAAAGAGTTCGCTGTTCGCGCGGCGGAAGATGCCAAAGACGCGCACGCGGACGTAAAAGACGCCTACAACGCCGCCAAAGACGGTGCCGAAAATGCCGTCGGGATCGCCGAGGAACTCCTCGGGGGTCTTGGGGATGTGTTCAAGGCGGTGTCTGCGATCATCATCGATGCTGAGACCCAAGCGCCGCCGTCGAACACTGCCGACAGAGGGACTGCTCAATAGCGACTGACGCTTCGAGAAACGAGGACACGCGATGGATGTCAATCAGCAGCTTGCGGGAGTGCGTTCCGAGGTCGAGGCGGTCAGCAAGAAGACCATCGACGAGCTGAACAAAGTGGCGCTCGATGGGCTCAAGTCGGTCCAAAGCGTCACGGCGGGCGTCGAGAAAGTGCAAGGCAAGGTCGCCGCTGACGCCAAAAAAGCCGTGTCCGAAGCCAAGAGCGCGGTCGAAAAAGCCAAAAGCGACGTCAAGCAGGCTGCGGAAAAGGTCAAGCAGGTCGTCGACAACGCGCAAAAATCGGTCCAAAAAACCACAGCGTCGGGCGCACTCGGAGTCATCGGCAAGATCCAGGGCGCGGTCAGCAAGATCAGCGGCGCGATCAGCTCTTATAAGGACACGATCCTAAACGCCATCGACAAGGTGAAGTCGACGGTCCAAGGCGTCGTCGGTCCGCTGATCGAAAAGGCCAAGGCTGCGCTCGCCAACATTGAAGCGAGGCTCCGGCAGCTCGTCGAGATGGCGATGGCGGCCTTCCAGGACATCAAGGCCAAAGTCGAAAAGATCATCAGTGAGGTGAGCACTTGCTTCGATGTGCTGTCGACCAACGGACCCGCGGCGTTTGAGCATGCGAAGCAGGCCATTGCCGCAGCGAGAGAAGCGGCCGAGGCGGCGTCGAAGCGCGACTTTCAACTTGCCAAGAGCCGAGCTGCAGACGCGCAGAAAGCGGCGATGTCCGCAGTTGCAGAGGGACAGCAGTGCTTTGATGCGATCAAGCGGCTGGTTGGTGGCTTGGCTGTCGCCGTCGATGGTCTGACGAGCGCGCTCACCCGTCACCTCGAGGCCGCGCAGGCGGCAGCCAAGGAAGCGGCGGCGGCGACGCGCGAAGATGTGGTCGGCGTTGTCAACCAGGCCAAGCAAGGCGCAGCGGAGATCCGTGGGGCCGTTGACGCCGGGGCAAACGAAATTTCCACCGCGACGCAAGCGACAGCGCAGAAGCTATCGCAGATCGTCACGGTGACGGCCAGCGCCGCTGCCAAGCAAGCAGTCGACACCGCTCGCAGCATCGTTTCCGAGATCGAGAGCACTGCGAACGAGCTGCGCGGCATCACCATCGAGACGGTGGGCAAAGTCAGCGAAACCGCGCATCAGCTCGATATGCCGGGACCGTCGGCGGAAGACCTAAACAACACTGTCCAAGACGCGATGTCGCAGCAGGACGACGCGCGCACCAAGCTTCAAAAAATCAAAGAGCTGCAAGGCAAGCTGTCGGGTCTGTCGTGGGG
>CAYTGC010000895.1:0-1954 GCA_964437195.1 uncultured Myxococcales bacterium | reverse complement strand
GCTGTGGTCTTCGGATCGGGGATCATCTCACCCTTTTCGCCCTGCTTCTGCCCGACGACATCCGTCACGACATCAAACGAAGCGAACTGCGCCAGCTGCGCAATACCCGCGGTCACTTGATCGCCGACGCCAGTTCCATCCGACTGGACCTTAAACACCAGCGGGCAGAGTCCGTTGGCATCAGGCTCCTCGCCCGCGCCCCGCAGACCCGTGCAGCACTTGCCCGCCGCGCAGCCATTCGGGCGCATCGGAACGTCCCACGCTTCCGGGGGAACCACCGCGCCAGTCTCTTTCGCAAAATACGTCAGATCCTTGGTCGCAATGCAGTTCTCTTCACTCGACAGGAGCGCCGAAATACCGACGGCCTTGGCGCAGATCTTGTTGAGCGCTTCCGCGGTTTGGACCCGGCTGTGCGCAAACTTGGCCACTTCACCGGAGTAGCTGACCGACGATCCGTAGCAAGTCCGAGCCGGCGTATCACCGACATCATGGAACGACGCATCGCTGATCGAAACGACGACAGGGAGTGCGCCGTCGCGGAACTCGACGCCACCGATTCCCTTGTGGTTCACAGGAACATTGGCACCAGCCCCCGTCTGACCGTCACCCGTCGCGATTTGGTACAGCGCCTCCATTTGCCCTTCCGGTGTGTCGGCACCGCACCCTGCTGGCGAGGAACCGCGGAGAAGCTGCTGCACACCATTTTGAGCCTTCATCACGTCGTCTGTCATCGGCTGAAGCAGCACGAGTGGCTGGTCGTGAACGCCGTTGCAGCCCGGCGATCCATAGCCACCGTAGGGCCAGTCATCGACGGAGCCGACACCGAACCAAGCATCCTTGGCAGCGGCGGCCTTGACCCCTGGAATGATCGTGCCCTGGAGGCTGCGAACGAGCTGGTTGATCTCGCCACCCATACTTCCGGTCGTGTCGACGGCGAAGAAGACGTCCAGCGACTGCACTTGCGTCGAGAACGTCAGCGGCTTCGTCTGCGGTGAGATCATGTACGGCAGGTTGAAGAAGAAGTCCTGCGAGTTCCCGGTCGTCCGCAGCCACACCACCGTCAGGTTTGCTACCGTCGCCAGCTCGCGGCCGTTGTCGGTGACCTTGGCGTAGACCTTGGAAAAATCGACCTTGTTCTTCTCGAGAACTGCGCTCTTGAACGTCGGTCCGCTGAACTTGCCAACCGCGTTGTTATCGAGAGAAAAGCGAACTTTTCGGGTGAAATCGGCACTCGAACCATCCGAGTACAGGCCGCGCACTGTGAAGGCTTTGGTTGCTTCGGTGTTCAGGTCGACCAGCAGGATGTCGTTGTTTGGCTTGAGCGTCAGCGACACCAGTCGGACTTGGTCGGGATTGTCCTCATCGAGGTTCTGCTCGCCATCGGGTCGCCCCTGGCCGCATGTCATCTGACTGGCAAGTCCGAGACATCCGAACAGAAGAAGCGAGCGAGCCGTGCGCGAAGTCCGTCCTTGTGACGACCCGCGGATGGGGGTTGGATGAGCCTCCGAATCAGGCGGAGTGGTCGACGACGGGAATTCACAACGGCGATCGAACATGGCGGAATCCTCCCACTTCCGCAAACCTAGTACGAACGCAACCGACATTTCAACACCAGAATCTTCGTCTCATTTGACAGTCGCGTAGCGCGCGTGTTACCCGGGATGGACTGCCGTCAAGGCGAAATCACCAACCGAAGGAGCCTCAAACCCATGGCTGTGCCTACGTCTGCCGCTGACCTGTTCGATTCGATCCTCCCGCCGAAGATTGCCGCGTCGCCTGACAAGGCCCGCGAGATCAACGCGATCTACCAGTTCACCATCACCGGCGAGGGCGGCGGTCAGTGGAACGTCGATCTTGCTTCGAATCCACCGTCGATTTCGCAGGGAGAGAAGCCTGGCGCCAACTGCAGCATCGAAGTTGCGAACACCGACTTCCTCGCCATGCTGAAGAACCC
>CAYTGC010000894.1:0-1959 GCA_964437195.1 uncultured Myxococcales bacterium | reverse complement strand
GGGTGCGGGATCGGTCGGCCCCGCTTGTCTCGCAGCTCGACACGACACCGCCCACCGATCGGTAAGCGAGGAACCTCGAACGGAGCCAGCGAAAAGTACGGGCGATCGCTCATCCGAAACGAGCGATCTTCCGACGGACACCGTTTGGTCAGGATGCCCGGCGGCGGAAAAGGAATCTCTCCCAGCGCCGGTTGCTGTGGACAGACGATCAGGAGCACGTAGCCCGCCGCCTCGGGATAACGCTCGGCAAGCGCCAGTAAGCAGCGCTTCAGATCCGCGAAGTCCGCCTCCGTCGGGTCCGGCGGTCGCGAGCGACGCTTCAGATACTTCCATTGACACCGCAGCGAACAGTAGAAGCGGCCCGCACGGCTGCCCTCTGGGAGTGGCTTCTTACAACACAGACACCCCAAGTCTGGAGGTGGCCGAATCATTGCAGATCATGATCCCAGACTCAGCCGCAATTCGTCAAACGGAAACCTCCCTCTGCACTCAGGCGTCACTCCAAACCACGGCTCATCCCCTGGTGAAAATCCGCTAACTGACGATCCCGTATGGCGTCACTACATGGGTGTTTTGTCACAGCCATTTGTTTTCCGGTGTTTCGGATGGAATCAGCACATTTCTCATCTACTCGACGAGCCTTTCGTCCTTTCGGCATCAAAAGTTCTGCCGATTTTCCGGCGATTCACACTCATTGAAGAAGTGGTATTATCATTGAATGACTGAGCCAATTCCGTGAATGCGCCAGTGAATTGTCCTGTGTTTCACAACAAGCGATTCATGGAAGTATATATGTCAGCCAGTAGATATTCCGGTGTTATTCTACAATTGAAGCCATGACTGGTCACGGCAAGTCACCGGAAAATCCATTTCTGACAGCGCAGGCAAGGGGATGCGAATTCCACTGAAGCGTTGATCAGGCATGGCTAATGCAGCACTTATTATGTAGTTTGACCACGCACCCACAGTGACTGAGATCGGCAAGCGATGGCGGAGGCGATGACGAATCGACGATCGCTATTGACCGTTTTTGTGAAGTCGCTAACAATTTGACTATGACGAAGAAGTTCGACTTGGCTGCGCAGATCCAGGAGCTGCTTCCAAGCGGCCTGCAAATTGATGGCTATAAGCTGCTGTACTCGACCCCAGATGGAAGGGTCCGCTCGACTCCGAAGGGAAACCCGCTCCAGCTCGATCCGTTTGAGTCTCCCGTGAGTCTCCGATCGGGTCATTACCGCGTGGCTTGGTACAGCAAAGGTAAGTGTGTCAAGAAGTCGGAATCACAGCGGATTGTGTGGAAGAATGAAGCCGTTGAATCGCAGGATGTTGTGAATGTAAACGACACGCAAGTCGACACCATCATGGCGCTCGATGCCGAGGAACGCGAGGCGTCGGTCGCCAAGACCAAAGCCAAAGCGGCCTTTGCTGTCCATACGCTTGAATGGTTCAAAGGCTTCCAAGAGATCATGAGCAAAACTGCCGCCGCCGAATTTGAGGCGCGGCGCAAGACCATCGAGTCGCTGACGCAGGGGGCCGAGGCCCTCATCGACACGCAGCTCAAGGTGATGAACAAGCTCAAAGAGAATGCCGAAGCGCTGCAAATGACGCCGCAAGGCACTGCGTGGGACCGCGTGGTGGAAAAAGGGCTTCCCTCCATTGCTGCAATGTATCTGGAAACCTTGCGCGCAATCCGTGGCAAACCCGCCTCAGTGGCCGTGCCGTTTGAGCTGGCAGAACTCACGGAGGAACCCGATGCACGGGTAAAGAAGATTTATGAGTTTATCGGCTCCATGGCCACCGATCAGCGCTTTGAGAAGCTATTTTCAGACCAAGATGCGTTTCAGCGCTTTCTCCGCAAAGCGCGAGACTTGGCCACTGAGACGAAGCCGGAGCCAGAGAAGTGAGCTTCAATGTGAGACACAACTACTATCGCGATCTGCTGATCCCGCCTCATGCAAA
>CAYTGC010000893.1:0-1961 GCA_964437195.1 uncultured Myxococcales bacterium | reverse complement strand
TCGACGGAAAACTTGCCAGAGTTTTTCCCTAGAGTATCACCAGCGACGAGATGTTCAGGGAATCGCTCTGCGTCCATGCGAGCGCTTGCGAGCCAGCTGAAGCGAGGGCCGCAACCAGGGCATCATGCCACCGGATGACAGGAACAGCGGCGAAGTTGTGAGCGTGCTCTCGGCGCACAGCTCGTGGCCAGCCAGGAAGAGCTTCGACAAGTCGTCGCCAAGCGTCGTGGTCGCAGCGATGTTCTCGCAGCGGCTACAAGGGTGCGAACGGGAGCCGCTGTCCGCAGTCGTCGTAACATCCGCCGCCGCGAACCAGCGAATGAATCCAGTAGTCCCCCCTGAGCGTCGATTCCCACGGTAGGACGAGTATGGGATTTTCTCGGCCCGTGTGCTACGGCTCCAGATAAGTTGAAGAGCAACGTGACGACGGCAGCAGACCCCACAGTGCTTCAGATCGCTACGGCGCACGAAGTGACGCGCTGGTACCTGGCGACTCACTATCGGACCGTCGATGAGCCGGGCATGCCTGCCATGTTCTGTGACCCGCGGCGAGTTGGGGCGTTCGCCATCGAGCGAGCTGCCGTCAAGCGCGGAGACGCCGCAGCGCTGTTCTCCCTGCTAGTTACGACTGCCATGTTTCAGCGCCTTCAGGATCGCATCGTGATGGGCATCCTTCGGGGGATCGATCCTGATAGCGCCCATGAGATCGCGTCCATGACGAGGCTGCTTTCGCTGGCAGATGAGTGTGCCTGTTCCCACGCGCAGAGTACTGAGGCGTTGAGGCTGCACTGCGATCTCACCAAAGACTTGGAGCGCGGGACGGGCGTTTGCAAGGCCAATCCCACGGTGTCGTGTCATCTGAAGCGACACACGGTCGTGCTCCGCCGCTACGGCCACTTTGGCAAGATGCCAACCTCGATCGCGCTGGCACTTAGAGAACAAGGTGTCGCAAGCTTGCCTGCGCTGCGCGACAGCATCGTGCGCTCCAATCAAGATCCGCACGACCGCGCAGCTGCACTAGAGGCTGCTCTCTCACGAGCCTGGCGTGTGAGTCAGAAGATCGCGAGCATGTTCCTGTCTGCCGTCTGCAACCCGGACATCGCGCTGGACGGAGTGGCTCCCTGGCAAGACGGTATTGACTGGTCCCACTACGTCGTCATCGACACCAACGTCGATCTGTTTCTGGCAGCAGTTGGCTATCGCGGGACCATGACCTATGACGCACGGCGCACGTACATTCAAGCGCTCGCGCGCCACATCGACTTGTCCGAGTTTGGGTATGGACTACAACCGTACAACCCGCGCATCGTGCAGCAGGCGCTCTACTTGTTCATGAGCGTGGCGAACCGGAAGCCGCTAGCGAGAGACTGCGCACACCGAGGAGTGCTGGCGTGCGCGGCTTGTCCATCGTCTACCCGCCAGATCTGTCCACTCAGGCAGTGCGCTCCGTAGCCCGAGCAAGCGGGGCAGTGACGGTGCGCGGGCGGACTTGGACCCGTCGGGCTCTGGGGGAGCTTCGATCACGCAGGTAGCCGTCACCACCGCCCTGGAGCTGCATGAGGTCTTCGGGCTCCACCTGAACGTTGGGAGCGTTCTTCTTTGCCTCTCGGATGTCGAGCGGACGCAGAACCAACCACGAGGCTGCGTTTGCACGGACCTCGGAGCTGAAGTGCTCGGCCATCTGCGTAGCCAAGATCATCCCGAGTCCAAACTTGCGCGCCTCGGTAATGAGCGTGTTCAGGATCGCGCCAGAGCGATCTCTATCGCGATCGCTTGTACCCAGGCTCAGGATCTTGGCCTCATCGATAACGACGAACAACCGAAAGCGCTCATGGTCGCCCGCTGGCTGCACCGGGATCGGTCCCTGTGCCCGAAGCGACCGGAAGACCTTACGGAGCAGCGTATCGGTCACGATCAGCCGCACACTGTCGCTCAGAGGAGACAGATCGAGCCTCGTCCAC
>CAYTGC010000892.1:0-1963 GCA_964437195.1 uncultured Myxococcales bacterium | reverse complement strand
ACCGCACCGCGGCCATGGCTGCCAACGACCACCAGATCGGGCTTAAGCTCTTTGATCAGCTTGAGCATCGTCGAAACCGTTGCGCCTGCGCGGAGGTGAAGCTCGACATCGACTTTGCCGCCGATCATGGCGCGCATCCGCTCCAGCCGCGTCCGGGCTTCTTTGACTTCGGGCATCTCAAACGGCGCGTTCATGCCCACATCGGTCGGAATCGAGATGTCACCCGCAACGACGTTGACCAGGTGGAGCACCGCGCCAGTTCGCTCCGCCAGAGAGAGCGCGTGGTACATCGCCACTGCTGCCGTGTCGCTGAAATCGACGCCGACCAGGATGTTCATCTTGCCGGAACTCATCGCATGCCTCCTAGAAGTGAAGCCGCAGCTTCTTGCTTGTGGATAGGTGACCGATCGCACTGCCACGATCGGTGAGATAGAAACAAGGTACCCTGTTTGGCTTGTCGCTCGGTAGCTTCTTCGATCGAAGGACCGCTTGCCGTCATAACAAAAGTCCTCGCAACACGATGGAGGCGGCCGAAAAATAGATCACCAGGCCGCTCACATCGACGAGCGTTGCGACAAAAGGTGCCGACGCAGTGGCCGGATCCAGCCCGAGTCGTCGCAGCAAAAACGGCAGCATCGAGCCGACCAGCGTGCCAAAAAGGACGACCCCAACCAGGCTGATGGCCACCACCAGACCTACGCCCATGTAGTGCGGTCCGTACACGGCGATGCGCGATGGCCACAGCACGATGCGCAGAAAGCCAACCAGTCCGAGGATCGAGCCCAGCGCCACACCGGACAAAAGCTCGCGCTTCATGACCCGGACCCAGTCGGAAAGCTCCAGCTCACGCACCGCCAGCGATCGAATGATAAGCGACGTTGCCTGCGAGCCTGAGTTACCGCCCGACGAGATGATGAGCGGAATGAACAGTGCCAAGACGACCGCTCGCTTGATCTCTCCCTCGAAATACGCCATCGCGGTGGCGGTGAACATCTCGCCCAGAAACAGCACCAGCAGCCAGCCCGCCCGCTTCTTCACCATGTCGAGGAATGGGCTGTCCATATACGGCGCTTCGAGCGCTTGCATACCGCCGAGCTTTTGGATGTCTTCGGTCGCTTCTTCCTCAGCCACATCAAGGACGTCGTCGATGGTGATGATGCCGAGCATGATGCCCTTGGAATCGGTGACAGGAAGGGCCACGCGGTCGTACTTTTCAAAGGCAGCGACGAACTCTTCGCGGTCGGCGGTCGCGGGAATGTTGAACATCTGCCCGTCGCCCAGGTCTTCCACCTTGGCGCTGGGGTCGGCCATCACCAAGGCGGCCAGCCGGATGTCGCTCAGCAGCCGCCCTTTTTCGTCGGTGACATAGATGACGTTGAGCGTCTCTGCGCCTTTGCCGTGCTTGCGAATGTACGAAAGCGCTTCTGCCGCCGTCATGTCGGGGCGAACCGCGACGTACTCCGGCGTCATGTGACGACCGGCGGAGTCTTCTGGATAGCCGAGGAGCTGCCTGGCGATCTTGAGCTCTCCTGGGGTCAGGCTGCCGAGCACGCGTCGCGTCACTTCGGGTGGCAGCTCTTCCAGAAGACGGGTTCGATCGTCAGGCGCCATGCCGTTGACGACGTTGACGAGCTGCTCATCGGCGAGGCTCTGCACCAGCTTGGTCTGTAGCTCGAGCGGCAGATACTCGAAGATCACTGCGGCGGCGTCTCGCGGCAGGATTCGGAACACGAGCGCGGCGTCCTGAAGCGGAAACTCTTCGAGGATCTCGGCCAGGTCAGACGGATCCAGCTGCGCAAATTCCTGGCGCAGATGCTTCCAGTCTTTGTCCCGAATCATCTTTTCGATGTCTGGCCTGAGCAGGTTTCCCAGCATTGTCGTCGCTGACGCGCTCTGCTTGCCAGGGTCCTCAGTCTCTCGACAGACAGGGGGCAGGGCGGCGCCAGACAGAGTGTAGGCCGGC
>CAYTGC010000891.1:0-1963 GCA_964437195.1 uncultured Myxococcales bacterium | reverse complement strand
CTGTCTTCGATAGGTAGCACACCGAGCGCCAAGCCCCAAGAAAATGTCTCACACGCATCTGGCAAGTCGGAAATCTCCGTCTGGGAGCGCCTGGGAGACGTCAGGTGGGATCGTCGGTCCCGACCACTCGCGTCGATGCTCTCTGCGGGTATGATGAACGAATATCGGTAATGTTCACTCCGATTTTCGGAAGTCGAGAGAGCCGATGGGGGAGGTCACTGATGTTTCGAAAGCTAACCAGACATTCACCGCTTCGCGCGCTGCTCGCGTCGTCGCTGATTTCGCTCACCACGACTGTGATTGGCTGTTCAGGTTCAGAAGTTGGCAACGGGGCCGGACTGTGTGAGCCAGCCTGTGCCGACACCGAAGAGTGCATTGATGGCGCGTGCGTATCGAAGACACGCTGTACCATCGACACGGACTGCCCCGGGGACTCGTACTGCCAGAGCAGCCGATGCGCTCCGTACAACGCCAATCACCCAAACAACCCGACCTGCGAGAGACTGGTTCCCGCGGGCTTGCTTTCTCCCCAGATCTTCTGCGAGTGGCAGAAGCCGCTTGCGACCGATCCTTTCCCAAACCACAAGCAGGTTCTATCGACGCCGCTGGTCATGGACTTTAACTTCGCCGGTCGTGGGTCGGAGTTTGTCACGACCCGTCCGTCGATTTTGGTCAACACCTACAGCGGCACCGATGGAAGCTGTGGTCTTTTCAACGGCAACACGGGAATCTTGCGCGTGCTCGATGGACGAAGCTGTAATCAGCAGCACGTCATCTCGACGCCCGTCAACGGTGCAGCAACACCGGCGCTCGGCGATCTCAATGGAGACAGCTCGGCGGACATCGTGGCGTATTCCGCAACGGGTGGGCTGGTCGCCTTTGGCTTTGACCGCTCTCAGAACAAGTTCGTGACGCTGTGGACATCAAAGACCTCGGCAGGAGCTGACTCGAACCCGTTTGCTGGACTGTGTGAGTGGACCGGTCCCGCCATTCACGACCTGAACGACGACGGCAAACCGGAGATCATTGCCGAGGGTTACGTCTACAGCGCCAGCGGCGTACTCATCGACTCATCGGCAAACATTCGCAACGCAGGCCAGGACACGGGGCAGTTCTCGGTGGTGGCAGACATCGACCGCGACGGCGTCCCCAACCTCATCTCCACCACGGCAATCTACTCGTGGGACAAGGCAAACTCACGATGGAAAAAAGACCGCGATCTGCCGCTACCTCCCGGTGTTACCCTGGCGCGCGGCTACGTTGCCGTCGCTGACTTTGGCGTCGCAAGCGGAACCATGCTCGATCGTGGCATTTCCGATGGCATCGCCGAAATCGCCATGATCATGAGCGGCCGCGCATGGATCCTCTCGAAGGATGGCGCGCTTCTATTTGGCCCGCTCAACTTGCCTGGTTCGACCGGTGGTGGACCTCCGACGATTGGTGACTTCGACAACGACGGACGTGCCGAACTAGCCGCTGCCGGTTCTAGTTCGTACAACGTCTTCGATCCAGACTGCGTCGCTGGGGCTGAAGCCAAGTTCTGTCCAAGCGGTCGCACCGATCGGCTGCTCTGGACCAACTCGTCGCAAGACGTTAGCTCCAACATCACCGGCTCATCGTTGTTCGATTTTGAAGGCGATGGAACCGCCGAAGCCATCTATGCGGATGAGTGTTTTGCGCGCATTTACTCAGGCAAGACTGGTGAGATCTTGTTTTCCCAGGCTCACTCCTCGTGCACCTGGAACGAGTATCCGGTTGTCGCAGACGTCGTCGGAAATTTCCGCAGCAAGCTGATCGTTCCGTCGAACGAAAACTGCAACGTGAGCTGCCCACCCGTCGACCCGTTCTTCAAAGGTCTGCGCTGCAGCGCAAGCACCGACTGCCCCAATGGCATTGGTTGTGATCAGGGATATTGCCGCTGCACCACCGACACCCAGTGCAACACCGCGAGCGTCGGTGGAGG
>CAYTGC010000890.1:0-1964 GCA_964437195.1 uncultured Myxococcales bacterium | reverse complement strand
GCACCGGCAAGCGCCTCGCCGTCGTCTCCAAGCTCAAGCTCGACTTTCAGAAGCTGAGCTAGTCGCACAGAGCGGGCGGCGGACAGCCCCGGTCTGTACTTCCTCTTGCGTCGGCGGCGCGGTGTGGCGTCAAGTAGCCCGGTTCGCCCCCTTTATCGCGGCAAGGAGAAGCGTCGTCATGCAATCTCGCTCAGCCTGTCTGGGTCGTGTGCTGGGTCTTTGGGCAGGGCTTACGCTTGCGGCCTGCGGGCCAGAGCCCGAGCCCCCTCCACCGGCGATGGTCGACGAGACCAGCGCGCTCTACGATCCCGCTCACATCGTGGAAGTCAGCCTGTCGCTGGAGGCCAAGGACTGGGACAAGCTGCGCCGCCAGGGCCACAGCGTCGAGGAATACATCCAGTGCAAGGTCGCTCCACCGGATCCGTACAAGAACTTCCCGGCCGCGGCGACGATCGATGGCCAGCCGCTGCCCAAGGTGGGCCTGCGCAAGAAGGGCTCGTTCGGCTCGGCCGCGATTAGCAAGCCGTCGCTGAAGCTGGACCTGGATCAGTATGTGAAGGGCACCCAGCTTTATGGCGTCAGCGCCCTGACGCTAAACAACGCGCAGCAGAATCCGGCGCTGGTCCAGCAGTGCCTGGCCTACTCGCTCCTGCGCAAGGTCGGGGTCCCGGCCTCGCGCTGCAACTTCGCCCACGTCACCGTCAACGGCAAGGATCTGGGCCTCTATGTCAACGTCGAGCCGATCGGTCCGCCGCTGCTGCGCCGCTTCTTTGCCGACGCGACGGGCAACCTGTACGAAGGCACGGACGGCGACTTTGTGCCGGGAGCGATGGCCGGCTTTGAAAAGAAGACCCACAAAGACAGCCCGGATCGCAGCGATCTGGACGCCGTCGCCGCAGCGCTGACCGCCGATGATGCCCAGCTGATCGAGCGGCTGGGGGCGGTCGTGGACCTGGACGAGTTTATGACCTTTTGGGCGATGGAAGCGGTGCTCGGACTGTGGGACGGCTATACGAACAATCGCAACAACTTCTATGTGTACGCCGACCCGACGAGCAAGCGGCTGTCCTTCCTGGTCTGGGGACCGGATATGTCCTTCTCGGCGCAGGACGTGACGCGGGGAGGCGAGCGCCCGCAGTCGGTGTCGGCCGAGGCGGCCCTGCCCAAGCGGCTGTATGCGCACCCGGTCGGGCGCAAGCTGTACCTGGATCGTCTGCGCCAGATCCTCGATACGTCGTGGAACGAAGGCGAGATCAACGCCAGCATCGATCAGATGCGCTCGCGCCTGCTGCCGCAGCTTCCGGGGCAGCAGGCCTTCCTCGATCAGGTGCTGCAGCCGGTGCGGGACTTCGTGAACCAGCGCCGGGCCGAGCTTCGCGCTGAGCTGATGCCAGCCGCCGAGTGGCCCTTCCCGCCGTCCAAAGGCGAGTGCGCCAAGGTCGTGGGCACCATCAGCGGATCGTTTGCCGCGAAGTGGGGCACGTTCGAGCTCGATCCCGGGAAGACCGGGACCTCGACGCTGTCGTGGAAGCTGGCCGCTGATCCGATGACCCTGACCAGCGTGGCCGGTGGCTCGGTGGCGGGACAGAACCCCTTGTACACCGGCTTCGGCCGCCGACCTGGCATTGTGCTCCAGGACTCCTTCCCCGATGGCTCGACGGCGATCACCTACCTCTTCGTCGATCCCGAGATCTTCGTCCCGGGCGGAGAGTTTCCGTTCGAGTGGATGGGGGTGTTTGGCACCGGCTTCAAGAACCCGGGACAGCCGACGATGGAGCCGCTGGGGCAGTTCATTCATGGCCGCTTCCACCTCGATGACGCGGGGGTCGAGCCGGGCCATCCGGTCACCGGCTCGTTCTCGGCCGACCTAATGCAGTAGAGCCCAGCCAGGCCGGACGTAGCTTCTTGGGCTGGGCTGCAGTTCCCAATTGACAGGGGGGCGGTGACTTTCCAGGCTTAGCGGA
>CAYTGC010000889.1:0-1966 GCA_964437195.1 uncultured Myxococcales bacterium | reverse complement strand
GATTGAGAAGTGTAGCTCACAACATTTGTGTGCTATTCGTCGTAGGGTTGTGACCTCGTTTCAGGAAGGAGATCGATTCTCGATGCGCAAGGCGTTGGCGATGCTGGCGGCTGGTTACTTGGCGGTGGCAGGAGGACGTGTTTCGGCTCAAGAAGGCGAGCTGCCGCCTGCTCCATACGATTTCAAGTCGATGGAATGCGGCGAACTCGACAGTGATGCAGGTTATCGACCGCTCCGACAGAGCCACATTGCCGGTGAGGACACCGATATCCTGTGCAAAGTCTCCGTCGCTCTATCGGACAAGTCCAAGGGCTCGCCGAAACCGCACTCCGTGAAACTGACCGTGAGCCAAGGCACCAAGGTTGCGTTTGAACAGGTGCGTGATGCGCGGGTTCTCTCGCCGGGCACCCGAGTGCTTCTGTTTGTGATCCCAGCTGAGAAGCTGCCGACGGAAGCGGGCAAGGTGACGATTCGCGCAGAGCTGTCGAAGCCGGTCAACAAGCCCGGCTTTCAAGAAGTCACGTACACGCTGTCGTCGGAAGACTAGGTTTGGTCGCTCAGCTGAGCACGACTATCGACTGTTTGACACCATCAGTAGCGAAGCATCGTCCGTCGGGACGACGTATGACGCAAACAGCTGAGCACTCAGATCTTCGAGCGATTGCGGGCGGGTAAGCGGCAGTCGCAGGTGGTTTCCCAGACCGTCGGAAAACAGCAGCAGCAGTCCGCCCGGCGGAAGCTGCGATTTTTCGACCCGAACATCGAGCTTGCCGTGGGAACTTCCGCGCCCGTGACCCAAAACCGCGTCGACGCCACACGGTGACCACAGCCTTCCGGTGTTCTGGAAGATCCCGACGCGCACGTTTCCGACGGTGGTCGCAGTGACGGTCTGGGTCTTCAGATCAAGCTCGGCAATCCCGAGCGTAGCGCCTCGCGTCGAAGCAGCATTTTCGTGGGCAGCCAGCACTGCATCTTCCAGTCGCTCACCGGCAGACGCTCGCAGCCAGCGAATTGTGACCTCGGCGGCCTCGCGGGCTTGGGGTCCATGGCCGAGCCCATCGGCGATTGCCACGCGGATGTGTCCCTCTCGCCTGGCGATCATCGTCACGTCGCCGCACATCATCTCTCGTGGATGGGGCCGTTCAAGATGAAAGACCTGGAGTGATGGTTCATCGCTCCACCGCAGCCCCGCCGTGCGCACCTTTGTCAGCCCATGTCCTTGGGTCGACGAGTGGCCTTTGTGGCGCTCGCCCGCCGAGTGTCGCGGTTCACCGCTCGGAAGACGAAGATACGTAAGCCAATCCAGCGAAACACCAGCGTGCTCTCGCGTGGCCGTCAGAGTGGACGGCTCGTGCTGAAACCGCTTGAGTCGCTGGAGCGTGTCGTCGATCTGGGCAAAATATGAGCCGAGCTTTGCGCGATCGAAGCCGTGCTTCTTGGCAAACAGGCGCAGTTCATCCTGTGCGCGAACGAAGTCCGTCGGTTCTGCCAGTCGGACTGTGCACTGCTCGCTCACCGGCTTGCCGTCCTCGAAAGGAATCGCGAGAAATTGCGAACTTTCGTTGCTCAGGACTAGTCCTCGTCTTCGTCATAGGTCGACAAAGCAGTCAGCGCCGACTCCAAATCGAGCGCTGTCTCGAAACCACCGGCGGAAAAACCCATCTCCGTCAGGGTCATCGCGATCGCCGGGGTCATTCCCGACACAATCGTCCGCGTTCCCATCAGTCGCGCCATTTGCGCCGTGTGAACGAAGGCTCGAGCGGTATAGGTATCGAGGATGTTGAGCGCGGAGATATCCAGCACCAACCCACGGGCACTCTTGCGCTCAAGCTCCTTGAGGATGTCGCTCTGGAGCTGCTCGACAAGAATGTCGTGGAGGTCGGCCTGAATCGACACCAGGAGCAGGTCCCGGATACGCAAGATCGGTATGCGATCAATCATCGAAATGCCTCGAAGAGTGCTGACC
>CAYTGC010000888.1:0-1971 GCA_964437195.1 uncultured Myxococcales bacterium | reverse complement strand
CCTCAGCGCTGAGCGCCGCGCATGCAGCGAGCATCATCCACCGAGACCTCAAGCCCAGCAACATTATGTTGGTTCCGGATGCCATCATGCCCGGCGGAATCCGAGTCAAGATCCTCGACTTCGGGATCGCCAAGCTTGGGGAACGCGGAGGCTCTCGACCAGACACGCGCACCGGCTCGGTGCTCGGTACGCCAGCATACATGGCCCCGGAACAGTGCATCGGCGCGGAGCACATTGATGGAAAGGCCGATGTGTACGCGCTCGGGATCATCTTGTTCGAGGTTCTTTGTGGTGAGCCCCCGTTCTCAGCGCCGAACGACTTGGCGCTTCTGAACATGCAGGTTTCTGATGACCCCCCATCGCTCCAGCAGCGAGCGCCACACGTTCCCACTGTGCTGTCGGGCCTTATCCGCAAGATGTTGCGGAAGAAACCCGCTGAGCGTCCGGCCATGGTTGAGGTGCTGACTGGGCTTCAGCGCCTTGGCGCCTCGCAGTCGCTGGAGCATCTGGTCGTTCCGTCAAAGTCAGGAGACGGCGCTCCGAATGCTGTTGGTTCAAACGACAAGAGAAGGACGCCCCGAGGCACCCTCCCGTCCGGCTTTGGGCAGCAGCATCCGGCCAGTCGTACCAAGTGGCGGGTTCTGACCGCTGCTGTTAGCCTGCTTCTTGTGTCCATGGTTGCATACCTAGCCATCCGCCCAGCAACCAAGTCGATGAGCACGTTGGTTCCTGGTGCCGTGGACGCTGGCGTTGCAGGAGAGAGAGTCGCAGGGGGGTCATCGAATCGAAAGCGCACTCAGTTGGTTGATGCTGGGTTGGTTGATGCTGCGTCGGTCGATGCTGCGTCGGTTGACGCAGCGGCCCCTGGGTGCATGATTGATCTGGAAACCACGCCGTCCGGTGTGCAGGTCATTGACGCAGAGGGTGAAACCGTCATTGGGACTACACCGTGGAGCAGTCAGTTGCCGACCGATGGCAGTGACTTATGGCTATTGTTGCGCAAACCAGGATTCCACGATCGTGTACTCCGTCTGAAGCCGAAGGCCGGCGTCAACATTCAGCGTCACGAAGTTCTGGTCCCCATGCTCGACGAGCGGAAGCGCTCCCGTGGTTCATCGAAACGGCAGTCCCTCAAGATCGAAGATGTCAAAAAGCGTTTCTTTTCCAATCCTGACGGTGGCGCGCAAGTCGACATACCGGAGTCCTACCGCATCGTCGACTAGACCCGAAATACGACGGCGAATGAACAAAATAACTTTGGCAATCGTCGCCGTATACGAAGAACCGGTAGGTGTGGAAAGGCACGAGGACTGCAACTGGTCTACGTGAGCCGCACACTGATCTGTGCGAACTGGATTGCTAGCTGCTGAGCGCTGGGCCGACGTTCGGGATCTACGCTCAGCGACAGCTCAATGTACCTGGCCAACTCATCGTCAACATCGGGGCGGAGACGGCGCAAAGAGAGGGGTTGCGGGTCTTGACGAAGTGCCTGCAACAAGATTGCCGGGCGCTCAAACGGAAGCCGTCCGGTCAGAATCTCGAACGCGATGACACCCAGACTGAAGATGTCAGCGGTCGGTCGCGCATTCTTGGAGCCCCTGAACAGTTCCGGTGCCATGTACAAAGGAGTCCCAACGATCGCGCCAGTTCGGGTGAGTTCCCGTCGGCGCAATGTGATCGCGCTCGATTCAGGAGTTTCCGTTTTTGCGTAGGCCGAGGGATCGCGCTTTGCATCGCCTTCCTCTGCCGGGGTCTCCGTCTTGCTGTAAGCCAAATCGAGTAGGGACTCATTCCCTGACACTGTTTGGGCCAGACCAAGTGGTTGACCACCTACTTCTGTTCTAGCCAAACCGATTGATGATGGCGTATCCTCCTGCGCCTCATCAAGCAGGATTGAGATGCCAAAATCTGCCAGCTTCACCGTTGGTAGATCATCAGATACGGTTCGAGTAGTCAGTATGTTTTCTGGCT
>CAYTGC010000887.1:0-1971 GCA_964437195.1 uncultured Myxococcales bacterium | reverse complement strand
TCAAAGAGCTTAAGCCCGATCTGGTGGTCGTTGGCAGCCATGGCCGCGGTGCGGTAATGCGACTTTTGCTAGGCAGCGTGTCGACAGAGCTGACCCGGCGCAGCCCGGTTCCAGTGCTGGTGGTCCCGGCCCCCGGACGCGAAGCCGAAGCGGACAAGCCCGAGCCACAGATCGAGCCCGCTGGTGATGCGGGAATGCCGTCGGTTGGACAAGCCTCGGGTGACTCGGTCGAGCAGACCCACGAATACCACGGTCTGTCGGGAACCCTGGCCGCAGGCGTTGGCACGGCCCCCGGCGGTATCGAGGGCATCGAAGTCAACCCCGAGCTGCGCGTCCGCTACTAAGCCTTGCCCGCACGCAGCAGCTTGGCGACAAAAAGTGGCTCGCTAAACTGCCCACCGACTCCCAGCGCATAAAGCTCTGAAACCATCTGTCGGCCCAGCCGAAACGGCGACACCGAGCCCGGCGTGATGGTCACCGCATATTCATATCCGGCGTCCGCCGCTGCGGCTTCAACCCGCGCGTCGGAATCCCCGTTGGGATACGCGAGGCCCGGACACGCTCCGACCAGATCGATGAGGACTTGTCGGCTGTCGCGAAGCTCCCGCTGGAGATCGTCGTCGCCCAGGCTCGGCAGAAGCTCGTGTCGACTCGTGTGCGACGACACCTCGGCGCCCAAATCGGCCAGCCGCCGTACGCCGTCCCGATCGAGATATCGTGGCCGACCCGGACGAGCGAGCACCTCTTCCCCGAGCCCGCTCCACAGCTTGTCACAAGCCGTCACTCTCTCGTCACGAGGAAGCTGCTTCATGGTCCGCATCACGGTCGGCAGCAGCCGCAGCGGTGGCGCGGATTTTTCCGCAGCCAGCGCATCACGTACAAGCGGCGTCTCCGCCAAAATGCCGAGCGCGCGGCCCGCCAGCGCATGCGATGACACCGCTTGCTGGACCAGCTCGTACCACGGCAGCAAAAGCGTCCCGCGCATCACGTCGGTGATGACATAGACCGTAAACGGCACGCCGAGCCGCCGCAGGATCGGTGCGGCCACCTCTAGTGTATCGAGATAGCCGTCGTCGAAGCTCACCGCAAAGCTCGGCGAAGCAGAGACGGCCCGCTGAAGCAGTTCGCGCGCCTGCTCCACTTGGGTGAGCGGTCGATACCCCCGCGAAAGCAGTGCCCGAAGCTGCCTCTCGAACGTGGTCGCGCCGACCACAAGCTGGAGATCGGGCCCGCGCAGATCAGCAACCACTTGGTGATACGCCAGCGACACCGCACGCGGACGGGTCAAGAGCGGCAGCACCCGCGCCGCCGACGCCCGCAGAAGACTCGATCCGATTGTTCGATGGGTCTGTTCACCCAGCAGCTCACCCAGAAGTTCGGCGATGTGCTGGAGCAACACCGCCGACGGGGGACTGTCTCCATCGGGAAGCGCAAACTGATGGGTGCGCTCTGCGGACCAGGACACGCCGCGCCGAGACCACCTCGCAACAGAAGCGCGCTGCGCATCGGTGCCAACGATGACATGCGACGGCCAGCCCCCTTGTGCACTTTTTCGGTCCGCGCCAGGTCCGACATGTGGGTTGTGGACCACACCCAGCGGCCAGTAACAAACCACCACGGGCTTGCCCAGCGCCGTCGCCACACCCTGCGCCTCATCAAGTGACGCGGCGCCACTCACCACAAAGAGATCCGCCGCAAAGCGCCGAAGCTGCTGCCGCAGACGAAAGCGCGCCAGACGGCCCAGCCCGTGATGAAGCCGCAACACCTGATAGCCCGCAGCCAGAAGTGAATCGGCCAAAAGGCTCAGCGCTCGGTGATCGGCGCTTGAGCGTCCGCCTTCGATGACCAGCGCGATTCGCGGCGCCAAGCGGTCGGTCGACTGTGTTGCCATCAAATGTAGGTAGGCAGCATCGGGCCAGAAAGCAACTTCCCAGCCAGAAGCGCCGACCATTATTGTAGTAGACGATACAT
>CAYTGC010000886.1:0-1978 GCA_964437195.1 uncultured Myxococcales bacterium | reverse complement strand
GCCCCGGCGTTCAGGAGTCCTGCATACCGCGCGATCTCAGTCACGGTTGGGAGTGCGGACACCGGATGGTGCAGGACGGCAATGCGCAGCGCACCGCGATAGGGATGTGCAAAGGCGCGGCGCAGATCTTGTTCATGCACCAGACCAGGATCATCGCGTGCGGCTTGTAGTGCTAGATCCAGCGCCTTCTTGCGCTCCTCCTCCGTTTGGGGGTCAGCCAGCGTCGCAAGTTCGAGTAGGAGCAGGTGTCTTTCCTGCGCGTCTTCTACCTGTCCGCCCAGCTCTGCGGAACCGAGCAGAAGGAACTCTAGCTCGAAGTCTGGATAGTAGACCGTGGCAATTTTTCGCTTTTCAGGGGCCTCTTCCAGCGACGGTCGCGGCAGGTCGGCAAAGGTCTGTGCAAACGATTGATGTCGTGCCTGTGGGTCGCCGCCCATTGCGGCCTTCCAGTTCACATCGTGATTCCCACCGACCAAAAGGAACCTGGGCTGATTCGCATCGAGCAGGGGATGGTCCGCAAGCTTGGGCTTGATACTATCGACCCATGCCCGGGCCTCGGCAAGCTGCTCTTCCGTTGCGTACTCGGTCAGGTCGCCGGAGATCACAACGAGGTGCGGCGCGCGATCCTCTGCCCTAAGCTGCGCGAGGTGTTGCACATAGCTGTCGCGGACCTTGCCGGTGTCTGCTGCGATCGAGATCGAACCCTTGTCTTTGGCATCAATGGTCTCTGCACTCTTGGGGCCGACATGAACATCCGAGATGTGGTGGATGCGCAGCGGAGCAAACTCCGCTTCTAGGATCGGATCAGCGATAACGCAGCGGCCTTCTGCTTTGTCCCGCCGGACGACTCCTGCCGCAATTAACAGATGTGCGGCTTTGAGATCGATCGATTGGCCGCGAGCCACCTTCCGAACAAGCTGCTGCTGCTCTGGGTTCAGACCTTCGCGGAAGGCGTGGTGAAGGTAGTTCGTGGTCCCTCCGCGACACCACTCTAGCGCGGCTCGGACCAGCTCGTGCAGTGACGCCGTCGGGCTCTGTTCAAGTTGTTGGCACAGGAGTTCGAGTCGGAACGCGCTCTGTTTCCATCCAAGTGGAATCTCCCCAAGCAGCGCTTGTGCGGCAGATAGTCGGCTCGCTTGCTGATTCGCTTCCTGCGCATTGAGGGGGGCAATTCCGATGATGGCCTTTTCAGATACCAGTCCGCTGCTGTGTCCGTAGTCCAGTAGGAGCTGACATTCTGCAGGGGTCACAGCCAGGACAACGCGAGCCTCTTGATCATGAAGAGATGCACAACGCTCGACAAGCTGCTTCCCCAGCGTCGGGTTCTTCAGAATCGCGTGCGCTTCGTCGAGCAAGAAATAGTAGCCGCGCTTGGGAGTCTTTTCCGGAAGCTTGCGGAGTCCGTCTTCCCCCTGGATGTCGATCCACTTGGCGCGATGACCTTTCAGGTTCCGTTCCAGTCCGCGCAGGGTCCAGGTCTTGCGTCCGCGACGGGGCGCGACCAGCAGCCAGACCTTGCCACCGGGCGGTTCCTGTTGAATCCGCTGGGACAGCTCCGTCAGATCACGAACGTCCAGCTTGGGATCGTAGGCTCGATTGACTTGGAAGATCATGGTGGATTAGGACTCCGAAGAAAGAAGGGAGGCGTTGGCGCGAATCCAGTCGAAGAAGGGTCGATCTGCAAGCCAGCTTCCTTGCGGAGAACAGAGCCCAGCATCAACGAGATGTCGGCGCACAGACTGCGGCTGTTCCAGGTAGACAGGGCGCGAAAGGAGGGACTCTGGCTGAAGCAAGAGCGTGCGAACCGGGGCGGGAAGCTCTTCCCATCGGCCCGTAAAGGGGGCTGCACGATCGGAAAGGAGTCGCTGTTCGTACAGATCCAGAAACGCTCCGCGATCGAGCAGTGGCTTGCGCTGTCCCGAGCGAATGCACTCAAACAGCGCGTGTCCCATCACCTGCAAGTAGAACGGCCATGGAC
>CAYTGC010000885.1:0-1982 GCA_964437195.1 uncultured Myxococcales bacterium | reverse complement strand
AGCACATTCTGGAAGAGTACCTGGCAGGCAAAGCAGCACTCGATGCGGGAGCGGCGCTGTTTGAGGCGCTGTTTCCTTCCGATGCACACTGGCAGGCGGTGATGCGGCGTGTCCGTGGCCTTCGTCCCGATAGTCTGGAACTGGTGCTTCCGACGCAAGAGTGGGTACGCCTGCGCATCTGCACCGCGATTCCCCATCTTCAGGCGCTGCCATGGCGGCTGCTCAGTTGGGAGGGACACTTTCTGGTTGACCACAACTGGACGATGGAAGTGGTTCCAACCATCCAAGTCCAGACCCGTGTGAAGCTGACCGTTCCGTGCAAGCTGCTGATCGCGGCACCACAGTATCGCGGCATGACAAACATCGGGACGGAGCGCCACGTTGCGTCGCTGAAGAGAGCGCTCTCTGATCGCTTTTCTGGCTTCGACAGTCCGCTTCTGTGGCGAGTGGTCCACAATCGAAAGCAGCTCGCCAGCGCACTTTTGGGAATGCAACCGGACATCCTGTACTACTTTGGTCACGGATCGTTGCAGGCTGGTGGTTTGCCATCGCTGGAGCTTGGAGACAGCGAAGAAGATGTGGACTACTTACTGCTGTCCGATCTGCTGCGAATGATCAAGACCAAGCCGCCGCTTGTGGCCTGGATGAATGGGTGCATGACCGGGGCGAAGGGCTTTTTCGGTGCAGGACACCAGCTCGTGCAGGATGTACCGATTGTGATCTCGCAGCGAACCACCGCTTTCTCTGGACATGCAGCCTACGTGGCGCAGCAGTTTTTTCAGCGGTTCCTGCTCGATGGGAAAGACCCGACGCAGGCGCTGCATCACCTGGACGACCTGTACTCACGAACGGACTTTCAGTGGAGCACCGCGATGCTTCACACAAGCTACGCAAGCTGTGAAGTCCAAATCCCTCAGCTCCCGGGACCAAGCAAGGACGCAGCCAAGCGGCTCGACCGGAGAGAACCCAAAGCGCTTGTGGATGACTTTGTGTCATCGCTCAAGAAGAGTCCCTCGTGTCGTGTCCATGCCCTGCTGGTCGGCGGAACCAAAGAGGCCGAGGTAGACCACTTCTCGTGGCAGTGTACGGACCACCTGATTCACAAAAAAGACCGACGGCTGCTGCGCTTTGACCTGGGTGAATCGATTCCGGTTGGGAGTCGGTCCTTTTCCTCCCATCTGGATGCGCTTTTGCGTCGGGCGCTTGATGCCGATGAAGGAGAAGCGATAGAGCATGCGCTTCGCAAGCGGCTCCGCCAGCAGATGGACGCGGTCTGGATCGACTTTGGCGTGCTCCGGCCCGCTCCGGGGCAGGCGATACCGATTCCCAAGTGGCTAAGCTACTGCTGTGATGTGCTCGGCGGGCATTGCCCCCCAAACTGTCGAGTCATCGCCGTGCTGGGCATCGAGTTTCCAGAGGACGAGCTGTCCGCGCTCAGGCAGTGTGTAAGCGACTATCAAGACGAGCTGCGCGAACATGGCGCGCACCAGGCGTTTCGCTGTGACTACCTGGAACCGCATCCGATGGTGACAGAGGCCGATCTGCACCACTTTTTCGATGAAGTAAGCAACACGAGCTGCCCGGTGCGGCTGCGAAAAAAAGCCGCCAAGCTGATCTTCCGGTGCAGCGCGGGTGTGTATGCCGATTCGGTGAGACTGATTGAGAAAGGCGAGCGGGAAAAGTGGGACGAGCACTATTTCTATGAGCTGGAGCCAACCCACGGAAAAGGCCTAAGCGACACAAAGAAGAGGCGATTTGAATGAGTACCAAGACCCCGTTTGCGCTCATCGATCCGAAGCGGAAAGATGCCAAAGACTCTGCGGCGCTGCTGCTCAAAAGGGAGCTTCCGAAGTCGATTGGGAACCTGGAACGGTCCGCCAATCGGTATGTCCCAAGCGAGGATCTGCTATCGGCCATCAATGTCGCACTGGCGCTGGGAATGCCGCTGCTTCTGACGGGCGAGCCCGGAACCGGAAAGACCC
>CAYTGC010000884.1:0-1984 GCA_964437195.1 uncultured Myxococcales bacterium | reverse complement strand
CGCCGATCACCTTTGCTAGCGAAATCTAGCTCTAACCTACGTCTCTGTTGGGACTACCCGTAGTTGACGGGGGGGGCACTACCGCTGCGGACCTCGGCTGCTGCGTCGTTTGTCCTCACTTTCCCTGGGTCCTGCCGTGGCCTCCGCCTTGCATCCAATGCTCCTGGCCCCGTTCTATTAGGCGTTGTAATTCTCGATGTGAACGATCTTCCGTCTTGACTGTCCTGGGGTTGTTGGCCAAATCTAGCGCCTGGCCGCTTGCTCCGGCCTTACCTCGCTCTGGTCGTCCCCCCACGGCCCTCGCGCGAGGCGAAGAGGGATGCCTCTGGGCTCGGTGATGTATCGTTTCGCCACGTTGCCAGCAGGGGGGTGCAAGGCGCGTGGCTGGAGACGAAAAACATGCCGAGTAATTTCAAAAAGCTGGTCCGCGCCCGTATGGTGAAGACTGGCGAATCCTATCAGACAGCAGCTCGTTTCATTCGGTCCAACGACCGCGCGTCTAGCTTAGCGTTAGGGATCCCGAGTCCGTCCCCTTCGACGGATACTGAGCGTTCACAGCCAAAGGACCCGACTCCCGCGCGCGAAGTGCTCAGCACTGGATCTTCCAGCGCGGAGCAGACTCCGAAGGGTACAGGAAAGACCGTCACGAACCTGGCAGAACTCCGGGCACTGGCGCGACAGTTTCACATTGATCACGTCGGTCGGTACGATATTGCGGTCGATACCGAAACCCTGCGATGCAGTGCGGTGCCCAGACCCTGGTACACCCTGCGCGAGTGCGGGGGAAAGCCCAACGACAAAACCCTGCCGTTTGCTGTCCCGGCTGGTTTCAGGAGGACAAACGGAAAGACGAGACGGGTGTTCCTTGTCCGTGCCGGTATCTGCATCGGCACCACGACCATCGCGAAGGGACGGCTTACGCCCGACGAAACTCTTCGATTCCTGCTCGCCGAGGCAGGATGCAGAGTGCCTCCAGGCTGTCAGCCCGACAGGGATACGAACTTCCAAGACTGGTGTTGGGGCCATTTGCATCGGGGAGGATGCGGCATGAGCTTCTCCCGCCACCGCGTTGTCGATGCTGACCTTGCGCACGAGCGCGAGGCCGATGTACGTGCCGCTGTTGCCGCCGGAAAGTACCCTGTCCTGCTGTCTTTGGGAGCGAAGCGAGCGGCTCGGTTTGCTGTCATCGAAAAGCCGACATTGCCACTCGATAGCACGCAGCTCGTCAGCAGTTAGCGCCCCCCCCTAACACGACGCAAGTGCCCAGAGCACCTGGGCACAGGGCGCGGCCATCGCTCCCAAGTGACGGAACGCTGGGCGGTCCGCAGCTCAACTCGGTTCCCGATTCATGACGGACGACTTCCCGACCGGGCATGACGCTTTTGGAACAGGAACGCAGCTTGTGGGGGTCGGGCTCGTGAGCCGGAAAACGGGATCTGTCCGATGGGTTCCCAGCCGAAGTCACGAAGACACTGGACGAGGCTGGCTGGATCGTATCGTCGGACTTGCCACATGCAGAACTCTTTGGTCTGCATGCCGGGCAGCGTCGCTTCCGCAATGAACTGAAGTCCGTAGCTTCCCGCGAGGGGTCGCTTGGTGTCGATGCGAAGGGAGAGCGACACGTCTTGAACGTCGTGGCAGTAGCGTCGAATGGGACCACCGAGCCAGCGCAAATGACCCTCAAGCGACTTGGAGAGCGCCGGGTCCTGCTTTTGCAGTACCGCAGGGTCGATGGAATCGGTGAACACAAGTCCCGCATCGAAGACCAGCAGGTCTCCGGGGGCCGCTCCGGCGAAGGCGCTTTGAAAGAACTGCGGCTCGTTGTCGATGTTGCCGAGCGTGGCCCCCAGCATCACGTAGACCCGTCGGCGATGCGAGCGAGCGGGCGTATAGTGAAGCTGCATGTAGCGCGGCAGCTGGTGGAAGTTTCCCTGGATTCCGCAGACGAAGACATTGGGATCGTCACCAAAAGTGTCAGCGGCAT
>CAYTGC010000883.1:0-1984 GCA_964437195.1 uncultured Myxococcales bacterium | reverse complement strand
CCGCAGATCGGCGGATCGGGCGGCCAGGCCGCGGGCATTGGCCAGGCGGTCGGGATTCCCGAGCAGCTCGCACAATTCCTCCAGGCGTGCATATCCATCATCTGCCGCTGCACGTTGACCCAGCTGGTCTAGGAGCGCTCCGTAATTCCCATACAGACGCGCTCGCTCGTGGATGTAGTCCGGCAGGGTCGCTCGCTCAAGGTACTTCCGAAACAGCTCATAGGCCTCAAGCAGCTTGCCAGCCCGCCGAAGCGTTGCCCCCAGGTGGTTCGCGCAGAGCAGCACCTGCGGCAAACATGAAGCGTCCTCGGCGAGCTTGAGTGCGACGTTCAGATGGTCTGTCGATTCGACCAATGCATCGAGTCGAAAGTGGCAGAGCCCGATGAAGCGATGGCCGAGGATCTGTCCTATCAAATGCTGATGGGCATCGGCCCAAGCAAGCACCTGCGTATCCAACTTCAATGCCTTCTTGAAGTCTGCCTGTAGATAGGCACCGCGGGCAGCCAGGAACCACTTCGCCGGTTCCGGCGGCAGCAAAGTCCCAATCTGCTCTTCGGTCGTGACGTACATGGTTCCTCCGCAGCAAGCGACACGAGGGTTTCGGACCGCATCGATTTCCGCGAGGAGGGGGCGCGCGCCGGGTTGCGACGGATGCAGTCTGAAACCTTGGGAGGGAAACAGAGCAGGGAGGCGCACTCCCTGTCAACGAGAAACCATCTGCTCAATTCAAATGAGGTCGTGGCGACGCTGGAGCTGTTGATACAGGTCCATGAACGCCGTTTCAAAAGTCACTCCTGGATCCATTCTTGGGAATGGGTCATATGCTCGCGTTCATGCAGACAGAGCGACTCCGCTTGGCCCAAGACCATCTTTCCGAAGGCCGCACAAAGGAAGCCTATGGCGAGCTGCGTGGACTCTTGAGCGATTCAAACTCGCTGGAAGACGATGCGTTTGCACAGGAAGCACTGGGCCTGCTCGCAGCGCTGAGCGACGGCTTTGGTGCGACCGAGATTGCAGGCCGTCTTCGCGCGTGCGCATCGCAGCCCGACAACCCGCAAGCGCTGTTTGATGTCGGATGTGCGCTGGCCGAAGAGCAGCAGTTCACGATTGCGGCAGCCATCCTGTTTCGCTGCAATCAGCTTGCACCCGCGCAGCCTCCGGTCGTGACAGAGCTTGCAGCCTGTCTTGAGCGTCAAATGCGCTACCAGGAGTCGGCGCTGCTGGTGGATCAATCGGGTCTGGCCGAGCACGATCCCGTCTGCGCCTATCGGAGTGGCATCTCCTGGATCATGTGTGGTGATCGCATACGGGCCAGGGAGCGCGCTCGCCTGCTACGTGCCCATGCGCCAAGCGAGCGCACGTTGTTCATGCTCGACGCGCTGGATGGAATGCTGACCCGTGCCGATGCGATCGAGCGAGCTGGAATCGCGCTCGATGATCTCGCCCTCACCGCGTGGCAAGCGGTGCTCTCGGGTTCTCTGCTTCTTCACGAATCAGAGCACGGATATCCCGAGCCCATGCGCGGTCGCTTTGCCTATGTTCAGGACTCCGCATCGTTTCAGCGGCTGGGCCTAGAACGACTCCGCGTGGTGCTGGATGCCATCGGTGAGCGTCCTCCTCGTGTCGTTGCTGCCCCGGATCGCGCAAGCCAGATCCTCGCGCTCGCGGCAGCCGGAATGCTCGGTCTTGCCTGTGAGCCATGGCGCGAGGCCGATGAACAGCCTGGGCTCTTCGTCGTGTGGAGCATGGAGTCGGTCGAGTCGGACAGCTTTCTGCGCACCCTGCACACGCACCGACCGAGGCAGCGTCTCTTCGTGCATGCCTCGTCGTGGGTCGAGCCGTTCGCATACTCGCCTGACTTCACTACGCTGCTTCACCAGCTCATTGCGCATCCTTGGACCGGCGGTGCGCTTTCGTTAGACCAGGCCACCGGACGGCTTACCCGCAGCGAGCCCGACCCGCGCAGCGACGAGGCGCTTGCCGC
>CAYTGC010000882.1:0-1988 GCA_964437195.1 uncultured Myxococcales bacterium | reverse complement strand
CCTGGCTTACGTCCGATCTTCAGCTCGCCCCCGCCAAGCGCGCCCAGCTCGCCGCTCAGAAACAAGCCTAGTTTCCAGTATCCGTAGGAAGTCAGCCTCGGCGGTCAGGTTTCGACCGCCCAGCCGGTTATTGGTGCCGAATCTGCGAGACTTTCTGCGCTTCGGGATCGACCCGCATTTTTTCAGGCAGGTGGAGCAAGAACTGGTCTTTGGGGACCATGATCGTGGCTTCTTTGCGCGGTCTTTTCCCGCCGCCATCGTCGCTGAGCGATGCGAGCGCGGCGTGATCGAAGAAGCCGGATAGCTCGTCGGATACGGGCAGATTCGGCTTGTCGTTGGCCTGCTGCCGTCCAATCAGTCGTTCGACCAGCAGATCCGTCGGTGGACGCACAAAGCCGTGCGGTTTTTGGACGTAGCCAATGCCCATGTCCTCGAGCCACTTGAGCGGAGGATCGCCACCGATGAGCACAAACGCAGCCTGTATCGGAATGCTTCGCTCGCGCCCTTCGACGAGCTTGAGCACCACGTTTCCATCGCCAAAATTTTTCACGTTCGAGCCGAACAGCACCAGCACGCGCTTTTCGTGAATGGCCTGGTCGATCGCTTGGCGGTTCTTGGCTTTGACGCGGTTAAACGCCTTGCCTCGATACGAGATGATGATCTTGTTGCGTAGCTGCGGCGAGGCCAGTGACAGCGCGGCCTCGACGGCACTATCGCCACCGCCGATCACCAAGATCGTCTTGCCGCTGTACAGATCGGGATCGTCGAGCAGTGGCTGCACCATCGCTTGATCTTCGCCAGGTACGTTGAGCCGACGCGGCTTGCCACGCGTACCGATGCACATCATGACTTTCTGTGCCAGGTACTTGCCCTTGTCAGATTGAACCGCAAATGTGCCATTTTGCTGTCGCTCGATCTTTTCGACCACTTCGCGCAGCCGAATGTCGAGCCCTACCTTGGTCAGGATGCGATTCCAGTCGAGGATGAGCTGATCCTTGGGCGAGTCGTAGACGGGCAGAAGCCCGACGCAGCGGACATCGTACGGCTCGGCCATCACGTACTTGCCTTTCGGATAGCGAGCGATCGTCGACGCCACAAACGCATCTTTTTCCAGCACCACGTACGACAGCTTGCGCTGCTGACACGACATCGCTGCCGACAGACCTGCCGGGCCGCTGCCGACGATGACGACGTCCACGCAAGTCAGATCGGGCTTGGTCTGAGGGGTCAGCGCCCCCGGACGCATGCCGCTGCGGAGGCTGTGTTCGACCGCCGCGCGACCAAGGTTTACCGCATTTTTGACGAGCGGCTTGCCCGCAGCCTCGCCCAGCAGATAAAGCCCCGGCACTTTCGACTGATAGTAATCGTCGAGATCCGGCACCATGACAGGCGGTGGCTGGCTTCCCTCGCGGAACATCACCAGGGCGTTGGTCGGACAGACCACTGCGCACTGCTCGCACTGGATGCAGTCATCGAAGCGCAGAACCTTGGATTTGTTGTTCTTGAGCTCGAGAACCGCCGTCGGACAGACCAGTACACAGGCTTCGCAGCCAGTGCACCGCTCATCGTTGATGGCATGAACCATCACTTTGGCTTTCGTCTCCGTGGGGGCTTTCTTGGCGGTCACCACGCGGTAGACGACCAGCAAACCGATGAAACCAAGCGCTATCAGGGGGCCGATGATGACCGGATCCATAGCCCCCTAGTGTACCAAGCCGACCACCTGTGCAGAACCCACGAAAACCAGGCGCTCAGCGTAGAAACGAACCTACACCGAGGCTCACCATAAGCTGTGGACCTTCATGTGCGGAGACGACCAGTCCATTCGCGCGCGCGCGGACGGGGATCAGCACATAGCCACCTTCCAGGGCGAGATCGAGTCGGAGCCGCCCAATGGCCACACTGATGCTGCCTATTAGGACCGGTGTGACCCACGGCCCCCACTGCAGGCCGAAGCTCGTCTGGCTCGGATCGCTCGGCGTTCCTTC
>CAYTGC010000881.1:0-1988 GCA_964437195.1 uncultured Myxococcales bacterium | reverse complement strand
GTAAGCTGCGAAATCACGTCGCGCAGCGAGCCTTCCAGCGTCTGCTTGGCGGTCTGCCAGATCGTCTCCCGCGGCAGGCCCAAAAAGCGCTCGACGGCGTTGTAGACAAAGCGCGGGTCCGACGAGATCTTGACGTTGGCAATCGCGTGGATGTCGAGCGGAATGCCGCCCGACGACAGCGCCTTGGGCATCGACAGCTCAATCGGGATCAGCCGCAGATCCATCCGATCGACGGTCTGCAAAAACGGAATCCGAAAGTGAGTGCCCGCCAGCACCACCGTAAAGGTCGTCGCCTCGCCCGTCGTGCTGCGATGTGACTTACCCGATACGACGAGCAGCTCGTTTGGCCGACAGATGTACAGAAACTGCCGCAGCATCCACACGAACACCAGCAAGGCGACGACAAACGCCGCCGCCAGCATCACCACACCTGCGAGCCTGGCGTCGTCAGAAAAGACCTGCGGGGGTGGTTCGTCGAGTGCTCGGCTCGCGAAAGCCCACAGACCCAAGGGGTTATGCGCCATGTTCACTGTCCTTTTTCCTGTGCAGAGCGTCCGGCCTGGATCGCTCCACGGTTTTGAACCTGCTGTGCGCGGTCCTCAGGGGAAGTCACGCTGACTTCGGCCTGGCCGTCACGAACATCGAGAATGGTCACGTCGATCCCTTCGGCCAGCGGACCTCCGTCAGAGGCTTTCGCCAAAAGGTCCACGGTCTGCCCGGCGACGGTGAGTCGAACCTTGCCGGTGCCGCCCGCCGGGGCCGGGATCAGCACTTGCGCCGTCGAGCCGACCATCTTTTCTTCGACCAGCGTGCCCGATTCCCTCGTCACGCTGAGCCGCCGCATCGCCGCTCGCGCCACAAAAGCCGTCGAAAGACCGACCCCCAGCGCCGAAAGGCCACACAGCGGTTCCGGCACCTTCGCCACCGTGCGCAAGAGCAGTCCGGTCAGCCCCCCAAACGCGAGCAGATACGTCCAGATCTGAATCGACATCAGCCACAGAAGCGCCGTCGGCACTCCTGACGCCATGCCATCACCATCATGTCCGTGTCCCTGGTCGTGGGCGGCAAGACCTGGTCCGTGTCCATCGCCATGGCCATCGCCGTGCCCATCGCCATGCCCGTCGCCGTGGCCATCGCCGTGACCATCGCCGTGCCCATCGCCGTGACCGGCTGCCGTCGCATCCCCATGCGCTTCGCCCTGCGCCCCATCGTGCGCGCTCGCCTGCGCATCGTCTTGACCATGCCCGTCGGACTGGTCGTCAGACTGGCCACCGCCAAGCAGCGACACCAGCACGAGCAGCCCCCCGGCCACCGCAGCGAACACATAGAGGTACAGCACGGAAAGGATTGTCGGCCCGACCAGGCTCGTCTGTCAAACGCTGTTCGGTCAGTCTTCGTCATCCCCAAACAGCACACCGATCTGCAGCTGGAGCGCGTCGAAAGGCTCCGCACAGACCCGATCCTGCCGCCCAGCCGTCAGCACCTCGACATAACACTCTGTCGTCAGCCGCAGCACCGTCAGCGTCTCTCGCTCGGTATCGACAAGCCAGTAGTGGGGCACGTCGTGGTCGGCGTAGATGCGACGCTTTTGCAGCCCATCGCGCCGCCGCGCATCCCCATCGGACATGATCTCGCACACCCAGTCGGGCCGCAGCGTGATCGGATAGCTCGGCGGGTCCCCGAGCACACGTTCCCTTCGCCAACCCGCCAAATCGGGCTGCACCACCTCATGCCGCGAAAGCTGAATCGTCGGCTCGGTCAGTATCCACCAGCCGCCGGGGCGCGTCGGACCGTTTGGCTTGCGATTGAACCGTCGCAGAAGATCACCCGCTCGGGTCTGGGAAACGCCATGTTCCCAGCGCGGCAGCGCCTTTTCCACCACCTCGCCATCCAGGATCTCGTGCCGACGGATCTCCTCGGGAATGCGCAGCAGGTCGAAAAACGTAGCAAGATGCACTTTCGGAGTCTGCGTCGAAGCGGAGGCCATG
>CAYTGC010000880.1:0-1989 GCA_964437195.1 uncultured Myxococcales bacterium | reverse complement strand
CTGAAAATCCGCGTGTCGCTGGTTCGATTCCGGCTCTGAGCACCGACGGGGGCACTGACGGGGGACGGCGGATTGAGGCTCTGGAAAGAGCCAGCTTGTCCGCGTGTCGGTAGGGGCGAATGACAGCATTCGGCGCTGCTTTCCGATGGCGCGCTTCCAGCGCTGCGATTTGCTGTGCGTGTTTGCCCGCCTCGGCCTTCTGGGAATTCAGACCATTGACAGGCTGCGGCAAGGCGACCTCAACACTCGGAAAATGCGAAGAGACGAGGCTGCGCAAGAAAGCGGAGCCAAGCGGTCATGGGATCCTTGCACGCTGGGGAATGTGCGCGACTCTGGGTATTAAAGTAACTAGCCAATGTTCTAAAAGCCAAAGACAATATAGAGATTATTGTGCCGTAGTGGGCATTTGTAGATACATAAAATCATGGCACATTCATTGACCGTAATTGTCCATTGCTCCCACGCATTGCTAGCGCGGGAAGAGGCGGGTGAGGGGGATTTGTGCGAGGTCGAAGGGGGCGAAGCGCGGGGCGTCTTCGTCGACGGCCTCGCCGATGGTGACGTAGTGGCTATTGGCGAGTTTTAGAGCGGTGAGCGTTCGGCGCTCGTAGTCGAGCAGCCAATAGAAGGGGATGCCGGACTCGGCGTAGTAGCGTCGCTTTTCGACGGCGTCATAACGGCGCTTCTCCGGCGAGATGATTTCACAGACCCAGTCCGGGCGCAGGTCGGGGATGCCTTGGGGTGGTTCCGGCATGCGCTCGATTCGCCAGCCAGTGAGGTCCGGGCGAAAGCGGCGCTTGAACTGCGGGAAGTCGACTTCGGTGTCGATGACAAACCACCAGCCGCCACGACGATCCTTTCCTTCGGGCCCGTCATAGTCGTCGAGGGCGGCAAAGATTCGTCCCTGTGCCATGCCATGCTGTGCGACGGGCATCGCCTTTTCGATGATCTGCCCGTCTACGAACTCGTGCCAACGATCCGCGGCGGGAATGGCCAAGAAGTCGGCCATGGTGGCGGGCGGTCGCTGTCGTGGAGTCTGAGCCGATAGCGCCATAGCCGCAGGCTAGCGCGCTTATCCACCCAATTCCAGAGGGAAGCCAGCTAGCGTCCGAAATACACGTCGAGCTGGCCGGTGAACGAGCTTGTGTAGTCGAGAGTGCCCGTGGTCAAGCTGACCAAGTCGGGTTTGCCGTCGCGATCGAGGTCGCCAGCGACCAGAAGTGGCACACCAGCACCACGCGCCTGCATGGCGTACGTAGGCTGCGTCAGATGAGGGGTGACCGTGCGCGAAGGCAGGACGGCGAGCTGTGCCGATCCGTCTTTGCTGGTCTGCAGCACAAGGTCGTCTCGACGGTCGGTGAACAGATCCATCGCAACCGCAGTGCCGATGGCTTGTGAGAGTTCAAGAGCCATGGGTGCGCTGCCGTTTGCGGTGTTCGTAAACAGCTCGACCCGACGCTGGGACGTGCGGCGATCGTTGGCTAGAGGCAGCGTTGCCAACAGATCGCGCTTGCCGTCTCCGTTGAAGTCTCCGGCAAGCAGCTGCAGAGGGGTTCCACCGAGGGGCAGCATGGATACGGTGGCGGGGGTTGCCGCGCCGAGGTTGTTCAAAAGGTGTAGCTCGGCGCGTGAAGAGGCGCTGTTGTACGCGGCAACAGCCAAGCCACCTGGCTCGGTTCCCGTCGGACCTTCCCAGGGCTGCATGGCCAACGGAGATAGGGCGTTGCCGATGTTGACGGACATGGGGATGTCGGTTGCGAGGTTGCTGAGCTGCCAAGTTGCCCCGGCGCCGCGCCACCACAAGATTGCGCCCGATGTGGTGCCGACCAGCGAACGCGCGTTGCTAAGCGCGACCACCAAGTCGCGATTGCCATCGCGATCGACATCCAGGACCAAGGTCTGATGCGGTGAGCGCGTGCCCAGGAGCATGGGCTGCGCGATGATAAGGGGGCCATAGCTGCGTGGACCGCTGGGGTCCAAGATGGCGAC
>CAYTGC010000879.1:0-1997 GCA_964437195.1 uncultured Myxococcales bacterium | reverse complement strand
CCCGGACAGGCGAAACCTGGACATATCCACAGGCTGGCCGATTTTTCCCCGGAAGTTCGCGCCAAAAAGACGGACTTTGACGCCCGCATCGACGCCGACCTCGCGATGGCAGCGGCGATGAAACACAACTCGTATCGGTTTTCGATTTCGTGGAGTCGGCTCTTTCCTCGGCCCGACATGACCGAGCCCGATCCGGCGGGCATTGCCTACTATCAGCAGATCTTCGATTCGCTGGATCGTCACAAGCTAAAGCCTGCGGTGACGCTGTTTCACTTCGTGAGTCCATCGTGGTTTTGGCAGGAAAGTGCGGGCAAGCGAGGCTGGGAGCGTGATGACGCGCTGCTGCACTTTGAGCGCTTCGTCGCTGCGGTGGTCAAACACTTTGGCGGACGGGCGGATCTGTGGTGCACCTTGAACGAACCGATGGTCTACGCCTATGCGGGGTATCTCGACGGGACATTCCCTCCGCTGGAAAAAAGGAGTGGGCCTCCGGCGCTGGTGCCCGTCTTGGGTCAGCTTCTGCGTGCCCATGCGCTGGCCTATCGACTGCTCAAAGAAGACGCGGCCCGTCGAGGAAAGACCGTTCAAGTTGGCATCGCGCAGCACGTCCGGTCGTTTCAACCCCTGCGAAATCACCATCCGCTAGACCGTCTGACGGCACAAATCATCGAGCAAGCGTTTGTGTGGGATTTTCTCGACGCGCTGTATACGGGGGTGCTCCGCTCGAAGGTGATGAACGTGGAGCAGACGATACCTGGACTGGTTGGGACGCAGGACTTCGTCGGTCTGAACTACTACGGACGCTTTTATGTGAAGAGTCACTTGCTGCATCCGACGAAGTTCGACGTGCTGATGCACGATCCAGAGCACAGGGCCGAGGACAAGCCGAATGAACTCGGCTGGGCATCGTATCCCGAGGGATTTCGTCTGGCACTGTTGAAGGCCCACGATCGGTATCGGTTGCCGCTCTATGTGCTGGAAAACGGCACGGCGGACTCGAAAGACCAGGACACCGACCGACAGCGCCTGCTCGTCGAGCACGTCCGCGAGATGTACCTTGCGCAGAAGGCTGGGGCCAACATTCGTGGCTATTTTCACTGGTCGCTGCTCGACAACTTCGAATGGGCCGAGGGTTTCACCGCGCGCTTTGGGTTGACGAAGGTCGACTATCAAAACAAGTTTCAGCGGACGCCTCGTCCATCTGCCGCGCTGTATTCGCGGATTGTCGAGGCCAATGGGTTAAGCGCGGCGCTGCTTGAACAGTTTGGACCGTGGTGAATGGCAGACGGCTGCCCAAGGATGCCTGCGGGCGAGCAAAGGACAATGAATAAAGTGGGAGGGGTAGTTCTCGGCCGCACAAGCGATGGGCGACAAGCCCGGCCGCGCGGCCCGTTAGGCTAGAGCTTGCAGGCGGTCGCCGGGTCCTGACATGCAGGAGGGATCGGCACTCCGAAAGAGTCCTTGGGCAAGCTGGCGCCGTTTCCGTCGACGTTGAAGCCCTTCTGGCGATCTGCATCGCACATACACAGCTTCTTGCAGCAGAACGTCTCGCCGGTCGGATCGGGAACGACCGAGGCCACGGCACACACGTACTTGCCGCAGCGGTTGTCGTTTTCGTACGGGCTGCCACAATCGTCGTCGGTGTTGCACTCCGCAGTGCAAATCGCCAGCTCGTTGGAGCGGTGATCTTGCTTGGCGAGTGCATTGGTGTTGTCCGTCACCTTCGGCGTGATCATGCAAAGGCGGGTCGGACAATCAGGAGCAGGATTCACGAAGGTAACGCCACTGGTGACCTTCGATGCGAGCGGATTGTTGCAGGCTCGGCCGATCTGGTTATCGGTGCACCCCGATAGCATGAGGGCGAGGCCGAGGGAACAAAACGAAAACCACGCGGCTAGACGGCGCTTCATACTTAATAGATCCTCCGACCTGGATGTCACAAGTCATGGACAGGATACACGGTTATGCCGCCTAGTCAAGCCCTCGTGGCCGGTGCT
>CAYTGC010000878.1:0-1998 GCA_964437195.1 uncultured Myxococcales bacterium | reverse complement strand
TTCTGTCCCGGTCGCGAGCTTCCGTTTGCTGGTCATCCGACGCTGGGTACTTGTCATGTCTGGCTTCTGTCTGGTGGAAGACCTCAGCGCGACTACGTGGTGCAGCAGTGTGAAGTTGGACTCGTCAAGATTCGCCGCGATGGTGAGCGGCTGTCGTTTGCTGCGCCTCCGCTGCGCAAGCAAGGTCCACTTCCGCCCGAAGATGTGGATCGGATTGCACGCGGTCTGGGAATTCCACGAGCCGATATTTTGCATCATGCATGGTGCGACAACGGACCGAACTGGCGCGGCGTGATGTTGCGGTCTGCTGAACAAGTTCTGTCGATTCGCCCCGACGCTGCGGTACTCGCCGGACTTGATGTCGGGGTGGTGGGTCCGCGCGGAAAAGTTGGCGTGATCGGTGCGCAGCCGCCACAACAAGAGTGTGCTTTTGAAGTCCGCGCGTTCTTTCCTGGCGCGGGGGGCGGCATCGCAGAAGATCCAGTCACCGGCAGCCTGAATGCCGCGATAGGACAGTGGCTCATCGAAGCAGGGCTCGCGCCTTCCCGCTATGTTGCACGCCAAGGTACTGCGCTTCATCGATCCGGACTTGTATATGTCGAGCGCGACGACAGCGGCCAAGTCTGGGTCGGCGGTTCTACGGTCAACTGCATCGAAGGAAGCGTTCTTCTGTGAACCCGGAAGCGAATAGACAGATCGGTCTAGTTTCCGCGCGATGCATTCCCATGCAGCTGATGCGCGTCCTTCCCGGCGCTGAAAACCATCATCTCCCAAGCGTGCCCGGTCGCTTCATTCCGTCGGTGCTGTGACCCCAAGAGAATCCGCGACGCGCCCGATCAAATTCAAGAGATCGTTCTGTTCCGCATCGGAAACATCGTGACCGACCCCTGCGTACTCACGTAGATCCGCGGTGTAGCCGGCCCGCCGCAGCTCGGCGATCGAGGCGCGTGCGCTACGTGTCGGCACCGCCAGGTCCGCCGCGCCGTGGAAGGCCGAAACCGGAGGGAGTTTCATTGGGCGAGGCATCGACACGATGGCCTTCGATGGGTAGAGCGATGACGGGAGCAGTCCGCCCACGGGAAAGGCTGCGGCCAGTGAATCCGGGTGTGTAACCGCCAGGGCGAAGGTCATGATGCCTCCCTGCGAGAAACCAGTGACCAGGGGCTTTCCGACGGTGGGACGCGCAGACAAAAGGGCTGCGAGCACGGCGGCGAGTCGATCTGCTTCCCGTGCAACCAGCGGTGCGGCGACGTCTTCAGCAACGGAGTCGTACCAAATGTACATGCCACCACTTGGGTGTCCGTAAGGGAGGATGAGCCGGGCACGGCGGTGATAGCGGAGGAGCAGCGGAAGGAAGTCCTCTGGATCGCCTCCCATGGGATGCAGCGCAACGATCATTGGCACCCGATCGTCCGGTCGCGCCCCACCCGTCATGTACTCAAGGTAACGCACGCCTGCGATCTCGCCTCGAATCGTCTGTCCAGACTCCGCGGCCACAGACAGAGCATGCGCCACCGACGGCGCGGGTGGTGCTGGCTGCTGCTTGCGGTTGCACCCAAGTCCCGCCAGCAGCAGCACACAAACGGAAAGGAAGAGGCGCAAGGATCGTCGATTCTGGGAGTCCGTCACCCGGACCCGGTTACGGCAGAAGCACAAGCTCAGCATTGATGGTGATTTGCACATGGTCTCCCACGACGACACCGGGCCCTTCTCCTGGGAATTCCCAGCGCAGTCCGAAGTCCTTCCGGTTGACCGTTGTGGTGGCTTCGATGCCGCGACGTATGCCCCCGGCATGGTTGAACGGGGGAGAGGCAGAAACGGCCAGCGTTACCGGTTTGGTCACGCCGTGCATCGTCAAGTTGCCCATCACTGAATACGATGTGGCGCTCGCTCGACGCACCTCTGTGGAAGCAAACGTGATGGTGGGATACTTGGCCGCATCAAAGAACTCCGGACCCTTGAGGTGCGTGTCTCGCTCCTCCACGCCAGTCGTGATCA
>CAYTGC010000877.1:0-1998 GCA_964437195.1 uncultured Myxococcales bacterium | reverse complement strand
CCGACCGCTGCCGAACAAAAAGAACTGCTCGAAGAAGCGGCCCGGCAGGCCAAGCGACTGGAAGCAGAACGAATCGAAGCGGAGCGCAAAGCCGCCGAGGAAGCAGAGCGAGAGCGAAAAGAAGCGGAAGCGGCGGAAGCGGCTCGAGTGGCTGCCGAAAAGCTCCAAGCGGAGCTGCGCGAAAAAGAGCGGATTGAGGCAGAGCGGGCAGAGCGCGTCCGACAGAAGGCGGAGCGCGAGGCAGAGGCCCGTCGAGTCGCCGAAGAAGCCGAACAACTTCGACTCAAGAAACAGGCCGAAGTCGAAGCGGCGCAGCGGGCCGCTGAAGAGGCCAAGCGCCAGGCGGAAGAAGCCGCACGACTCGCAGCCGAAGCCCAAAAAGCGCAGGCCGCGTCACAGGTCGAGGAGCCAGCCGAGCTACTCGAGGACGAGATTGACGAGATCTTCGATGCACCGAGGAAGCCGCCTCCGGTTCCGGCTGCGCTAAAACAAGCGGCGGAAGCGGCAGCAAAGGCGCAGGCGGAAGCGGCGGCAGCAGAAGCCGCAGCGAAAAAAGCCGCAGAAGACGCGGAAGCCCAGTCGAGGGCGGCACAGGCTGCCCAACAAGCCGCCGAGGCAGCTGAAGAGTCGCGCATGCGCTCTGCGTCAGAATTTGCGGAGATCATCGCGGCTGCCCAAGAAGCTCGCGAGCGAGAGGAAGCGCTGACGAGGCAAATCCGCGAGGCAGAAGATCGGGCCCGAGCGGCACAAGCAGCCCGAGCGGCCAACCTGGCACGGGCAACCCGGGCGACGCGAGCACTCGCCGTCATTCAGCAGGTTCAGACGATCGCGCAGACAAGTCCTGCCGAAGGTGAAGTCGACAGCATCGCGAGTGGGATGGGGAAAGACTCTGCAATTCCCTCGCAGATGTCACCAGGTCCGTCCGGCAGGCACGTCGTCTCGGATAGCTCGGTCACCCCGGTGCGAAAGCCAAGCGCAGTCAGCAATCCCGATCAGTCGGCAAGCTACGGTGCCCCCAAGTCCGTTCCACCGCCGCGTGACCCCAGTGGAGTCTTCAATCCAGCGCAGCTCCCACCGCAGGCACAGCTCCCACCGCACCTGATGCAACCGAACATGGTGCCGTCGTACACCAATCCGCAGATGGCACCGGCGGCGATTCGTCCCGAGGTAAGTGGTCCCTATACCAATCCGCAGATGACGCCGGTGGCGATGCGGCCAGACATGAGCGGCGTCTACACCAATCCGCAGATGGCGCCGGCGATGCTATCGACGTCGATGCCCGTGCTGGTGACGCCGGTGATTCAACCGGTTCCGGGGCACTCGCCGCATGACTACACGCTGTCGCGGAGCCAGATGGCCACAGCGCTGGGACTGACGGCGATTCTGTCGGGACTGATCGGCTCGCTCGGCACGCTGCTGATCCTGCGCAGCCAGCAAGGCACCCCGACTCAGCCCGTGATGGGTACGGTTACGAACCCGGACCCACGCCAACCGCCCCCGATGATGGACAGCAAACCGACACCGGGTCAGCCGGAACCGCAGCGAGTGGCCACCGACAGCAAATCGGCGCCACTCCCGTCGGATACAGTTCCAGTGCTCAAGCCGGCTGTGCGAGACAGCAAAACGGTCTATCCACCGCTGCGCCTGCTGAGCGAACCGGCGACCATGCCGCCGAAACAGAGCATTTGGACAAGACCAGCTGCCCCCGCGACGCCAGCCACTGCGACCGAGGCAGCGAAGGCTGGCGATGTGAAGACACCGACTGGCCCTGACGCAAAAGCAGCGGTTGGCGATGCCAAACCAGGGACCGATGCGAAAGGTGTCGTCCCTGGCGCCAAGCCGGGTACCGATGCCAAGCCAGGTGCACCTCCCGCCAAGCCAGCCAAAACTGGCGACGACGGTCTGCGCAATCCTTTCGCGATGTAAGAGCCTGCGCCAAGACTTCTCCTATCCTCTTTTGTGCTGGGGGGACCAGCGATAGGAGACACCGATGAGTCG
>CAYTGC010000876.1:0-1999 GCA_964437195.1 uncultured Myxococcales bacterium | reverse complement strand
TCTGCAGCTCCGGCGCGGCCTTCGGTGCTGCTGATTTCGATCGATGGGCTGCGACCCGACTACGTGCTGGAGGCGGACAAGCACGGTCTGAAGATTCCCAACCTGCGTAGACTGCAAGCGGAGGGAGCCTTTGCCACCGGGGTCCGCGGCGTCCTTCCTACGCTCACGTTTCCCAGTCACGCCACGCTGATGACCGGTACTTCGCCCCAGAAGCACGGCATCTATGCCAATACGCCCTTTGATCCGTTGGGTAAGTTCGGCTTGCGCTGGAACTGGTACTTTGAAAACTTCAAGGTTCCGACGCTGTGGCAGGCTGCGGCGAAGGCGGGTCTGACCACGGCGAACGTGCGCTGGCCGCTCAGCGTGGGGGCTCCGATCACCTGGAATCTCCCCCACATCTACTTCTATGGCGGGGAAGAAGATCTGAAGCTGTACCGGCTGCTATCGACACCGGGGTTGGCCGCGAAGCTGGAACAAGAGACCCAGCGTCCGTTTCCCGACACCAAAGACGACTTGATCGGCAACGACGAGCGCTTTGTCGAGTACGCCGAGCGACTGCTGACGACCAGGCGCCCCGGGTTCATGACAGTGTACCTGTCGGGGCTGGACTCGGTACAGCACGAGACGGCCCCGCTGAGCCCCGAGATGCACGCGGTCTTGGAGCGCATCGACACGGCTGTGGGCACGCTGCGCGCCGCGGCAGAACGCACCGCAGCAAAGCGTGCGGTCATCTGCGTGGTGTCTGATCACGGCTTCATCAGCGCGGACAAGGATCTGAAGCTTCGGTTTGCGCTGCGGCAAGCGGGACTTATCGACTATGACAAGGACAACAATGTCACGGCGTGGCGGGCCTCGACCTCTCTGACGTATGGCAGCGGAGCCGTCATCCTGAATGATCCGAAGGACGAAGCGTCGCGGGCCAAGGTGCGCGAGGTCCTGACTGCGCTGGCCGCCGATCCGCAATATGGCATCGACGAAGTGATCGAAGAGGCGGAGATCCGGAAGCGCGGCGGCAATCCCAACGCGGCGTTCTTGGTCACCCTAAAGCCTGGCTATCGAATGCTGGGGGGGTCGACGCCGCCTCTTTTGGCGCAGGCCAAACCGGGTGGCGCGCACGGGTACGCCCCCACGCTCACCGAGATGAACTCTGCCTTTTTCATCGTCGGCCCGGGAATCATGGCCGGACGCTCGCTGGGAGAGATCGATCTGCGCGATGTCGCCCCCACGCTCGCGGCGCTGATGCGGGCCAAGCTGCCCGATGCCGAGGGCAAGCCGCTTTCACTCGGAGCGGAACCCAAGAATCGACAAGGCGCGGCCAGAAAGCCGCTTCCCGCGCAGAATCCAGCAGCGGGTAAACCAGCTTTGTGACCGCCGATGTCAACGCCGAAGACAGATCTCCCCTTTACGCGATGGACCTTGCCGAGCTGGATATTGCTGCGCCGCTGGATAACGCCAGCATGCCAGAGGATCCCGATGAGAAGTCCAACCCGAGCTGACATCGGAGCCTCATCGCACACAGGCAAGCGCCGCTCGGGCCTGCTCGATCGATTCGGAGTGCTGTCGACCTGCGGCGATCTCCATCGCCAGCTCGACATCATCGCGATCGCCGACGACCTGGTGCACGACACCTCCGCTCTCGGCAGTACCTCCATCTACCGGGTTTAACACCGCCTTCGCCCACCGCACCACTCCCAACATCGCGGCGATGGTATCCTGATCGTTCCCCCGCCCGAGGAGCACGGCGTGAAGTGCAGCGACGTCGGCTGCTTGCGACGATTGCGCGCGAACGATCGCGCAGGCGATCTTCCACGATGAGCAGAAGCGGATGGGCAGGACGAGCAGCGGGCTCATGGATGGTGGCTCGATGCTATCGGGTAGGTCGTCAGCCATGGCGGGGCTCACAATACCTCGGCACGCTGAAAGCGCACCCGCAATTGTCAGTCGAGCCGACATCGGTCGCGTGGTCTTCCTGGCGCTCGATGGAGGATCGAAAGTTTGT
>CAYTGC010000875.1:0-2000 GCA_964437195.1 uncultured Myxococcales bacterium | reverse complement strand
TTCACGTTCCCCCGCTTCGGTGGGCATTGCAGGATTCGAACCTGCGACCTTTGGCTTCGGAGGCCAACGCTCTATCCAGCTGAGCTAAATGCCCGTACTCAAAAACGAAACGCATTCCTACACGGGCTTTGCCACTGCTGCAAGCGCAAAATCTTTGGCTCGACGAACGAAAGATTTGTCGGTCGCGCCCACCATCAACTAAAGTGGAGTGACCCGGTAGCATTACAGCGCATAGCCCGGCAGGAGGAGTACGTTCGATGAGACTACGGAACTTTCTTTGCACCCTCGCAATCCTGTTCTCGCTTGTCGGCTCGGGGTCGCTGCTTTCACCACGCGATGCCCAAGCGGACCTGATTATCAATCGGCCGTTTTCTGGCAAGCGCTCCATCGAGCTGAACATCCACGGCAGCGCCTACTACGATCACGGCCTGGGCTATCTTGGCCGCGGCGCGGCATGCGGCAACTGGAAGGGTTACTACTCGTGTGACTACTTCTACGGTTCATATGCCGTCGGCCCCGGCATCTCGATGCTGTTCCCCATCTTGCACAACGGCTTCGTCCCGTCGATCAACAATGCCGTCTACCTCGGCTTTTTCGTCGACACAATGTTCCATCCGGGCTGGAATGGCTGGAACTCGTATTGGTTCTTCTCGCTACCGATTGGCCCGATGTTGCAGTGGCGCTTCTATCTCATCGAGATGATCAGCGTGTACGCCAACCTCGGGTTCGGCATCTGGCCGTGGTTCGTGAGCGACTCGTACGGTGGGTTCTTTTTGAGCGGATTCCCACTATTTCAGCTTGGTGCCAACTTCCACTTCACGCAGAAGATCGGCATGAACATTCAGTTTGGCTACCCCAGCTCACAAATCGGCCTGAACATCTCGTTCTAGCGCCCTCGCCCGCTCGCTTCCCTGGCGGTTACTTTCCCAGCGCCACTTCAATCTGCTGCACGACTTGCTCCGTCTCCGACGCCGAGAGCTGACCGTGCGTCATCCGCAGCAGTTCCAGCGACTTCCCGAGTACAAACACGACGCTCTGTTTGGTTTTCAACCGGTACGCTTTGCGAACTGTCCCCTTCCAGTCGCAGGCGACGATCGCTCCGCCCCCCGAATCCAGCGACCTAAGAGCGTCCTTCACATACCCTTTGGCTGGCCAAAAGTCGTATCCGCCCACGTCGGCAAGCGCGACGACCTGCAGTTCCTTCGGAAAGCGAGCAACCAGCGCCGATAGCTTGTCCTTGAGCTGCGGATTCTGCTCGCTGCTGTGACGGTCTTGATGGACCACCACCACCACTTTCCCAAGCGAGCTACGCAGCGCGACCGGCTTGTCCGCCAGATCGAAAAACGGCGCATTGAGCAGTGCATCCGGAGATGGCAGCGGAGCCAAAACCGCATCGTCTGCGTGAGCCAAAGGCACAGCGGTACACACGCTCAGCGACGAAAAAATCGCAAAGAAAACCATCCCGCGGACCCGACCGTTCGCATCTCGAAGCATGGTGACTACGATGCCATGGCGGAACATGTAAGTCCGCACTTGACAACTTTCCGACGGCAAGGCTAACACTTCTCACCTGCCGGTGTGGCTTTGAGCGTAGGTGTGCGCAAAATGGCCCTAGCGGTGGCTGCTTTCCGACGGAAGTACCGCAGCGGAGGGTGACCAGCATCGGTAATACCGGCTGTTTTAGGAAAACTTGCGATGACGTTCGTAGAAGCAGCAGTCCAAATTCTGCGCCGCGAGGGAAAGCCGCTCCACGTCAAGGAGCTGACTCGTCTGGCCATCAAGCACAACCTGCTCTCGGTGGTGGGACGAGACCCCGAGGCGATGATGGAGACCCGACTGCTGATTGACGCCAAGCGGCCATCGGCTGATTTGGTCCGCGTTAGCCCAGGCGTCTTCGGGCTTCGTGTTTACCCGCCGCGCAATGAACGCGGCGATGCGCTCAAAGCGGAGGGAGAGAAAGTGACCAAGCCGAAGGCGGAATCCGCGGCCACGCCCGCAAA
>CAYTGC010000874.1:0-2014 GCA_964437195.1 uncultured Myxococcales bacterium | reverse complement strand
GATCCGAGTGGCTCCGGGCCGAGCTTCGGTGCTAGAAGCGACCTATGCTGCTGCGCGATCTGAACATCGAGGCCTACCGGGGCGTACGCACCCTTGTGCTCCCCGAGCTGGGCCGCTTCAACGTCCTGGTCGGTGCCAACAACTCCGGCAAGACCTCGGTCCTCGAAGCCGCCGCCCTGCTGTGTCGCCCATCCGATCACGCGCAGTGGTCGCGTGTGGTGCAACACCGTGACTTCCTGTCAAGGAGGGTTCCTATTGAGTCCCTGTGGGAGCTCTTTCCGAATGCGATGCCCCTCAGCTTCGAGGATGGCCTGCCACTCTGTAATCCCATCAACATAGTTGGCCTGTTTCCCGAGGGACACAGAGGTTTTCGCGCACAAGCGGTAGCAGAAGACTCAGGCGAGCTGCTACCGAACGGTGCGCCGGACATCAGGATCCAGGTTCGCGCCACTATGACTGATTTGCGTCCAGGTAGCCCCTCGGGATTTGGGCTTCGCTTTGCCAGTCATCGCCCATTTCCTCGACTCCCCGAAAACGGACTGCAGTCGAGAATGACTCGATCTATTTTGGTCTCGCCCAGTGCACGCTGTTCGTCAACATGGCTGGTCGATCTACTTGGAACGACGATTGAGCAAGGACGAAAGACCGATGCGATCGACATGCTTCGGCTGTTTGATAACCAGATCGAAGGCATTGAGCTAGTTCAGCGCAGCACTGTCGGGCGCATCCTCGTCCAACACAAGACGCGCGGGATGCCAGCACTGGCGACGTTTGGACAGGGAATGCAGGCAGCGCTGGCGCTGGCGCTCGGGGTGTCGAAGGCTCGAGGTGGGGTGCTGCTGCTAGATGAACTGGAAGTCGGCATTCATAATAGCTTGCTCGTCGATGTGCTGGACAAACTGATGCTGTGCGCAGAGGCCAGCAACGTACAGGTGATCTGCACCACCCACAGCCTAGAGACGGTGGACGCCCTGATTGAAGCCGCGGAGAGACGGTCTTGCCTGCCCTCGCTGGTCGGATACTGGCTGCGGCGTACCGCGACCGAGCACTCTGCCCGCCGCTATCCCGGTGACAAGCTACGCAGCCTGCGCGAGGGAGGCATCGACATCCGATGAAATGCGCATACCTGGCTGCCGAGGGTGTTCACGATGTCACGTTCCTGGGTCGACTGCTCACCAAGCAGCTTGGCTTTGCGCAGGTCCAAGATCGCCCCCAGTTGGACGCTCGCTGGACCGAGCTTCTGAGTAACTACAGCTGGCCGATGAAGCGGCGAGTGAGCAAGCAAGTCATCGAGGACATCAGCCGCCTCTCGGTACCAGCGCCCGTCTTTTTTCAGTCGAGTGAGTGGTCGCTGGCGATCAGCAATGCCGAGGGGATCTCGAATCTGATCGCACGCATTCAACGCGACCTAGAGCCCCTGTTTCGCGCCCAGCTCTCGCTGGATGCCATCGGTGTCTTCTTAGACAGCGATGCAGAGCCACCGATGCAGCGCTTTGCAACACTGCGACGGGAGCTGCAGTCCAAGGTCACCGAACTCCCCAGCATTCCCGAATCGGTAGGTCTTGGCGATATCTCACCGACCACGCCACAAGTGGGTGTGTTTTCCATGCCTCATCCCAAGGCAAACGGAACGCTAGAGGATCTGCTGCTCGACTGCGCCCAGCACGTCTATCCGAGCCTCTTGGGTGAAGCGCGGCAGCTGGTCGATCGACGAAGCGAGTTTTTGACCGAGCTAAACAAAAACGAGCGAGAAGAGATCTGTAAGCCTGCGGGAGCGAAGAAAGCGATGGTAGCGGTCCTGGGGGCGTTCCTCAAACCAGGCAAGCCCATCAGTGCGTCCCTTCAAGATCATCGCTGGGTGTCGGAACAAACCCTCCTTAGCCCAGCCTTACGCCCCTTGCTTGCATTTCTAACCAAGCTGCTAGAGCAGCCGACACCCCGACCAACGTACGCCCAGACGCCCCTGCAAGGCACTTGACACCGGTCCGACGGAAACGTCACACTGGACGTCTCT